>NZ_JBBKZS010000004.1:0-505094 GCF_037889955.1 Variovorax robiniae
CTTGGAGCGGTGCTTGGCGACCAGCGTGAAGCCGAGCTTCTCGAAAAAGGGCTCCAGGGTGTTCGCGACGGGCGAAGCGAATTCAACGAACTCGAAGCCTTGAAGGCCCATCGGGTTCTCGGACAAGTCGGTCATGCGGATCTCCGGTTTTGTGAGGTATCAGTCGATGCGCTCGAGGCCGCCGTTGTATTCGGCTGCGCGCCGTGCATAGCCGGCGGCGCTTTGCAGCAGTCGCGCCACGTCTTCGTCGGTCAGTTGCCGAGCAACCTTGGCGGGCGCACCAAGAATCAGGGAGCGATCAGGGAAGACCTTGCGCTCGGTCACGATGGCGCCTGCACCGACGAGGCAGTTCTTGCCGATGACTGCGCCGTTCAACACGACCGCCTGGATGCCGATCAGCGAGCCCTCGCCGATGGTGCAGCCATGCAACATGGCCTGGTGCCCCACCGTCACGTTGGCGCCGATGCGCAGCGGAAAGCCCGGGTCGGCATGCAGCACGGCGCCTTCCTGGATGTTGCTGGCATCGCCGATGTCGATCGGTTCGTTGTCGCCACGGACCACGGCGCCGAACCAGACGCTGGCCTGTTCGCCGAGCCTGACCTGGCCGATCAACGTGGCTTCAGGCGCCACGAAGGCCGAGGCCGGGACGTGCGGCGCATGCCCGCCGATTCGATAGAGCGCCATGGTCGTGATCCTTCCTGCTTGCGGGCTTGCTATTCGACCGTGACGTTGGCCTTCTTGACCAGCCGCGCATAGCGCTCCTGCTCGGCCTTGAAGAAGGCCAGCGAGGCCTCGGGCGTCATCGGGTTGATGATGTTCTCCTGCTTCGCCATGGCCTCCTTGGTTTCCGGCATGGAGAAGGCCGTGACGACGGCGCTGTGGAGGTGCTTGACCTCCGCTGGCGGCAGCTTGGCCGGTCCGACGACCGCGAACCAGCCCGCGACGTCCACGTCCGGGAATCCCTGCTCGGCCATCGTGGGCACGTCGGGCAGCGATGCCACGCGGGTCTTGCCCATCACGCCGATGGCGCGCAACCCGCCGCTCTTGAGTTGGCCCTGCACCGCGGGGACCGCGACGACGCCCATCTCGACCTGGCCGCCCATGATGTCGGCCACCATCGGGCCGACGCCCTTGTACGGCACATGACGCACGTCGACGCCCGCGGCATCCATGAACATGGCGCCGGCGAGATGCAGGATCGTGCCGTTGCCGGAGGAGGCGTAGTTGTACGTATCGGGCTTGGCCTTGAGCAGGGCCTGCAATTCCTTGGCATTCTTCGCGGGGACCTTGCTCGGATTGACAACCAGCACGAAGGGAGTGGCGCCCACCACCGAGATCACGGTGAAGTCGTTGATCGCGTCGAAGGGCATCTTCTTGAAGACGCTCGGATTCACCACGTGGTTGTTGGAGACGACGCCGATGGTCTGCCCATCCGGCGCCGCACGCGCGATGACGGTGGCGCCCGTGATGCCGCCCGCGCCCGGCAGGTTCTCGATGACGACGGGCTGACCGTCCAGTGCCTTGGTCAGCGAGGGCGTGGCCGCCCGCATGATGGTGTCGACGCCCGAGCCCGCGCCGACCGGAAGCACCACGCGCAGCGGCTTGCTCTTGTCGGCGGCGTGCACGACGGTGGCTGCGCCGCAGAGGGCCAGCGAGGCGAAGAGGGCAGTGATGCCGCGGCGTTGAATTGCGAAAGTCATTGTGTTGTCTCCGGAGGTCTTTTGAAATGCTTGATCAGGCGAGCGCCCGGCTCTTGAGGCCGGCGAGGATTTCTTCCGTGTGCTCCCCAATGCCGGGCAGCGCGCTGCGCACACCGGGGCGGCGACCACCCATCATGAGCGGCAGCAGCACCACGTCGGTCACGCCGCCGTCTTCCGTCGTCATCGGCACCAGGCCGCCGCTCTCCTTGAGGTGCGGGTCTTCGACGAGCTGTTCGGGGCGCATGATGGGCGCGTAGGGAATGCCTGCGGCTTCGAGCTTGGGCGAGAGTTCCTCGATGCGGTGGTCGATGAGGATCTCGCCCAGCTTGGCCAGCAGTTCGGGCCGCACGGCCACACGCGATGCGTTGTCCGCGAAGCCGGGGTACGACAGCAGGTCGGTGCGCTCCAGCACCTTGCACAAGGTGGCGAACTGCTTGTCGCTCACCGCGCCGATGAAGAGCTGCTGCCCTTCAGCCAGCGTGAACACGTCGTACACGCTCCAGGCCGACACGCGCGAGGGCATCGGCGGCGGCGGCTCGCCGGTCATGAGGAACTGCTGCATGTGCTGCGAGCTGAGGAACACGCAGTTCTCGAAAAGCGCGCTCTGCACTTCCTGACCCCTGCCCGTCAGCTCCCGCTCGCGCAGCGCGGCCAGCACGCCGATCGCGCCGAACATGCCACCCATGATGTCGTTGACCGAAGTGCCCGCGCGCAATGGCCGACCGACCGGGCCCGTCATGTACGAGAGGCCGCCCATCATCTGCACGACCTCATCGAGCGCCAGTCGTTTCTCGTAGGGGCCGGGCAGGAAGCCCTTGTGCGTCACGTAGATCAGTCGCGGGAACTTCTTCGACAGCGTGGCGTAGTCGAGGCCGAAGTCTTCCATGAGGCCGGGGCGGAAGTTCTCCAGCACCACGTCGCATTGCCCGGCCAGCTCGGCGGCGGTCTCTCGGCCTTCCTCGGTGCCAATGTCGATGACGACGCTCTTCTTGTTGCGGTTGAAGGAGCGGAAGAAGCCGATGCCCAGGCCCGGCAGCTTGCGGGTCTTGTCGCCGCCCGGTGGCTCGACCTTGATGACCTCGGCGCCGAGGTCGGCCAGGATCATCCCGCAGGTCGGGCCCATGACCATGTGGGTGAACTCGAGGACTCGGACGCCGGCGAGGGGGAGAGGGGCAGTGGTGGTTGTCATGGGGTGTTGTCTCGGTATTGGTGTTCAGGCGGTGGCGAAGGATTGGCCGAAGGTCTTGGGCAGGCCGGACTGCCACAGCGATCCGTGCAGCGTCTCGCCGGCCAGCCAGCCGGCGACGCGCTGGCGCAGCGCCAACAGTTGGTCGATTTCGACGCCGGTCTCGATGCCCATGCTGCCCAGCATGTAGGCCAGGTCTTCGGTCGAGACGTTGCCGCTCGCGCCGGGTGCATGCGGGCAGCCGCCGATGCCGGCGAGGCAGGCGTCGAAGCGGTTCACGCCGACTTCCAGCGCGGCATAGACGTTGGCCAGGCCGAGCCCGCGCGTGTCGTGGAAGTGGCCGCACCAGAAGCGCTCGCCGGCGATCTTCACGGCGTCCTCGAACAGGTCGCGCACCATGGCCGGGTCGGCATAGCCGACGGTGTCGGCCAGGCTCACGCGGTCGGCGCCGGCATCGAGCAATGCTTGCATCAGGCGCAGCACTTCCTGCTTGTCGACCTGGCCTTGCAGCGTGCAGCCGAAAGCGGTGCCGACGCCGCCTTCGATCAGCGTCTTCGATCCGGCAGCATCGCGGGCGGCGCGGATGCGGGCCACTTCGGCGACCACGTCATCGGGCGTCTTGCGCAGGTTGGCCAGGCTGTGCGCGTGGCTGGCCGAGAGCGGGACGATCATCAGGTCGGCTTCGGCCGCGATGGCGCTTTCGCCGCCGCGCAGGTTGGGCACCAGCACCGAGACGAACAGGCCCGGCAGCGTCTTCGCGAAGGCCACGAGTTCGCCGGTGTCGGCCAGTTGCGGCAGCAGGCGCGCCGGAACGAAGGAGCCGACCTCGATCTCGCGCTGGCCGGCGGCATGCGCGGCGCGGATCCATTCGCGCTTGTGTTCGGTCGGCAGGATGGTGGCGATGCTTTGCAGGCCGTCGCGCAGGCCGACCTCGCGGATCACGGCGGTGGCGGGCAGTCGGCGGTGTTGGGTGCTCATGCTTGCTTGTCTCCAGCTTGTCGACGCGGAGGGCTTGCGTCGTGGGATGGACTTTAGGGATTCCCAATGCATTGCAAAAGCGGTAACCTGGAACGCCAGACGTTCCAGATCGGAATCTCATGCACGACCTCGACCTGACCAGCCTCCGCCTCTTCGTCGCGGTCTGCGAGACGCGCAACATCGCCCGCGCCGCCGAGCAGCACCACATCGTCCCGTCCGCCATCAGCAAGCGGATCGCGCAACTGGAGGCCGTGGTCGGCAATGTGCTGGTCGAGCGCCAGCGGCGCGGCGTCGTACCGACCGGGGCCGGCGAGATCCTGCTGGAACATGCGCGCGCCATGCTGGCCGGTGCCGACCGCGTGGCCCGCGACATGAGCGCGTATGGCAAGGGCATCAAGGGGCAGGTGCGGGTGCTGGCCTCGGTGTCGTCGATCGCGGAATTCCTGCCGGACGACATCGCGGGCTTCATGCAGATGCCGGCGCATCGCGACATCCGCGTGGACATCGAGGAGACGCTGAGCCGCGACCTGGTGCGCAGCATCCGCGAAGGCCTGGCGCCTGTGGGGGTGTGCTGGGATGCGGCGGACCTGGAAGGCCTGCAGACGCGCGCCTATCGCAACGACCACCTGGCGATCGTGGCCCATCCCTCGCATCCCATCGCGCGCCGCAAGCGCTGCGACTTCGAGGAGACGCTGGAATACGACCACGTCGGGCTGCCGGCCTCGACGGCGGTGCATACCATGCTGGCACGGGCGGCGGCGATCATCGGCAAGCCGATCAGCTACCGCGCGGTGGTGTCGACCTTCGAGGCGTCCCTGCGCTGCGTGCGCGCCAACCTGGGCATTGCCGTCGTGCCGCGCGAGGTGGCGGATCCGGTGGCGCCGGCCCATGGGCTGAAGACCGTGCCGCTGACCGACAAGTGGGCGAGGCGGCGCTTCGCGATCTGCTTCCATGACGAGGCCAGGCTGTCGCCGGCAGCGCGGCTGCTGGTGGCGCATCTGGCGGGCGTGTCGGCGGCGGAGAGCGCGCAAGCGCGGGGACGCGCGGCAGGTTAGCCTGAGGCGATGGATTCCCTGATCTCCGCTTCCGCACGCGCATTGGCTGCGGGCGATGCGCTCGGCGCGCTCAAGCGCGTGGCCCTGCGCGACGACCCGCCGGCGCTGGCGCTGCGTGGCATCGCCATGGCGCAGCTCGGCGAACTCGCGCGCGCCCGCGACCTGCTGCGGCGCGCCGGCCGCGCGTTCGGCGCGCATGAGGAGCACTCCCGTGCCCGTTGCGTGGTCGCCGAGGCCGAGGTGGCGCTGGCCATGCGCGACCTCGGCGGCTCGCCGCGGGCGCTGGCCGCCGCGGCCAGCACGCTGGAGGCGCGCGCCGACCCTCGCAACGCACTGCAGGCGCGGTTGATCGCGGCGCGGCGGCTGCTGTTGATCGGCCGATTGGACGAGGCGGCGGAAGCCCTGGCGCGGCTCGACCTGCGCGGCTTGCCGCCCTCGCTGGCGGCGGTGGCGGAACTGGCCACCGCGGAACTCGCATTGCGTTCGCTGCGGATCGGCCCGGCGCAAGCGGCATTGACCCGCGCGCGCGAGGCGGCGGAACGCGCCCGCGTGCCGGCGCTGCTGGGCGAGGTGGCGGAGGCACAGGCGGCGTTTGGCCGCACCGCGGCCCGTCGCCGCGTGGGGGGCAGCGAGCAGGCGCTGCGCCTCGACGAAGTGGCTGCGCTGCTCGATTCCGACGCGCTGGTGATCGATGCGCTGCGCCACCGGGTGCATGCCGCCGGCACCTGGTTGCCGTTGGCACGCCGGCCCATCCTGTTCGCGCTGGCGCGCGCCCTGGCCGAGGCCTGGCCGGGCGATGCCGACCGCGAAGCGTTGATCGAATACGCCTTTCGCACCCGCCATCCGGATGAGACACACCGGGCCCGTCTTCGCGTCGAGATCGGCCGCTTGCGCGCGTTGCTCAAGCCCCTGGCCGGCATCGAGGCCACGGCGCGCGGCTTCGAGTTGCAGCCGCACGACGAGCGCCCCGTCGTCGTGCTCGCGCCGCCCGTCGATGGCGAGCAGGGCGCGCTGGTGGCGCTGCTGTCCGACGGCGCGGCCTGGTCGACCTCCGCGCTGGCCCTGGCACTGGGGGCCAGCCAGCGCACGGTGCAGCGGGCGCTGGCCGACCTGGAGGCGGAGGGAAGGGTGCGCGCCATCGGGCAGGCCAGGGCGCGGCGCTGGCTGGCGCCGCCGCTTGCGGGATTCACGACGATCTTGTTACTCCCCACAGCGCTGCCGATTGAATAGAGTTCGCTCCATGGCGCCGCTTCCAGGCGCGACAAGGAGCCAGCGATGTCCCTCAGTACCGCCCCGTCCCGCGGCAAGTCCAGGCCCGAAGCTGCCGCGCAAGCCGCGGAGATCGTGCGCGAATACGGCCCCTTCGACGGCGCCGAGAAGATCGCCGGCGTGACCAGCGACGGCAAGCGCATCTGGGCCGCCACCGGCACCCGCTTGATCGCCTTCGACCCCCAGAGCGGGGAAACCACCCGCGCGCTCGACCGCGCCTGCGACGCCGGCACCGCCTTCGACGGCACGCACCTCTACCAGATCGCCGAACAGCGCATCGACAAGATCGATCCGGCCACTGGCGAGGTGCTGGCCACGATACCGGCGCCGGGCCACGGCTTCGACTCCGGGCTCACCTGGGCCGAGGGCAGCCTGTGGGTGGGCCAGTACCGCGACCGCAAGATCCACCAGATCGACCCGCAGACCGGCACGGTGATCCGCACCATCGAGACCAACCGCTTCGTCACCGGCGTGACCTGGGTCGATGGCGAGTTGTGGCACGGCACGTGGGAAGACGAGGCGAGCGAGATTCGCCGCATCGATCCGCAGAGCGGCGCGGTGATCGAGAGTGTGGCGATGCCGCCCGGCATGGCCGTCAGCGGCCTTGAATCCGATGGGGCCGGGCTCTTCTACTGCGGCGGTGGCTCCAGCGGCAAGGTGCGCGTCGTTCGTCGCCCGGCACGCGCATCGAGCGCCACTTAGGGCAAGGCCAGCACGCTGGCCTGACGACCCCCTCGGCCATCGCAATCGAATCAATCGCGGGCCAGCCACGGCCGGCTGGGCCGCGCCTTGTCCAAACGCAAAGGCTCATCGAGCCAAGGAACTCACCATGAACACAGCCACCGCTGAAGCCAGCACCATGAACCATCCCGTCGTCTCGCATGACGAATGGCTTGCCCAGCGCAAGTCACTTCTCGCCCGCGAAAAGGAACTGACGCGCCTGCGCGACGAGATCGCCCGAGAGCGCCGCGCGCTGCCGTGGACCCGCATCGACAAGGACTACATCTTCGACACGCCCGACGGCCCGCGCCGCCTCGCCGAGCTCTTCGAAGGCCGCAGCCAGTTGCTGGTGCAGCACTTCATGCTCGGCCCGGGTTGGGCGCAGGGCTGCCAGAGCTGCTCGTACATGGCCGACCACATCGACGGCATGCAGATCCATCTGGAACACCGCGATGTGACCATGCTCGTCATCTCGCGCGCGCCGCTGGCCGAGATCGAGCGCTTCCGGGCGCGCATGGGCTGGCGCTTCAACTGGGTGTCCTCGCATGGCAGCGACTTCAACTTCGACTTCGGCGTCAGCTTCACGCCGGAGGACAAGGCGCGAAACGAGGTCGACTACAACTACGGCAAGCGCCACTTCATGCGCGAGGAACTGCCCGGCGTCAGCGTGTTCTTCAAGGACGAGGCGGGCGAGGTGTTCCACACGTACTCGACCTACGGGCGTGGCGTCGAAGTGATGATGGGCACCTACAACATGCTCGACCTCACGCCCAAGGGCCGCGACGAGCACAACCTGGCCTATCCCATGGATTGGGTGCGCCACCATGACCTCTACGAGCCCGCGTCGGTCTTGAAGCCTGCGCCGGCGGGTCACGCCTGTTGCCACGCCGACGCCTGAGGCGCGGCGCCGCATGAAAAGGCCAGGCAAATGGACAGCATGGCGAGCCTCTGGCCGTGGCTTGCGGTCGCGGGCCTCGGCGCCTTCCACGGGCTGAATCCGGCCAGCGGCTGGATGCTGGCGGCCGCCTGGGCGCTGCGTTCGAAGGACCGTGCGCAGGCGCTGCGGGCGCTGCTGCCGATCGCGGCGGGGCATGCGGCCTCGGTGGCGCTGGTGGCAGCGGCGGTGGCCTTCGGCGTGTCGATGGATCGCACGGCGATGCAAGTGGTGGCGGGTGGGTTGATGGTGGTGGCCGCTGGCGTGCACCTGTCGGGCCGCGCACCCCGCCTGGCACGTCAACCCGCGGGGCATGCCGGGCTGGCGCTGTGGGCCTTCATGATGTCCACCGCGCACGGCGCCGGCCTGATGCTGGTGCCGGCCTTGGCGCCGCTGTGCATGGGCGACCCGGCGGCGCGGGCAGGCAGCGCCTCGGACACGCTGTGGCTGGCCCTGGCCGCCATCGGCGTACACACGGCGGCGATGCTCGCGGTAACGGGGCTGTTTGCCAGCGGGGCATGCCGCGGCTTCGATGCGTGTCGTGCATGGCGCGCCAAGCGCGGCGCCAGCAAGCACTCGGCACCCATCGACGGCGCCCTGCCGTCCGCCCCGCGCAAGTGTTCGCACGGAGGGTGTTGAATCGCTTCGCGTAGGCATCGGACTACACCAATGCAATGTGCATGACGGCTAGCATGAAGCTTCGGCTTGGCCAGTCGGGGAGTGGAATCAGCAAGGTCGCAACGGCCTTTTGTAAGAGCGCCAGCCGCGGATTCTTGATCGACACCTCAACCACCAGGAGCGAGCATGGCGTCAAAGTCGAAGAAGGCCGATTCCGCGAAGAAGCCCAACATCCTTGTCATCTGGGGCGATGACATCGGGATCTACAACCTCTCCTGCTACAGCCACGGCGTGATGGGCTACCGCACCCCGAACATCGACCGCATCGCCCGCGAAGGCATGATGTTCACCGACTCCTATGGCGAGCAGAGCTGCACCGCCGGCCGGTCCTCCTTCATCACCGGACAGAGCGTGCATCGCACGGGCTTGTCGAAGGTCGGCATGCCTGGCGCCGACATCGGCTTGCAGGCCGAGGACGCCACCATTGCCGAGCTGCTGAAGGCGCAGGGCTACGCGACCGCGCAGTTCGGCAAGAACCATCTGGGCGACATGAACAAGTACCTGCCCACGGTGCATGGCTTTGACGAGTTCTTCGGCAACCTTTACCACCTGAATGCCGAGGAGGACCCGGAAGATCCGGACTACCCGAAGGACGAACGCTTCCGCGCCAAGTTCCTGCCGCGCGGCGTGCTCAAGTGCCAGGCCACCGACAAGGACGACAAGACGGAAGAGCCGCGCTGGGGCCGCGTCGGCAAGCAGAAGATCGAGGACACCGGACCGCTGACGCGCAAGCGCATGGAGACCATCGACGACGAGATCGTCTCCGGCGCCGCGGCGTACATCAAGAAGCAGGCCAAGGGCGACCAACCCTTCTTCTGCTGGGTCAACACCACCCACATGCACTTCCGCACGCATCCCAAGCCGGAGAGCGTGGGGCAGGCGGGCGACAGCCAGTCCACCTACCACGACACCATGGTCGACCACGACAAGCACGTGGGCCAACTGCTCGACCTGCTGGACGAACTCGGCATCGCGGAAGACACCTTCGTCATGTATTCGACCGACAACGGCCCGCACATGAACTCCTGGCCGGACGCGGGCATGACGCCGTTTCGCAGCGAGAAGGACACCAACTGGGAAGGCGCATTCCGCATTCCGATGCTGGTGCGCTGGCCCGGCAAGGTGCCGGCGGGCGTGGTGAGCAACGAGATCGTGCAGCACCACGACTGGCTGCCGACCTTCCTGGCGATGGCGGGCGAGCCGGACATTGTCGGGAAGTGCAAGAAGGGCGGCCATGCGGCGGCCGGCAAGAAGTTCAAGCTGCACCTGGACGGCTACAACCTGCTGCCCTTCCTCACCACCGAGGGCGTGAAGAGCCCGCGCCAGGGCTTCATGTACTTCGACGACGATTCCAACCTCGTCGCGGTGCGCATGAACAACTGGAAGTTCGTTTTCCTGGAGCAGCGCACCGAAGGCACGCTGAAGATCTGGATGGACCCGTTCACCGTGCTGCGAACGCCCAAGTGCTTCAACCTCCGCACCGATCCGCTGGAGCGGGCCGACATCACTTCCAACACCTACTACGACTGGTTCATGTCGAAGGGCTATCGCATGTTCGCGGCGCAGGCGATCGTGGGCGAGTTCATGGCGACCTTCAAGGAGTTTCCGCCGCGGCAGAAGGCGGCGAGCTTCACCGTCGAACAAGCGCATGACAAGCTGGCGAGTGCGGGGAGTGCGTCGAAGTAGGCAGGGGTGCAGCGGGTGCGATTGACCCCCTCCATTGCGGACACGCCGCTCGGCCCGATCGAGTACGCCGTTGTCGGCGAAGGCATTCCGGTGCTCGTGATCCACGGCAGCCCGGGCGGCATCGACGCGGCCGAGCTGATGGCCCGCTTACTGCCGAAGGACGAGTTCAAGGCCATCCTGGTTTCCCGGCCCGGCTACCTCGGCACCACGCTGCATGACCGGCGCACCATCGACCAGCAGGCCGACCTGCTCGCCGCGCTGCTGGACGAAATCGGCATCGCGAGGGCCGCGGTCTACACATGGTCCGGTGGCGGTCCTGCCGGCTACCGGCTGGCCGTCAGGCATCCCGGCAAGCTCATGTCGCTGGTCGCCTTTGCCGCGGTCGGCCAGGCGTACCACGACACGCACATGACGGCCGTCAACCGGCTGATGTTCACGACAGCGGCGGGACGCTGGCTCATGCGGGTGCTCGCGGCGCATCAGCCCAGGCAGTACATCGCGGGCGCGCTAAGCAGCGAAGGAGACTTGACCAAGGAGCAATTGGCGCAGCAGGTGGCCGAGGTCTTCGCGGATGACACCAAGCGCCAGTTCATCCTCGACCTGGGCCCGACCGCCGAGCAGGGCAAGGACCGGCGGGCAGGCTACGACAACGATATCGAGCAGTTCGGCCGGATCGAATCACTCGAGCTCGAACGGATCACCGCACCGACGCTGATCGTCCAGGGCACGGTCGACTCGGACCTTCCACCTGCGCAGAGCTACTTCGCGGCCGAGACGATCCCGGGCGCCGAGTTGTTCAAGCTCGAAGAAGGCACCCACCTCGCGCTGTACACGAACGTCGATGCCGATGCGGCCCAGCAACGCGTCATGGACTTCTTGCGCTTGCACGCGTCCTGACCACTGGCCTCGATCCCGTCTGCGCCGTCCTCGCAGGCCGACGATGAGGCAAGATTGCCGCCTTGAATTGAAGGTGCAAATATGGCGGAGACGCGACCGATCGACATGCAAGCGCTACGGATCTTCCTGGCCACCGCGCAAGACTGCAACATGTCCAAGGCGGCCGAGCATCTTGGCATCACGCAGTCAGCGGTGTCCCAGTCGGTGCGCTTGCTGGAAGACAACTTCGGCACCCCGCTCCTGAATCGCTCGGCCCGTCCATTGACGCTCACGGCCGCGGGTGTGGCGCTGGTCAACCGTGGCGCCACCTTGCTCGACCAGGCCATGAACCTGCGGGGCGCGGTGATCGAAGCCAGCAAGGGCATCAAGCCCAGTCTTCGCGTGGGCCTCGTCGACTCGTTCGCCGCCACTTGCGGAACGCAGTTGGTGCAGCAGCTGATTCGCGGGACCGCGCAGTTGTCCGTTCGCACGGGCCTGACGCCCAATCTGGCGGAAGCGCTCGCCAGGCGTGAACTTGATCTCGTCATTTCGACGCGAAGCCTCGACCTCGATGGCATGGCGAATCACCTTCTCTTGTCGGAGCGTTTCTTCGTCATTGCGCCCAAGGGATACGCGTGGGCCTGCCGCAGCGTGCCCGACCTCGTGGAACTGGCGAAGCAGCTTCCCATCGTTCGATACAACGTTCAGTCACACCTTGGCGAGCAGGTCGAACGTGCGCTCAGACGGGTCGGGATCAACCCGGCGCGCCGCTTGGAAGTCGAGACCGCCGATACGCTGACGGCCATGGTGGCGGGCGGGATCGGATGGGCCGTCACCACCCCTTTGTGCTTTCTGCAGGGGGGCCGGTCAGCCGCCGCGGTGCGCCAGCATTTCGTGCCCGAGCTCCATGCCGAACGGAGCATGTTTCTCCATGTCCGCCAGGGGGAGTACGGCGAACTCGGAAGAGAAACCTTTGACCTCGCAAGCTCCATCCTGGACGGGCCCGTCCGGAAGGAATTGAGGGCCCTCCATCCGTCGCTGCCCGGTTTGATGCAGCTGCACGCGTGGACCGAGTCTGCCGAAAGGATCTGAGGCAAGCCCGCGGCCACGGGCATCAGAAAGCAGGAACAGAGGCCTTCTGAATCGCTGCCAGGGTGTTATCCCTCGACAGGATCCCGGACGCATCCAGGATCGCCACCAGCGAGCGCTGCTCGTCCACGGACTGGCGAGCGAGTTTGCTCACCTTCGCATAGCCGAGGCGCGGCACCAGCGCCGTCGCGACCGCCATCGATTCCAGCAGGTGCTCCTCGTTGCGAGCGCGATCGGCCGTGATGCCGGCCACGCATTTCGCGCTGAAGCGCTGGATGCCATGGGTCAACAAGTGGATGCTGTCGAAGACCCGTGACGCCACCACCGGTTCGAAGTGGTTGATCTCCAGTTCGCCGTACTGGACAGCCTGGGCCACTGCAACGTCGTTGCCGACGATTGCAAAGCTCAACTGGATCATGGCCATCGGCAGGACCGGGTTGACCTTGCCCGGCATGATGGACGAACCGGCCTGCGCTTCCGGGAGCCGCAGTTCTCCGAGCCCGCCCACGGGTCCGGAAGAAAGCACTGTCAGGTCGGACGCAACCTTGGCCAGCGCGGTCGCGCAGGTGCGCAGTTCCGCCGACACCCTGGAGAACGTGTCCATGTTCTGCATCGCGTCGAACGAGTTGTCCGGGGCAAGGTAGCTGACGCCGGTCAGCTCGGCCAGGTGCGCGAACACCGCTGCCCGGTAGCCTTCGGGCGCGCCGAAGCCCGTGCCGATCGCGGTGCCGCCCAGCGGCAGGGTCAGCAGCTTGGCTCGCACCGCCGCCAACTCTGCCTTCAATCGATGGGTCAGGGCGGCATAGCCCTCGAACACATGGCCCAGTCGCATCGGTTGCGCGTCCTGCAGGCATGTGCGCCCGAGATGGAGGACGTCTGCGAATTCCCTGGCCTTGCGGTCGAATGTGGCCGCCAACCCGGTCAGGGCGTCGACGAGGGGCGCGAGCATTTCGTAGGTCGCGATCTTCTGCGCCGAGGGGTACGCGTCATTGGTCGACTGCGATCGATTGACGTGGTCGTTGGGATGCACCACCTCGTAGGAGCCGGCAGTGCTGCCCAGAACCTCCTGCGCCCGGTTCGCGATCACCTCATTGAAGTTCATGTTGGTGGACGTGCCGCCGGAGCCTTCCATCAAGTCGACGATCAGGGAGTCCTTGAACTTTCCATCGATGAGATCCCGGCATGCCTGCTCGATGGCGTCGCAGACCTCGGCTTCGATCACGCCACGATCCCGGTTCGCCAGCGCCGCGGCCCATTTGACCTGGGCGAAGGCCTTGACGAACTCGGCGTAGTGGCCCACGGTTTGAGTCGAGACGGTCAGGTTGTCCTGCCCTCTCACGCTGTTCACGCCGTAGAGCTTGTCGCGGGGGATGCTCACCTCGCCGACGTAGTCCTTTTCGGTCCGTGAAGATTCAACGCCAGAAGACTCGTTCATGGCCGCTCCTGAATTTGGTTGCTGAATGGTTGGGTGGGCTGCAGACATCACGGCACATCGATTCATTGAACCTTGATGCCGCGGTCCTGGACGATCCTGGCGAACTTGTCGCGCTCCTTCTGCATGAAGGTCCCGACCTCGGCAGCCGATTTGGAAGCGTCCGCCTCGATCCCGAGATTGGCCAATTTCTCGCGGACCTCCGGCGAGGAAACCACGTCCCGAAACGCCTTGTTCAGGGTCTCGACCACGTCCTTGGGCGTGCCGGCGGGGGCCTGTATGGCTTCCCACTCCACCAATTCGTAGTTCGGCAGGCCCGATTCCGCCAACGTCGGCACAGCGGGCAATGCCGCCACCCGCTTTGCGCTGGTCACCGCGATGGCGCGCACCTTGCCCTCCTTGGCAACGCCCATCGAGGCCGTCACCGTGGCCAGCATCATGGCCACCTGGTTGCCCATCACATCCACGATGGCGGGGCCGGATCCCTTGTACGGCACATGAACCATGTCGATGCCGGCTCGCACCAGGATCTGCTCGGATGCGATATGGCCTGCGCTGCCTGCGCCGTAGCTTGCGTAGGAAAGCTTGCCCGGCTGCGCCTTGGCCATGGCGAACAGGTCGGACACCGATTTCGCCGGCAGCTCATTGGGCGTCACCATGACCAGCGGAATCACGCCCAGGAGCGCGACGGAGGTGAAGTCCGTGGCGATGTTGTAGTTCAGCTTTTGCAGCGAGGGGCTGATGACGAACGAAGACTGGGCAGCGAGCAGCGTGTAGCCGTCGGCCGGCTGGCTCTTGACGTATTGCGCAGCGATCACGGTGTTGGCCCCGGGCTTGTTGTCGACGATCACGGGCTGGCCCAGCCGGGTGCTGAGCGCTGCGCCCAGCAACCGGGCCGTGGCATCCGACGATCCGCCAGGCGGGAAGCCGACCACCAGGCGGATGGGCCGGCTCGGATAGGCCTGGCCTGCCGTCTGGGCATGGACGACCGGGCCACCGGCCAGCGCAGCCAGCGCGATGGCCGCGAGCAGATGTCGACGGTACGAACGAGTCGTGGAGTCGGCGCGATTCAAAGTGTTCATGAAGATGTCTCCTTGGCTTGTGAAGTCAGATCAGCAGATGTCGGGTGTCAGGCACGCACAAAGTCTAGGCCGGTCTTTCACTTTTATTTATGTCAATAGCCACTTCATAAGAAATACTAATTCTGTGAATCAGTGGCCCTTACCGGGTTCACCGCTGCGCGCGAGTTGCTTCCATGCGGCGTCCTGCCACCCGCTCTACGGCGAGCCAGTGGACCCTCGGCCGCTTGAATCCTTCCGGCGCCAATCGCAACTGCTGGACCGTGCGCTCGCGTTGGGCCCAACCCCGCAGTGCCGCTGCGCATCCCGTTCGAAGGCACGACCCTCCGGGGCCACCTGCTGCCGGCCGAAGCGTGCGCCGCAGAGCGACGACCGCTCCTGATCCTCAACAACGGCTACGACGGCACGCTCACCGACATGTACTTTGCGAGTGCCGTGGTGGCCACGCGGCGCGGCTATCACTGCCCGGTGTTCGACGGGCCAGGGCAGGGCGGTGCCCTCTACGAACAGGGCCTGCGGTTGCGCCCGGACTGGGAGACCGTGCTACGCGCCGTCGTGGACCATGCTGGGCTTCGACATCGTCGATCCGCGGCGTATTGCGTTTAAGTCGCCGAGCTCCCTCGAACCGCGAAGCGCCGCCGGTAGTCCCGGGGCGCCACGCCCAGGTGGCGCTGGAAGGTCACGCGCATGCGCTCCTCGTCGGCGAAGCCGCACAGCATGGCGATCTGGTCGACGTTGCGGGTGGAATCCTCCAGCAGGCGCCGGGCCGCCTCGAGCCGGAACACCTCGACCGCCTTGGCTGGCGTGCGCCCGGTCTTCTGCTTGTAGACGCGGGCGAAGTTGCGCGGACTCATGTGGGCCTGCTCGGCCAGTTGCTCGACGCCGAGGTTTGGGCGCTCGAGGTTGCCGGCGATCCAGAGGTTCAACTCGTCGAACATCGCGGCCGAGTCTTCGGCCTGGGCTTGCAGCAGCTCGCTGAACTGCGACTGGCCGCCGGGGCGCTTGAGGTAGACCACCAACTCGCGCGCCACTTCCATGGCCACCTCGTGTCCGCAGTCGGCCTCGACCAGCGCCATGGCCAGGTCGATGCCGGCCGTGACGCCGGCCGATGTCCATATCGGGCCTTGCTGCACGAAGATGGCGTCGCGGTCGATCTCCACGGACGGGAAGCGCTGGCCCATCATGTCGAACATCAGCCAGTGCGTGGTGGCGCGCTTGTGGTCGAGCAGGCCGGCTGCCGCCAGCAGGAAGGCCCCGCTGCACACCGATATCGTGCGGCGCGTCTTGCCCGAGGCGCGCCGCAGCCACTTGACCAGCGGTGCCGAATGGTCGAGCACCCGGGCCATGTGCGGAGAACCGGGCAGGACCAGCGTGTCGACCGACGAGGGCCGGAAGCGGGCGAGTGAATCGGTCTGCACTTCCAGCCCTTCTGCGCTGCGCACCAGGCCGCCGTCGAGGCTGGCGGTGCAGCGCTCGTAGCCCGGCAGGCCGCGCGCCTCCATCGCCTTGTTGGCGGCCCAGAACACGGTCTGCGCACCGGTCAGGTCGAGCAGGCCGATGTCGGGGAACGCGACGAACAGCACGCGCTTCGGGCGCAGCCGGCCGGCCGAACGGTTTGGCAGTAATTCAGGGGTCTTCGTCATTTCCGCCACATTGTTCCATGCCTACCATCGACGCATCAACACCTCATATCAAAGGCACATGAAATGAAGATCGTCGTCATCGGAGGCACCGGCCTCATCGGCAGCAAGCTCATCGCGCTGCTCCAGCAACGTGGCCACGAGGCCGTCGCGGCCTCGCCCAACACCGGCGTCAACACGCTCACCGGCGAAGGCCTGGCCGCCGCGCTCGCGGGCGCGCAAGTCGTGGTGGACGTGGCCAACTCGCCGTCCTTCGAGGACGCGGCGGTCATGGACTTCTTCCAGACCTCGGGCCGCAACCTGCTCGCGGCCGAGGCAGCGGCCGGCGTCAAGCACCATGTGGCGCTGTCGGTGGTGGGCACCGAGCGGCTCCAGGGCAGCGGCTACTTCCGCGCCAAGCTGGTGCAGGAACAGCTCATCGAAGCCTCGGGCATTCCATACACCATCGTGCGGGCCACCCAGTTCATGGAGTTCCTGCCGGCCATCGTGCAGTCGGGCACCGAGGGCGCCACGGTCCGGCTGCCGGCCGCGCACGTTCAGCCCATCGCGGCGCAGGACGTGGCCGCCGCCATGGCCGACAGCACGCTGGGTGCGCCGGTCAACGGCATGGTCGAGATCGGCGGGCCGGAGCGCGCCGGCATGGCCGCAATGGCGGAGCGCTACCTGCGTGCCAGCGGCAACCCGATCACCGTGGTGGCCGATGCGAAGGCCGCCTACTTCGGCATGCGGAT
The DNA here is from genome assembly GCF_037889955.1 of Variovorax robiniae. Lineage (NCBI taxonomy): Bacteria > Pseudomonadati > Pseudomonadota > Betaproteobacteria > Burkholderiales > Comamonadaceae > Variovorax > Variovorax robiniae. The sequence goes on from NZ_JBBKZS010000004.1 coordinate 17,054, forward strand.
CGATGACGGCTCGCTGACCACCGCCGCTGGCGCGTGGCTCGGCGCGACCACGCTCGACGGTTGGCTGGCCGCACGTTGAAGGTCGGGGGCTCGTGCCGCGATTCTCAGGATTGGGCACGGGCTCGATGCTGCACGCACACGCGGGCAGGGCAGCTTGCCCTTTGGGGCAGTGCGTCGACGCAGAGGTGCCGCGGCGGCAGAATGCCCTGTGCAACTTCCTGGTCCCGCTCCGGGCGTCACAACATGCACATCAAGCGCTTCACGGCCTGCGCATTCGGCGCACTTCTGGTGATGACAAATCCGGTACACGCTCAGTCCGCAGGCGGAACGCCTGTGCCGGTCACGGTCGACAACTTCGTCCGGGCAGAGAGCGACCTGTACATCACCTCCCTGGCCAAGCAGAGTGGCGGCCTCGGCAAGCTGCTGCATCGCCGCGAGCCCGCGTCGATCGACAACCAGACGGTGATCCGCCTGAACCGCGACACCTTCTATTCGTCGGCGGTCTTCGATCTCGATGCGGGCCCGGTCACCATTGCGTTGCCCGATCCCGGCAAGCGCTACATGGCGCTGCAGATCATCAACGAGGACCACTACACGCCGAACGTGTACTACGGCGCAGGCACCTACACCTTGACCCGCGAAAACGTCGGCACGCGCTACGTCGTCACCGCCTTCCGCACGCTGGTGGACCCGGCCAATCCGGATGACATCAAGCAGGTCCACGCCTTGCAGGACGCCGTCAAGGTGACGCAGCGCGTGCCGGGCCAACTCGACTTGCCGAACTGGGATCCGGTCAGCCAGAAGAAGGTGCGCGACGCGTTGATCACGCTCTCCACCACCATCCCCGACTTCAAGCGTGCATTCGGCACCCGGGACGACGTGGACCCGGTCCGTCGCCTGGTCGGCGCGGCGGCCGCGTGGGGCGGCAATCCGGACAAGGATGCCACCTACCTCAACTTCACGCCCGCGAAGAACGACGGCACGACGGTCTACCGGCTTTCGGTGAAGGATGTGCCCGTGGATGGCTTCTGGTCCGTCAGCGTCTACAACGCGGCGGGCTACTACGAGAAGAATCCGGCGGGTGCCTACTCGCTGAACAACCTGACGGCCCGCAGGAGCGATGACGGCTCGATCAACATCCAGTTCGGCGGATGCAACACCCAGACGTCCAACTGCCTGCCCATCGTCAAGGGCTGGAACTACACGGTGCGGCTGTATCGGCCCCGGGCGGACATCCTGTCCGGCACATGGCACTTTCCGGAGCCTCAGGCCGTCAATTGAGGCCTGGCGGGTGGCCGGCGCGTGCGTTGTGGCCTCGGGTTCGTCGATGCGCATTCGGGCAGCAGCAGGTCCAGCTTGTCCTCGATGCGCTGCACCGCTGCGGCCAGCGCGGCGAACTCGGTCCGGCTCGGAATGTCGAGTTGCGCATGCCAGCGTGCACTGGCGCTTTCACTGACCTGCCGCATGCCGAGCGAGGCCCTCAGGACCTGATGGAGCGCCTTGGAAAACCTGGCGGATTCCAGCTGGCGAACGCCCCCTGCGTTGATGGCACTTTCGAGTTGATCGAAGGCCTCGCGCCACATCTGCATGGAGTCGGGGAAGGTTGCATTTTTCATGGTCGTGTTCTTCAGGTTGTGCCGGCCGGATAGGTCTGGCGTGCGGCGAGCGGGCCAAGCCGCGACATCAGGTCGCTTCTCGCAAGGACGGCCGGCATCAGAGGGGGTTGGAGCAGCAGCCCGAACAGGCCGGCCACTTCGGGCGATATCTGCCGCAGCAGGACTTCGGCCCAGCGCTCGGCCGCGATCCAGCCGGTCAGCGCCGTGGCTGCGATGTCGGCATGCACGGCGAGGGTCGTGCAGAGCGCGTCGGGCGACGCATCTGAGATCTCGATCGTGCGGTCGATGGCATGTGCGGTGCCAAAGGCGTTGGCCAGTGCATCGCCAATGCGCCGCAATGCGTCGCGGCCTGCGCCGATGACGGCGTCGAAGTTCAGGAAGCCGTGGAACTGCCCTGCGTAGTGCAGCAATTCCACCGGCACGCCCGCGGTGCGCAGGCGTTCGGCATAGTCCAAGCCGTCATCGCGGATCGGGTCGTATCCGGCGCTGATGAGCACGGCCGGGGCGAGACCGCGCAAGTCCTGGCTGCGAGCCGGCGACAGCCAGGGATCCGCCGCATCGGCGGCAGTGCCGACCGTGTCCCGGACGTGTTCCAGCATCTGCGCGGTGACCATGAAGCCCTCCGCGTTCTCCGCCTTCGAAGGAAACTCCCGAAGCAGGTCGGTCGCAGGATAGGCGAGCACCTGCAGGCGCAGCGCCGGGCCGCCACGTCGCAGCGTCTCTTGCGCCACCGCGGCGGTAATGTTGCCTCCAGCCGAATCGCCACCGATGGCGAGCCGGCTGCCATCGATTCCAAGGGTCTCGCCGTTGGCCGCGACCCATTCGAGGGCGGCCAGGAAATCCTCGCGGCCCGCCGAGAGCGCGTGTTCCGGCGCCAGCCGATAGCGCACCGCGATGACGGTGCAGCCGGCGATGCTGGCGATGCTGCGGCAGATCGAATCGGCGGAGTCCAGGCCGCCGACCACGAAGCCGCCGCCGTGGCACCACAGGAACGCGGGCGCCGGCGTTTCGCGATGGCCAGCGCTGAAGATCCGCAGGGCGATGGGTCCCGTGGGTCCGTCGATGGTCCGCTCGGTCACCGTGACCGGCATCCTGCGGCCGAATGCCAGGGCCACCAGTCTCCAGAGTGCGCGTTGCTGTGGCAGTGAATACGCATCGACCGGTCGTTGCGACGACAGGTTGAACCAGCGCAGGAAGGCGCGGGCCTCGCGGTCTGGCCTGTGTGCTCTTCGCATGTGGGGCGCGCCTGCGCGGGTGGTGGTCATGCCGATGACGGATGGTCTGCTTTGCTTGTGCTTCATTCGCTCTTGCCGTGGGTGATGGGGTGTCCCGGTTCCTGCCGCATGCCGATCAGCAAGGCGATGGCGCCGATCACGAGCAAGGCTCCGAACACATACAGTCCGCTGTCCGCGCTGCCCGTGCGGGTCTTGATCGCACCGATCAATGCGGGGCTGACGACGCCCGCCAGGCTGGCCAGGCTGGTGATGATCGACAGGCCCGCCGGGGCGGCCTCCCGGGACAGGTGCGCGGTCGCGATCGCATAGAAGATCGGCAGGGCCGAGACGACGCCGACGCTGGTCAGCGTGAGCGCGGCCAGCAGCAAGCCGAGGTCGGACCGCGCGACTGTGATTGCCAGCAAACCCATTGCGGCGGCGAAGGCCGCGACGGCAAAGTGCCACCGGCGTTCCTGGCGCGCGTCCGAATGGCGGCCATAGAACACCATGACGACCGCGGCAATGATGCTGGGGATCGCGGCATACAGGCCGATCTGCTGCGGGCTCGTGACGCCCAGCTCCTTGATCAGGGACGGCGTCCAGAAGCTCAGGAAGTAGCCCCCGCACAGGATCGCGAACAGGGCGAAGCACAGCAGGTACACCTTCGGATCGAGGAAGGCCTGGCGCAGCGAATGCCGCACGGCCGGCAAGGCGTCTTCACTGGATTGCCGCAAGCCATGCTGCACGGTTTGCTTCTCGTGCGAGGTCAGCCACCTGGCATCGCTCGGGTTGTTGGGCAGGTACAGCCAGGCGACGATGCCCAGCGCGGCGCTCGGCAGGCCTTCGAGCAGGAACATCCACTGCCAGCCTTCCCAGCCGTTGACGCCATGCATGTTCTGCAGGATCCAGCCGGACACTGGCCCCGTGAGGATGCTGGCGACGACCGTGGCCGACATGAAGAGCGCAATGACGCGCGCACGCCGCTGCGCCGGATACCAGAAGGTCAGGTACAGCATGATCCCCGGGAGAAAGCCTGCCTCGAACACGCCGAGCAGGAAGCGCGCGACGTAGAATTGCAGGGGCGTGGACACGAACATGGTGGCGGCGGACACCAGTCCCCAGCCCAGCATGATGCGCAGGATGGTCTTGCGCGCGCCGATGCGGCGCAGCAGCATGTTGCTCGGCAGTTCGAAGAGGAAATAGCCGATGAAGAACACGCCGGCCGCCAGGCCGTACACGGTGTCGCTGAAGCCGAGTGACGGCTTCATCTGCAACTGCGCATAGCCGATGTTGGCGCGGTCGATGTAGTTCATCACGTAGCAGATGAACAGCAGCGGGATCAGCCGCAGCGTGATCTTGCGATAGGTGATGTCCACGTCCTGGGTGGGTGTCGACCCGATGTCGAGCCCGGGTTGCATGAGTCCTGTCGTCACGTATGTCTCCGTTGATTTGAATGCTGGTTCGATGGGGTTCAACCGACCTGCCGCGTGTGGCCTTCCCAGAAGGGCTTGCGCAATTCGGTCTTGAGCGCCTTGCCGGTGGCCGAGAGCGGCAGGGGTTCGGCGCGGAAGGTGAAGGAGCGCGGGCGCTTGTAGTTCGCGATCCACTCGCCGCAGTGGCGGGTCAGTTCTGTCGCATCGGCGTCTGAGCCATCGCGCAGTCGCACGACGGCATGCACCGCCTCGCCCCATTGCGCGTCCGGAATGCCAATCACGGCGCACTCGAGCACGGCCGGATGCTTGCCCAGTGCGTTCTCGACTTCGGCCGAGTACACGTTCTCGCCGCCCGAGACGATCATGTCCTTCACGCGGTCGACCAGGAAGATGAAGCCGTCCTCGTCCATGTACCCCGCATCGCCGCTGCGCAGCCAGCCGTCGACGATGGCGGCTTGCGTCTGCTCCGGCTTGCGCCAGTAGCCGAGCATCACGCTGGGGCCACGCGCCGCGACCTCGCCGACGGTGCCGCGCGGCACGTCGTTCATGTCTGCATCGACGATGCGGATGTCGGTGCCCGGCGTTGGCCGGCCGGCGGCGCGCAGCAGGCGTGCATTCGGGCCGTCGACCGTGTGGAACTCGGGCGTCAGCACGACCACGCCGCCGGCCATCTCGGTCTGCCCGTAGCCCTGGTAGAAGCGGACGTTCGGCAGGCTCTTCATCGCGCGCCGCAGCAGCGTCTCGGAGATCGGCGATGCGCCGTAGACCAGGTTGCGCAGGCTGCCGACGTCGGCCGGATGCGCCTCCAGGTGGCGGTCGACCAGGTCGATCATCGTCGGCACCAGCAGCGACATGTTGACCTTCTCGCCGGCGATGGCGTCGACCACGGCGGCCGGGTCGAAGCGCGGGAGGATCACCTGCGTGGCGCCCGCGCCGGTGTAGTTGAGCATCGCGGACATGGCGGCCAGGTGGAACATCGGCGCGGCATGCAGGTAGACGATCTCCGGCTCGTTGAGGCAGACCACCGAGAAGGTGGTGGAAGCCCACACGATGTTGGTGTGCGAGAGCATCACGCCCTTGGGCCAGCCGGTGGTGCCGCCCGTGTACATGATCATCGCCATGTCGTCGCCGCTGCCGGCGCGTTCGGGCAAGGGCGCGCTCTGCTCGATCAAGGTCTCGTACGACACGAGGTCGCCCGATGCGCCATCGCCCATGAACACGGTGCGCGCCGCATCGAAGCCGGGCAGCGTGCGGGCCATCGCGGCGAAGTCCTGGTCGACCATCAGCAGCGAGGGGCTGCTGTCCTGCAGCGCGTAGGCATGCTCGGCCGGTGCCCAGCGCGTGTTGCCCGGCACGACGACACAGCCGGCCCACAGGGCGGCGTAGGTGGCCTCCAGGTAACGGTCGCTGTTCAGGCCGAGCAGCGCGATGCGGTCGCCGGGTTGGACGCCGAGCGTCACCAGGCCTGCCGCCAGGCGCGTGACGCGGTTGAGCGTTTCGGCCCAGGTCCTGCGCCGGTCGCCGAAGACCGTGCTGGTGCGTCTGGGAAAGATCTGCGCCGCGCGGCGCAGGCTACGGGTGAGTTGCATGATGTCTTGTCTCCGGATCTGCGCGGTCGGGATGAAGTCAAGCTCCGCGGGGCCGCGCTGGTTCCCGCATTGGCCTGGTTCCTGATGAGGACGTCAGGTGGATCGGCTTTCAAGCCACTGGTCGAGTCGGGGCCAGAGTCGCTTGACGGCATTCGGGCCGGCCACCAGGCTGACGTGGCCGCCCGGCAGCACGAGTTCCTGCTTGTCGCTTGAACCGATCCGATCCACCAGGGGCCGCGCGCACTCGGGCGGCACCAGGTGATCGTGCGCGGCGACGACACTGAGCAGCGATGCCCGGATGGCGTCGAGCCGCACGGGCCGTCCGCCGACGCTCAGCGTGCTCTCGCACAGGCCGTTCTTCCAGAACAGTTCCTTGGTGAGCTGGCGGAAGTATTCGCCCGCCATCGGCAGCGTCTCGGCGCCCCAGCGCTCCATCAGGCGGTATGACTGGACGTATTCGTCGTTCCACATGTTGTCCCACAGGCGCACCGCATTCGCCATGCGACCCGCGGGGCGCAGCAGTTCGAAGCCGGTCTCGATGAATTTCGGCGGGATCAGGCCCACCGAATCGACCAGCTTGTCGACGTCGAAGTAACGCCTGTCCATCACGTCCTTGAAGCCGATCTTGCTGAAGTCGATGGGCGTGGCGAGACCGACGAGGTTCTTCACCGGGCCATCGGCATGCAGCGCCGCGTAGATCGTCGACAGCACGCCGCCCATGCAATAGCCGATCAGCGTCACGTCGTCGACGCCGGCATGCTGCTGCACGCGACGGAGGCAGTCGGGGATGAAGTCGAGCGTGTAGTCCTCCAGCCGCAACCCGCTCTCCCGCTTGCTCGGTGCGTTCCAGTCCATCACGTACACGTCGTAGCCGCGCCCGAGCAGGAACTCGATCAGGCTGCGTCCGGGCGCGAGGTCGAGCATGAAGGCCTTGTTGCTCGTGGCCATCACGATCAGGATCGGCATGCGATAGACCTCTGCGGCGGTCGGGTGGTAGTGCTGGAGGGTCAGCGTGCCGCGCCGGTGCAGCACGGTCTTGGGCGTGGTGCCGACTGCGGGCGCGGGGGAGCCGAGGTAGTCGAGTCCCTTGAGGCCGCGCTGGATGGCGCGTTCGACCTGGGTGTGAATCTGCTGCGGCAGGCCGGCCGCTGCTGGCGAGGCCGATGTCGATGTGGTGGTCATGGTGGGGTCCTTGTGGCAGAGGGCATGCCCTCAATTTCTCCTGACGCTGCCGAGAAAGTCCTGCACCAGGTTCGACTTGTCGAAGGACTTGCCGACCTGCACCGGCGGGTAGTCCTTCAGCGTCTTCAGGTGCGTGCCGATCAGCTCGCCCAGCGGTTGCGACAGCCACGCGGCCTTCTGCGCCAGATGGCCGTAGGAGTCCTTGCTGGAGTAGCTCTCGAAAGGATCGCTGCGCAGGTTGTGGATGAGCGCGATGGTGCGCGGCGTCAGGTTGTCGTAGTAGTCCTCCTTCGTCGAGAAGTGGAACTTCCACGGACCCAGGCGGATGGCGGCCAGCTTGCCTTCGTAGTAGTAGAAGAAGTGGTCGCGTGCGCTGTACGTCGTCTTGCCGGTCCAGTAGTCGAGGTTGTCGTAGCCGTCGATGTACTGGCGCTTGTCGACCTTCATCTGCTCGACGATGTGGGAGGCGCCCGCGGCGGCGGCCAGCGTGGTGAACATGTCCTGGTGCGCCTGCATGCCGTTGAGCACCTGGCCCGCCTCGATCACGCCGGGCCAGCGCAAGAGCGAGATCACGCGCACGCCGCCTTCGTAGGTCGTCATCTTCTCGCCGCGGAAGGGCGAGGTGCCGCCGTGCGGCCATGACGAATGCTCGGGGCCGTTGTCGGTGGAGTACCAGACGATGGTGTTCTCCGCGAGCCCGCTGCGATCCAGGTAGTCGAGCACCAGGCCGATGTCGTGGTCGTGCTGGAGCATGCCGCTGCCGTGCAGGTCGTCCTCGTGCGTGAACTCCTCGGCGGCGTAGCGCCAGTGGTCGTCCAGGTGCGTGTAGAGGTGCATGCGGATGGTGTTGAGCCAGAGGAAGAAGGGCTTTTCTTCCTCCTGCGACTCGCGCATGAACTCGATGGCGCGCGGCACCAACTCGCCGCCGTCGAAGTTCTTCATGCGCTCGATCGTCAGCGGCCCGGTGTCGGCGATGGTTTGGCGGCCCACGCGGCCGAAGCGCGGGTCTTCGGTGGGATCGTCAACCTCGCTGGCGCGGGAATGCAGCACGCCGCGCGTGCCGAACTTCTTGCGATAGGCCTCCGGGCCGCCCGGGTAGTTGCGGGCGAAGCGCTGGTAGTCGCGGTACTCGGGCTGCTCCTCGGTGTTGAGGTGGTACAGGTTGCCGTAGAACTCGTCGAAGCCGTGCACCGTCGGCATGTGCTCGTTGCGGTCGCCGAGGTGGTTCTTGCCGAACTGGCCCGTGCGGTAGCCGGCCTTCTTCATCACCTCCGCGAGGCAGGGCGAGGCGGCCTGCAGACCCAGCTTGTCGCCGGGCATGCCGACCGTGGTCATGCCGGAGCGGATCGGGTACTGGCCGGTGATGAAGGCCGCGCGGCCCGCGGTGCACGAGGGCTGCGCATAGTGGTCGGTGAAGCGGATGCCTTCGTGGCCGATGCGGTCGATGTTCGGCGTCTTGTAGCCCATGGTGCCCATGCCATAGCCACTGACGTTCTGCCAGCCGATGTCGTCGCCCCAGATGACGAGGATGTTCGGCTTGCGCGGTTTGGAGGCGGTGTTGTCGCTCATTGCTTGTCTCCTGTCGTGTGTCTTTCGATGCCTGAACTTTAGGATTCGTGGCGCTGCTTGACTTGACTTGTCGCGCCACACCATTAGCATGTCGCGCCAGTACGCAGGGCCGTGGCAACAGTTGCCTGCCCTGCGGCTTCCGCCCCCGGAACCCGACCCATGAAAGCCCTGATCCGCGCCGCCTGTCTCGCTGGCTACGTGCCGCTCGCCACCTCGCTGGGGCTGGATGCGGCGCGCGAACTTCGACGCGTGGGCCTGACGGGCAAGACGATTGCCGACCCCGAGGCGCTGATTCCCTACACCGCCCTGATGACGCTGCTGGAGCGCTCGGCGGAGGCGAGTGGCAAGCCGGACTTCGGCTTGCGGCTGGCGGCGGTGCAGGACATGGAGATGTTCGGCCCGCTGGCCATCCTGATCCGGCATGCGCCGACCCTGGGCGATGCGTTCCGGCTCGCGGGCCGCTATGCCTTCGTCCACAGCCCGGCGATCCGCGCCACGACGGACCCGGTCGAAGGCCGTGCCGGGCTGGTGGACCTGACCTTCGAGATCGTGCTGCCGAACAAGCCGCCGTGCCCCCAGACGCTGGAGTTGTCGGTGGCCCTGTGCATCCGCATCTTCCGCACGCTCTCGGGGCCGCGCGCGCGTGCGCCGGTGGTGTTGTTTCCCCACGCCAGGATCGGCACGCCCGCGGACTATGCGAAGGGCCTGGGCTGCGAGTGCCTGTTCTCGATGCCGCGCGCCGGGCTTCGCGTCAGCGCCGCGGAACTCGAGCAGCCTCTTGCCGAGCACAACCCCACGTTGCAGCGCATGGCCCGCAACTACCTCGAGCAGACCTTCCCGCAACCGGAGCGCCTGCTGGCCGACCAGGTGCGCGTGCTGGTTCGACGCTTCATGGGCACCGGGCCGTTGACCAACAGCACGATCGCACAGGCGCTGGGCATGCCGCCGCGCACCTTCCAGCGCCGCCTCGCGAACGAAGGCTTCAGCTTCGAGGACATCGTCAACGAGGTGCGGCGGGACCGCCTGCGCGAGCTGATCGGCCGGCCGGACTCACCGAGCCTGACCCAGGTGGCGATGATGCTGGGCTATTCGCACCAGGCCACGCTGACGCGCAACTGCCATCGCTGGTTCGGCCATGCGCCAACGCAACTCCTGCGCAATCCGGAACTGCTGTCGGTCGAATCGTAGGCTCAGCGTGCGATGAAGCCACCATCGATCACCATCTGCCCGGCAGTCATGTAGCGCGAGGCATCGCTCGCGAGGAACACCACGGCGCCTGCCACGTCCTCCGGCTCGGCCATGCGGCCGATCGGTGTCTGGCCCACGGTGCGGGCCTCGTACTCCTGGGCGATGGCGGCGGGCGCTCTTTTCATCGCGCCCAGCACCATCGGCGTGGCCACGAAGCCCGGATGCACGCTGTTCACGCGGATGCCGTACGGCGCGAGCTGTACGGCCGCAGATCGCGTGAGCTGCGTAACCGCCCCCTTGGACGCGCAGTAGGCGACCACGCGGGGCTCCCCGACCAGTCCGAAGATCGACGAGATGTTGATGATCGAGCCACCACCCTTCGTCTTCATCCCGGGGATGACGGCCTGGCAGCCGAGCAGGGGCCCCAGGGCATTGATGTCCATGGTGCGTCGCCACGTGTCGACGCTGCATTCCTCGATGCTGCCCGGCACGGCGATGCCTGCGTTGTTGACCAGCACGTCGACGCTGCGCCCCGCGGCGGCCAGCGCGTCCATCACTTCGGCCCAGGCCGCCTTGTTCGTCACATCCAGCGCGTGGCTTTGAACCGAGAGGCCGCGTGCGGCCAGCCTCGCGGCCTGTACGCCGACCTCTTCCGCGAGAACGTCGGTGAGTGCGACATGCGCACCGGCTTCGGCGAGCGCCTCTGCAAATGCCAGGCCCATGCCTTGTGCCGCGCCAGTGACCAGCGCTGTCTTGCCTTCGAGTGATTTCGTCATCGACATGTCTTTCTGAGGATCGAACGGTTCATTCCGCTTTCGCGCCGGAGATCTGGATCAGCTTCTGCGCAACCGGCCGGGCGGCCTCGTACTCGCGGCGGAACTGCTCCGCGCTCGAACCCACTGCCTCGAACCCGAAGAACTGGAATCGGGCCTTGACGCTGTCGGACTGCGTCGCCGCCCGCGTGACTTCTTCGAGGCGCGCCAGCACTGGCGCGGGTGTGTTGGCCGGCGCCATCATCACCATCCAGCCCATGGGCCGGTACTCGGGCTCGGGGAAGCCGGCCTCGGCCATCGTCGGCACGTTCGGCAGCTCCTTCAGGCGGTGGTCGCCGAACACGGCGAGCGCCCGCACCTTGCCGCTGGCGATGTGCGGCGCCAGCGTGCCGACCGAGCCCACACCCCACGGGATCTGCCCGCTGATGATGTCCTGCACCATCGGCGCCTCGCCCTTGTAGGCGACGTGGTTCATGTCGAGCTTGCGGGTCTCGTTCAGGTAGGCGCTCACCAGATGGCCGGCGCCGCCGATGCCGAAGGAGCCATAGGACACCTTGCCCTTGTTCTTCTCGGCCCAGGCGGTGAACTCCTTCATCGTCGTGGCGGGCACGTCCTTGCCGACCGCCAGCACCATGGCCGCCGTGCAGACCTGCGAGATGAACGCGAGGTCGCGGCTCACGTCGTAAGGCACCTTCTGGAACAGGTAGGGTGCGTTGAGGATGGGTGCGCTCACGGTCATGAGGAGGGTGTAGCCGTCGGGCGCGGCGCGTGCCACCGCCTGCGTCCCCAGCATTCCGGTGGCACCGGGCTTGTTGTCCACGACGATGGGCTGCTTGAGCTGCTGGCCCATCTCGGTGGCCAACGCACGGGCAATGGCATCGGTGGCGCCGCCGGCGGGGGCGGGCACGACCATCGTGATGGGGCGGGTGGGATAGCCCTGTGCCGAGGCCGCGCTGGCGCAGGCCAGGGTCGCGACGATGGCGAGTGTCTTATGGAACTTCATGATGTCTCCTTTGCTTTCGTGGTCAGGCCTGGCGTCGGTGGCCTGTCAATTCGTGGCGGAGGCGTAGGCGCCGCCCAGTCCGCGGATGTAGTTCAGGGGCGAGAGTCCCTGCGCGCCCGCCGCCTTGTTGAGCGCCATTTCGATCAGGCCGGCATCCGCCATGCCGATGAAGTTGCCTTCGGCGTCAAAGTTGACGTTGGCGCCGAACACCAGCATGAAGGTGTCGGTGGCCTCGCTGTTGCTCGACGGCGTCATGAACTGGTGCAGCGAGCCACCCGGTTCGTAGAGATAGCAGCCGGCGGTCTGCGGCTGTTCGGGATGCTCGACGTAGTTCCACGAACCCGAGAGCGTGAACATGTGGACCGTCCCGGTGTGCAGGTGCTTCGGCAGCGTCGTGCCCGGAGCGAACCTCGCGCGCAGGCCCCAGATGCCGTTCTGCGCATCCAGGAACACGGGGCACACGTCGATACCGGGCGCAAGGGCGTCCTTGACCCAGGCCGCCTTGCTGGTGTCGACGGTCAGCAGCCTGTCATGGCGCGCGGTGGGGAATGTCATTTGCATGGGGTCTCCTTCTGGATGTCTGTGGATGCAGGCTTGCGATCACTCGACTTTGCGATTCCCGACGATCCATCGCTTGACTTGTCGCGCCACGGCCTTGCTGTCTCGCGCCATAAAATGCGCGCCCACGGCGATGACCTCTGCCAGGCTCGCGACAACCTTGAAGGTCAAACAGAATGCCCTCGGTCAAGCCGACGCTCGCATGGATCGCCCGCTGTGCATGGCTCGCGCTGTGTGCCGCCGCAAGCGCCACGGCACAGGTACCGGACCCGGCGGTCCGCCGGATCGGCTTCCTCGGCATGGACTCCGCGATGCAGGCGCCGAACTTGCGCAGCTTCCTGGAAGGCATGCGCGAACAGGGATTCGTCGAAGGCACGAACCTGCACATCGACTACAGGTGGGCCGAAGGCGACTTCGGCGCGCTCCCCCGGCTGGCGGTCGAACTCGCCGCCCTGAAGCCTGAAGTCCTCGTCACCGCTGCGCCGCCCGCCGTGCGTGCCGCGCAGAGGGCCACGACGACGATCCCCATCGTGATGGCGGTGCACGACCCCGTCGGCATGGGCTTTGCGGGCAGCTTTGCGCAACCGGGCGGCAACATCACCGGCGTGGCATTCCAGGACCTCGAGTTGTCGGCCAAACGCCTGGACCTGCTGCGTGGCATCGTGCCGGACATGAAGCGCGTCGCGCTGGTGTGGAACCGGGCCGGCGGTGGAAGCAACACGGTGCAGACCGTGCGGGACGCGGCCACGGCGCTGGGCATGGAAGCGAAGGACTTCGAGATCACGGGCCCGGTCGATCTGGTCGCAGCCGTCGGCAGCGCGAAGGCATGGGGCGCACAGGGCATCATGCAGTTGGCGTCGCCAGTCATCACCTTCAACCGCAAGGCCTTCCTCGATGCGCTCGCGGCCAATCGCATGCCCGCGACCTGCGAGATGCGCCGCTATGTCGTGGAAGGCTGCCTCATGACCTACGGCGCGTCGCTCACCGCGCACTTCCATGCGCTCGCCGAGCCCACCGCGCGCATCCTGCGGGGCGCCAGGCCGGCGGAGATGCCGATCGAGCAGCCAAGGAATTTCGAGTTCGTGGTGAACGTGACGACGGTCGCCAATCTCGGGCTCACGCTCCCGTCATGGGTCCTGCTGGAGATGACCGAAGGCGTCCGCTGAGCGTTCCTCGCCCTTCTGACCTTGTGCGGGCAGTCCAAGCCTGACCGCTGCGAGCGCGGCCTGTGTCCGGCTCGTCACGTTCAGGGTGCGCAGCACGGCCGTGATGTGCGCCTTCACGGTGCGCTCGGCCAGGCCGAGTTCGCGGCAGATGATCTTGTTGGACGCACCGTTGGCGATGAGGCGCAGCACGTCGACCTGGCGATCGGTGAGGCCCAGCGATTCCATCGACGGCGCCTTCCTGCGCGGCGGCGGTGCAGCGCCCTCGTGGCTGGACGAGGCCGACAGCACTTCGGGCGGCAGGTACTTGCCGCCGTCCATCACGAGGCGCACCGCATGCAGCATCACCTCGTTGGACGAAGACTTCGGAATGAAGCCGGAGGCACCCGCGCCGAGTGCCGCCAGCACGGTCTGCTGGTCGCAGGTGGCCGACAGGACGATGACCGGAACCGCCGGAAAGCGCGAGCGCCACGCCTTCAGGCCCGCAATCCCCGACAGGCCCGGCAGGTTCAGGTCGAGCAGCACCAGTTCGGGCTCGGCGCCCTGCGCTGCGAGCGCGAGGCCCGTCGTGCAGTCGCCCGCCACGTCGATCTCGATGCGCGGGTCGAGGCGGCGCAGCGCGTTGCCGACCGCCTCCTGGATGAGCGGGTGATCGTCGACGACGAGCATCCTCATGCCGTGACTTTCGGGCCGGCCCGAAGGGCCCGTCGGCACACCGCGAGTCGCAACAGTTTCCACCTTGGCAAGGACACCACGGCATGGCTCCCCGGGCGATGCGCCGCCCGCGCTTGGGGGCCGACGGCGGCCCTTCAGGGCCATTTTGCGGTGAGGCCTCGCTCTCCACAATGCCCGCACGCACTCGCATACCCGCGGGTGCGATCAACCTGATTGGAGTCGATCATGAGTCAGCTTTCTCGTCATGCGGTGGCAGGTCTGGCATTGGCTTGCTGCGCACTGGGATGGTCGGCGCCGGGCATGGCGCACGATGACGGCGGCAGCCGGAGGCAGTGCGATGTGCGCAGCCTGCGCGGCACGTACCTGTTCACGGCAACGGGCTTCTTCATCCCGCCGGGAGCGCCGGCCGCGGTGCCGAAGGCCATCATGGAGGTGCTCAAGTTCACCGGCGACGGCGTGGTGACGACGCCGGGGATCACGCTGAGCCGCAATGGCATCGTGGACGTGATCGACCAGGGCAGCAACGGCACCTACACGCTCAAGAGCGACTGCCGCGGCACAGTCACCTTTGCCGATGGCCCGATGTTCAACATCTACGTGTCGCGTCGCGAGGACGAACTCTGGATGATGCAGACCGCGCCGTTCAGCCCGACATTCCAGGGCAAGGCGACCCGCGTCGATCCTGATTCGGATTGGCGTTAGGGTCGTTTCGCGGTGACGCCATGAACAGCACTTCCATCTGGCGCGCCACGGTGCGCCTCTTGGTCATGCTCGCGGTGACGGTGTCCGTGCACGGTTGCGGCGGTGGCGGTGGTGGCGGCTCGATCCAGGCGGACAGCGCCGCAGCCGCCATTGACGCGCAGACTCCCACGAACAAGTGATGAGGAACGGGACAAGCCCCGCGATGGGTTTGTCCCGACCCCGCCAGCGCGGATTCGGGTTCGAATCGGGGAGGTCGATCGATTCACCGGGAAAGGGCCATGCAGACTTTCGCGCGCCGAAGCTTGTTCTGGAAGTACGCGGGTTACTTCGCCGGGCTGGTGAGTCTGCTGCTGGTCATCAGCGGCGCGGTGGGCGGCTGGTTCGCCTATCGCGCATCGGTCGCGGCGCTGGAGGAGGTGCAACTCGCCACGGCGCACTACGCGGCCAAGGAGATCGCGATCTTCATGCGCGGCGTGCGCGACGCGCTGCACTTCAGCGCCGGCAAATTCGACGTGTTCGCCGACCCGGACACCAACGACATGCGGCTGGAACTCGGCGCCCTGCTGCGCTACCACCCGGAGATCAGCGAGCTCCGCTTGATCTCGCCGAGCGGCCGGGAGCAGTTCCTGTTGTCGCGCTTCGGCGTCACGGTGGCGAAGAGCGGCCGCGACGTGTCGGGCGATCCGGCCTTCGTCGCGACGAGGGCCGCGCTGGACCATGTGGGACCGGTCCACTTCCTCAAGGAGACGGAGCCGTACGTCTCGGTGGGCGCCGCTCGCGACCACGCGGGCGGCGTGCTCGTCGCGGAGGTGAACCTCAAGTTCATCTGGGACATGGTCGCGCAGGCGCACCTCAAGTCCGGTGGCGTGGCCTACGTGGTCGACAGCGATGGGCAACTCATCTCGCACCCCGACATGGGACTGATCCTCGGCAAGACCAACCTGTCGAGCCTGCCGCACGTGCGCCGTGCGCTCGCGCAACGGACCAACGCCGGCGTGCTGGTCGGCGAGGCGCGGGACATCCAGGGGCGATCGGTGGTGTCGACCGCGGTGCCGGTGCCGGACCTCGGCTGGACGGTCTTTGCCGAGCAGTCGTTGCAGGAGGCCTTTCGTCCGGTGTATGCGTCCATTGCGCGCTCGGTGGTGCTGGTCCTGCTGGGCGTCGCCGCGGCTGTCGCGACCAGCGTGCTGCTGGCGCGGCGCATGGTGCGCCCAATCCACGAGATCGAGACGCGTGCGAGGCAACTGGGCCGCGGGCAGTTCGAGCAGCGCATCACCCTCCACACGGGCGACGAACTGGAGGCCCTGGCGACGCAGTTCAACCGCATGGCCGAACGCCTCCAGGAAACGCACACGATGCAGGAAGCGCGCATCGCCGAACGGACCCGCGACCTGGCCGTGGCCAACGAGGCCAAGACGCGGTTCCTGGCCGCGGCCAGCCATGACCTGCGGCAGCCGATCCATGCGCTGGCGCTCTTCATCGGGCAACTGCGCATGGTCGCGTTGCCGAAGGACGCGGAGGCACTGGCGGAATGTGTCGAGCAATCGGTCGATTCGCTGAGGGAACTGCTGGAGGCGCTGCTCGACTTGTCCAAGCTCGACATCGGAGCTGTCCGGGCGGAACCGCGGGCCATGCCGTTGCAGGCGCTGCTGTCGCGCCTTCAATCACAGTTCGCCTCGACTGCAAAGGCGAAGGGCCTGTCGCTCAAGGTGGTGAAGACATCGCTCTGGGCCTGCTCCGATCCGTTGCTGCTGGAGCGAATAGTGCTGAATCTCGTGGCCAATTCGGTCCGCTACACGGAAAGAGGCCGGGTGCTGATCGGCTGCCGGCGGCGCGGCGATCATGTGGAGGTGACGGTGGCGGACACCGGCATCGGCATCGATCCGGACGACTTGCCCCATGTCTTCCAGGAGTTCTACAGGGCCGCAGGCAGAGGCAACGGCATGGGCGCGGGACTCGGCCTGGGCCTGGCGATCGTGCATCGGCTGGCACTGTTGCTGGGCCATCGGATCGCCATCGACTCCATTCCGGGCAAGGGCACCGTCGTGCGCCTGCTGTTGAAACGCACCGATCCACAGATGCGCGCCACCGAGCCGCGCACTGCGGTTCTGGACGGCCTGCTGCAAGGCAAGCGCGTGCTTGTCGTCGACGACGAGGCGTCGGTCCGCACGGCCATCCACGGATTGCTGAGCCGATGGGGCTGCGAGGTGGTCGAGGCTGCCGGGAGTGCCGAGGCGCTTGCACACGCGCGACGGCGATGCCCGGACATCGTTCTTTGCGATCTCAACCTGACGCGCGACGAGAACGGTGTCACCCTGGTCGACATGCTCGAACGGGAGTGCGCGCAGGGGCTGGTTTGCGCTTTCGTCACCGGTGAATCGTCACCGGACCGGATTGCGGAGGCACGGGCGACCGGGCATCCGATCATTCTCAAGCCGACTTCGGCGGGGAAGCTGCGAGCGATGCTGGAGCATCTGGTCAGCTTCAGACAAGCGTAGTCAAGGAATGACATGGACATCCCTCCCACCATCGCCGAGTACTGGGAAGCGTTTTGCGCCGAGGTCGGAGGGGATTGCGCCAACCGGTTCTTCGAGGCATTTCACTTTGACGACAACGAGGCCTCCGCCAACGCGCTTGCCAACCTGGTTCTGACGGGGGTCAAGCGGGCCACTGCAGCACTCGCCTGGTCCTATGAGAAGGCGGGCGCCTCACTGCCCAAACCTGGCGCACTCAGTGTTGTCACCTACTGGGATGGAAGGCCTGCCTGTGTCATCGAAACCCTGGAGGTCGAGGTGTTGCCATTCGAGCAAGTCACTGCCGAGTTCGCGGCGATCGAGGGCGAAGGTGACGGGTCGTTGGAATACTGGCGCAGGGTGCACTGGTCCTACTTTGGCCGCGAATGCGCGCGGGTGGGGCGAGAGCCAAGCTTGACCATGCCGATTGCGTGCGAACGCTTCAAGGTCGTCTACCGAGCCGGCAACTGAGAAGACTCTGATCAAGCGGTGAGCGCACTGCCGCCCAGGATGGACATGGGCGCGAAGTCGTTGCCCAATCGCCTTTTCAACGGATTTCAGCCATGCCCTACCTCCAGCTCGACGTCACCCGCAGCTACACGCCAGATGAGAAGAAGCGACTCGCCGTCGCCATGAGCGAAACCTACGCGCGGATGATGTCCGTCGACATCCGCCGGATCAGCGTGGCGATCCGCGAACTGGGGCAGGGCGGCGTGTGGCGCATCCCCGAGGTCGGGCAGGAGCCGGCAGAAGTGTCGCTGCTCATGCTCGACATTCGACGGGGACGAACGGCCGACTTGCGCATGGAACTGGCGAAGGCGCTCTGCGCGCATTGCATCGACATATTGGGCCTGCGGGAAGATCGGCTCAACGTGGAGTTCACCCAGCATGATGGCGATGAGATGTACCACCCCACGCTTGGTGGCTACAGTCCGGACTGGAAGCCTGGTGAAGGCTGAGCGTCCAGGGTGCTACTGGCGAGGGGCCTGCAACGCACTGACCGCCACCGCCGGCTCGGGCGCAGTCGCAGTCGCAGGCAAGGCCAGCGCCTTCGAGATCGACACCAGCGCAACGGCCAGCCTTCCGGAGCTTTCCGCATATTCGCGCTGCGCCTGGAGCAGGGTGCGTTGCGCGTCGAGTTGCACCAGGAAATCGGTGAGCCCGTGTTCATAGCGCACGCTGGCGAGCTGCAGGGCATCGCGGCTGCTGCGCTCCTTCAGCGCGAGCTGCGCGTTGCGCTGGCGCTCGGCGGCGTAGGCGCTCATCGCATCGTCGATCTCGTGCCATGCCTTGAGGACCGTCTGCTGGTACGCGACGGCTGCCTCCTGTTCCTGGAGCTTGCGCAGCGTCACCGTGGCGCGACGTCGCCCGCCATCGAAGATCGGCAATTGCAGGCTCGGCCCGATCGACCATTGCCGGCTGCTCCAGTCGAGGAAGGTGCTCGCCTCCACCGAGTTGAGCCCGAGGCTGGCGCCGATGGTGATACGCGGATACAGGTCCGCCACAGCGACGCCGATGCTCGCCGTCGCGGCATGCAACTGCGCCTCCGCGCGCTGGATGTCGGGGCGGCGCAGCGCCACGTCCGAAGGCACCCCGAGGGACAGGTCCGGCAGCGCCGGTGCAGTGGCCGTATCGGGCCGCGCCGCAAGCCCCGCCTGCAAGGCGCCAGGGCGCTCGCCGACCAGCAGCGTGATCTGGTTGATCTCCTGCGCTTCCTGTGCCATCAGTTGCGGTAGGCGGGAGCGCGTGTCGGCGAGTTGTGCATCCTGTCGCGTCACGTCGAGGTCGGTGGTGAGCCCGCCGTCCGCGCGCGCGGAGACAAGCTTGCGTGTTTCTTCGCCCGCGGCGACATCGGAGCGCGCGATGCGCAACTGGCTCTGCACCGAGCGCAACTGGAAGTAGTGGCGTGCCACCTCGGCCTGCACGCTGAGTTGTGCCTGCGCCAGCATCGCCTTCGATGCCGCCTCGTCGGCCGTCGCGGCCTCGATCGAACGCCGCACGCGGCCCCAGAAGTCCAGTTCCCACGATGCATCGAAGCCGGCCTGGAACATGTCGTGCGGGTCGCTCAGCACCTTGACCAGTTCTTCGACGGAGCCCGGATTGATCGCGCTGATGATGCGGCGGAAGTCGCCGTTCTCGCTCTCGCGAACGCGCTGCACGCTGCCGCTGCCATTGACCTGCGGCCATTGCTGCGAACGCGTCGCATCGCCTTGCACGCGGCTCTGGGCGAAGCGCAGCGCTGCCGTCTTCAGGTCGTTGTTGGCGGCCAGGGCCCTGGCTTGCAGGGCGTCGAGCGTCGGGTCGGCAAAGACGCTCCAGCCGAAGGGCGCAGCCCCCGGCACCGAGGCGCGTTGCGGGGCAGGGGCAAGCTTGGCGCTGCCGCCGTGCCATGCAGAGAAGTCGGCCGGCGCATCGATGGCCGCAGCCTTGTAGTCGGGTCCCACGGCGCAGCCGGCAAGGATCACAAGCGCCGCCACGGTCACGGCGCGCGATAGAAGGATGGATGAATTCATGACGGGTCTCCTCGCTTCAGACGAGTCGATGACGAAACAGCCAGGCCGCCAATGGCAGCGTGATCACGGCAATGATGAAAAGCGGAATCAGGTTGGTCCACACCGTGGCCATGCCGACGCCTTCGAGGTACACGCGCTGCACCAGGTCGATCGCGAAGCGCAGCGGGTTGGCCATGGTGGCAAGCTGTAATGCATCGGGCATGTTGCTCACCGGCGTGGTGAGGCCCGACAGCAGCATCATCGGCATGATCAGCACGAAGGTGTAGAGCATGGCCTGCTGCATGTTGGCCGACACCGCCGATATCGACAGGCCGATGCCCACGCTGGCCACCGTGAAGAAGGCCAGCCCCGCATAGAGCGTGAAGAGTGAGCCGGCCATCGGTATGCGAAACCACAGCGCCGTCACCAGCAGCACCAGCGTCGACTGCAGCAGGCCGATCAGCACCGGCGGGATGGCCTTGCCGATCATGATCTCGGTCGGCGACAGCGGCGTCACCAGCAATTGGTCAAAGGTGCCCTGTTCGCGCTCGCGCGCGACCGACAGCGCGGTGAGCAGCAGCGTCTGGATCATGCTGAGCGCGGCGATCATGCCGGGCATGAAGTTCCAGCGTGTCGTGAGGTTCGGGTTGTACCAGGCGCGCGTCTCGATGCTGACCGGCGGCGGGCCGGCGCCGTGCCGCTCGCGCCATTCGGCATTGAAGGCATTGACCACCTGCGACACATAGCCCACGGCGGAGCCGGCCGTGTTGGAGTTGCGCGCATCGACGATGAGCTGGATCGACGCGTTCTCGCCAGCTTGCAACTGTTGCTCGAAGCGCGGGCCGATGCCGACCACCAGCAGCACCTTGCCTGCGTTGACCGGCTCGGCAATCTCGGCCTGCGTGCGCAGCGTCATCGTTCGATGGAACACGCCCGTGCCGTCCAGCTTGGCGATGAGCGCGGTGGATGCGCCGCTGTGGTTCTGGTCGAGCAGCGCATAGTCGATGCGGCTCAGGTCGTAGGTGGCGGCATAGCCGAACAGCAGGCTCTGCATGATCGAGGGCACGATGAGGATCACGCGCGTGGCCGGGTCCTTGAGGATGGCCAGCAGTTCCTTGCGGCACAGGTTGGCGACGCGCAGGAGGAAGTCGATGAAGGAGGAGGGCATGGCGGTCTTTCAGTCCAGGCGCTTGCGCGTGACGAGGCGAGCGACAGTCAGCAGGCCCACGGCATAGACCAGCAGGATGGCGCAGTTGCGCGCCACCATCGGCCAGATGTTGCCTGCGAGGAAGAGCGAGCGGATCAGCTCCATGTAATAGGTCGCAGGCAGCGCCTGGCCCACGATGCGCACGACGGTCGGCACGTTGCGCAGGTCGAACAAAAAGCCCGACAGCATCAGCGAAGGGAGGAAGCTGGAGATGAGCGCCACCTGGCTCGCGAGGAACTGGTTGCGCGTGACCGACGAGATGACCAGGCCCACCGCCACCGCCACGATCAGGTACAGCATCGAGCTGAACACGAGCACGACCAGCGATCCCACCATCGGTACATGGAAGAGGAACTTCGACGCCAGCAGGCACAGCGCCAGCCCCAGCATGCCGATGCCGAAGTACGGAATGATCTTGGCCAGCAGGATCTCCACCGGCCGCACCGGCGTGACGAACAAGGCCTCCAGCGTGCCGCGCTCCCATTCGCGCGCCATCACCAACGCCGTGAGAAAGGCCCCGACCAGCGTCATGATCAGCACGATGAGCCCTGGCACGAGGTACCAGGTGCTGGTGTTGGCGCTGTTGAACCACAGCCGTTCGTCGATGGTGACGGCGCCGATGCCCGATGCGTTGGGCGCGCCCGTGGCCGCCCCGTCCAGGTCGCCCTGGCGCACGGCGTTCTGGGCCAGCGCGGCCGTGGCATAGCGCAGGATGATCGAGGCCTTGGCCGCATCGGCGCCGTTGACCACCACCTGGATGCGCGCGCGGCCCTCGCCGAGGCGGCTGGCGAAGTCGCTCGGCACGCGCACGATGCCGTCCACCTTGTGCGCGCCGAGCAACGCTTCCGCTTCCTTCATGGAGCCGAGCACCACGGGTGACAAGTAGGGCGTGAGTTGCAGGCCCGACACAGCCTGCAAGGCCGTGGGCGAACTGTCTTCCATTACCACCGCCAGTGGCGCGTTCTTGACGTCGAGCGACAGGCCGAAGCCGAAGATGAGGATCAGCAGGATGGGCAGCAGGATGCCGATGGCCAGGCTGCTCGGGTCGCGCAACAGTTGCCGCGTCTCCTTGCGGGTGAGGGCGACGAGGCGCGAGCCGCTGCGCCAGCCCTGGGGCGTGCTGCTCATGCCATCGCCTCCTGCGGCGCGGCGCGCGTCTTCTCGCGCGCCTGCTCGACGATGCCGATGAAGGCATCCTCCATGTTGGCGGCCTGGGTGCCCGCACGCGAACGCACTTCATGCGGCGTGCCAATCGCCAGCAGCTTGCCGGCATCCTGGATCACGATGCGGTCGCAGTACTCCGCTTCTTCCATGAAGTGGGTGGTGATGATGATGGTGACGCCGGCCTCGGCGAGGGCTGTGATGCGCCGCCAGAACTCGCGGCGCGCGAGCGGATCGGTGCCGCTGGTGGGTTCGTCGAGGAAGAGGATCTCCGGCTCGTGCAGCAGGCTGGTCGCCATCGCCAGGCGTTGCTTGAAGCCGCCGGGCAACTGGCCGCTGGTCGCGTCTTCCTGTCCCGCCAGTTCGAACTCCTGCACGACGGCGCGCATGCGCTCGGCCAGTCGCTTGCCGCGCAAGCCGTAGGCGCCGCCGAAGAAGCTCAGGTTCTCGGACACGGTGAGGTTGCCGTAGAGCGCGAACTTCTGTGAGACGTAGCCGATCTTCGCGCGCGCCTGCGCTCGGGCATGGCGCAGGTTCACGCCCGCCACTTGCAGGAAGCCGCTGCTTGCGGGCAGCAGGCCGCAGAGCATGCGGAAGGTGGTGGTCTTGCCTGCGCCGTTGGGGCCGAGCAGGCCGAAGATCTCGCCGCGGCGCACGTTGAAGCTGGTGCTGGCGACGGCGACGAAGTCGTCGAACTTGCGCACCAGGTCTTTCACTTCAATGACGACCTCCTGCTTGTCGGCGGCGGGTACGGAAGCAACCGCTGTCGTTGCGGAACTCTTTGCAGCCTGCGGAGCCGACTGCTGCGTGCGCAGCAGCACCATGAAGCCGTCCTCCAGCCGCGCGGGCGCCGGCTGGACCTGCGCGCCATCGAGCAAGCTCTCGATGGCCGATGCGTCGACCTCAGGCCGGCGAATGAAGCGCACCTCGCCGCCCTCGGGCACCGCATCGATCACCGCCTCGGGCGCATCGAGCAATCGTGCCTGCAAGGTGCGCGCGTGGGTGCCTTCTTTCGGCCTGGCGACGAAGCACAGGTCCTTCGCGTTGTCACGGATCTGCGCGGGCGTTCCTTCGGCCACCAGCCTGGATTCGCGCATCACGAACACCTGTGCGCAACGCTCGGCTTCATCGAGGTACGCGGTGCTCACGATCACGCTCAGATGCTCCGCGTCGACCAGCTGTTGCACGATCTCCCACAGCTCGCGGCGCGACAGCGGGTCGACGCCGACGGTCGGCTCGTCGAGCAGCAGCAGTTCCGGAGAGCGCACCAGCGTGCAGGCCAGGCCGAGCTTCTGCTTCATGCCGCCCGACAGCTTGCCGGCCAGCCGCGAGGTGAAGCGCGCGAGGTCGGTCATTTCCAGCAGGCGTGCATAGCGTTCGCGCCGCACCGCGTGCGATACGCCGTGCAAATCGGAATACAGGTCGAGGTTTTCCTGCACGCTCAGATCCTCGTACAGGCCGAAGCGTTGCGGCATGTAGCTGATGCGATCCTGCACCGCCTGCGGGTCCTTCGCGACATCGATGCCCAGCACTTGCAGCGCACCGCTGTCGGGCAGCAGCAGGCCGGCGGCCAGGCGCAGCAGCGTGGTCTTGCCCGAGCCGTCGGGGCCGACCAATGCGGTGAGCGAACCGGCCGGCACGCTGATCGACAGGTCGTCGAGCGCGACGACAGGCGCGCGCCCCTTCACGTCGAACTGCCGGTGCAGCTTCGTCGCGATGAGCGCCGCGGCGCCGTTGGAGCTCACGGCTTCGTCCCGCCATTGGTGGCCGTGTCGGCGCGTTGGGCCAGCGCGATCCGCACCGTCGCCGGCATGCCCAGCCGCAGCCTGTCGGCCTTGTCGTCGGCCAGCACGCGCACCTCGTAGACAAGACTGGTGCGCAACTCCTCGGTCTGCACGGCCTTGGGCGTGAACTCGGCGACCGAGGAGATATAGCCGACCTTGCCGTTGAGCGTTTCATCCGGATGGCTGTCGGTGGCGATCGTGGCCGCCATGCCAGGCTTGATGCGACCCAGGTCGCTCTCGGTCACATAGGCGCGTACCCATTTCGGATCGGTGATGGCCAGCGTGAAGACCGGCCGCTGCGGCGAGGCCATGTCGCCCGGCTCCATGAGGCGTGCGCGCACGACCGCGTCGATCGGCGCCTTGAGTTCCGCCTGCGAGAGCTGGTGGTTCAGCAGTGCCAGCGCGGTGTTCGACACGTCGAGCTGCGCCTGCGCTTGCGCGATGTCTTCCTTGCGCGGCCCGGAGACGACCAACTGTTGCCCCTTGCGGGCGCTGTCGAGCTGGGCTTGCGCGACCTTCACGCGAGCTTGCGCGCTGTCGAGGTCCTGCTGGCTCACCGCCCGACCCGCCGTGGTCTGGCGGATGGATTGCAGGCGCTCCAGTTGCTGGCGTGCCAATGCCGCATCGGCCGCTGCCGCATCACCTTGCGCACGGGACTGCGCGATCTCCTCGGGCCGGCTGCCGGCCTGGAGCCTGCCGAGCGCCTGCTGCTGCACGCGGATCTGCGCCTGCGCCTGCGCGATGCGAAGTTGCAGGCTGCGCGTGTCCAGCGTGGCCAGCACCTGGCCGGCCTTGACGTGGTCGCCCTCCTGCACATCGAGCTTGTCGATGCGCTCGGCCTGGTCGAAGGCGAGGGATACCTGGCGCAGGTCCACGTTGCCGTAGAGCACCAGCGTGTTCGAGTCCACCGGCTTGCGGCTGGTGTACCACCAGGCACCCGCGGCTACCGCGAGCAGGACGATGATGCCGGCAATCAGAGGTTTCTTGTTCATGGTGTGTCCGAGGGATGGACTTGAAAGCATCCAGGCGTTGAAGTAGACTGGATTCTGATTGAATGTGAATTCAAATTCAAGTCAGAATTTGTTTCCCCCGATTCCGACAGGGACAGCCCCATGAAGTCGACCTCACGCAAGACCGCCACGTCCGCCGCCGCACCTGCTCCTGCAACCACCAGGGCCACGCGCGCACACGGCCAGGCCACGCGCCAGCACCTGCTCGACATCGCCGGCCAGGTGTTCGCCGAGCGCGGTTTCGCCGACGGCACCACCAAGGCCATCGCCGAGCGCGCGGGCACGCCGATGGCTTCGATCAACTACCACTTTGGCAGTCGCGATGCGCTCTACGAGGCCGTGCTGGTCGAGGCCCACGGCCAGCTCATCGGCATCGAGCAATTGCAGGCGTTGACGCAGAAGTTCGACGACCCGCGCGACAGCTTGCGCGCGCTGCTGACGCATGTCGTCGGATTGGCGACTACGGCGGCACCGCCGTGGGGTGTCCGGGTGGTGTTGAGGGAGGTGATGTCGCCGTCAGCGCTGGTGCCGGCGCTGGTGCAGAAGGCCATGCTGCCCAAGGCGAAGATCGTGCTGGGCCTGCTCGCGCGCATCCTGGGATTGCCGCCGGAGGACCCCGCGGTGCAGCGGGCGGCGGTCATGACCATCCTCCCGGGCGTCATGTTGCTGATCGCGCCCCGGCAGATCATCGGCAAGGTGCTGCCCGCAGTGACGAGCGATCCGCAGGCGCTTGTGGATGACCTGTGTCGCTATGTGCTCGCGGGGCTGGATGCGATTGCCAAGGCGCACGCGCCTGCGAAGAAGACGAAGGCTCGGACGAAATGATGGCCAACGTGCGCGCGTGCTCCTTCGAGGCGGCCAGGCTCGCGGGCCAAGGGTCGCACGCTTCCTTTTGAATCACGCGCGCGCACTCAGGACTCAGATCGGACTTCTAATCAACGATTCGATCTGCACGCACAAGAAGCGACTGCGGCAGCGTCAAACCGAGCGTCCTGGCTGTCTTGCGGTTGATCACAAACTGGAAGTCCATTGGGCGCTCGATGGGCAGTTCGCCTGGTGGTGTGCCCTTGAGGATCTTGTCGATGTAGTCGGCCGCGCGACGACCCAAGGCCTCCAGATCAACGCCATAGGCCATCAGAAAGCCCGCTTCAGCAAGTTGCGTCAACACGCTGATGGATGGCAACTTGTGCCTGATTGCGAGCTCGGCCAACACGAAGCGATGTTCAAGGATGAGGTTGCCACCGCTGCCAACAAGACCTTGCGCGCCAAGTCGGACCGCGTGTTCGAGCGCTGTTTTCATGCCATCAAGCCCAGTGACCTCCAAGACGAACAACTCCAATCGAAGATCGCGCGCGCTTGCCTCCATTTCGGCGCGGTCCGTACCTTTGCCAGGCAGTAACACGGCAACGCGCTCAATGCCAGGCACCGCCAATCGGAGGAGTTCGAATTGCTTCTGCACTACTTCGGGAAAGGTCGCGGTCAAGCCCGTGACATTGCCACCTGGCTTGGCAAACGATTTAGCCCATCCATCGCGAACTGGATCGCCGCCAGAGATTGCCACGATCGGGATGAGGTCTGTCGCCGCACGTGCCGCGTCCAAGGGCAATGGGCCGCCAGCAAAGATCACGTCGACCTTCGAACGAACAAATTCCCTCGCATGCAATGCCAACTGTCGAGGTCCGTCGCCATGGCGGATGACGAGTTCGATGTTCTGGCCTTCTGTGTACCCGAGCTCCAGCAACCGGCGCCGCCCCTTGGCGATCGTATACGGGTCGGAACCCACTGGAGGGGCTCCAAAAAGTAGCACCCCAACGCGTGGCATCGCGTCCGCCTTGGGCTGCGCCAGCAGGATTGCGGGGGCTTTGGCCCCCCAAGCCGCAACCACCGAGAGAGCAAGACGACGGCGCATGCCGGCAATTTGACGGCGCGACCGACGCGGGGTCAAGCGCGAACATGAGAAGCGATGTCTAGCGTCTTGCCGGCGATGCCGTTGTGCAGGTCGCGTTGGCAGAGTAGCGGCGTGAGTATTGCGTGGCAGGTCGCGCCTGGCAGAAATAGGTATGGCTGTGTCGGGCTGAGTGCAGTCGGCCAAGGGTAATCCCTAGATCTTTTATTGTTTACACCATAAACCATTGTTGTTTACACTGTACGCAACTCATCGAATCCAACCGCGATGAGGTCGATTGCCACCCGGTCTGCGGCCGGGTCGGCAACTCAGAACCACACAGAGACAGGCGGTACATGTGCTCGAGATTCAACAACTTGGGATGTCCTTCGGCGGTGTGCACGCGCTTTCAGGCGTTTCGCTCGCCATCGAGCCAGGACGCATCTACGGCCTGATCGGGCCCAACGGCGCCGGCAAGTCGACGGCCATCAACGCGATCACCGGGACGATCACGCCCAGCGCCGGCCGCATCCTGTGGCACGGCAGGGACGTCTCGCGCTGGCCGCAGCACCGGCGTGCGCGCGCGGGTCTGGCGCGCACCTTCCAGAACCTGGCGCTGTTCCACAAGCTGTCGGTCCGGGAGAACGTCACCTGCGGCGCCATCCATGCCCATGACGATGCCGGCCTGCGCGCTGCGGTCGATACGGCCCTCGACGACTTCGGGCTTGCAGAGGTCGCCGACGAGCCGGTCAACGTCCTCTCGCTGGGGACTCGCAAGCGCGTCGAGATGGCACGCGCCACCGTCGCGAAGCCGAAGCTGCTCCTGCTGGACGAGCCCGCCGCGGGACTGACCGGCAGCGAGATCACTGAGTTCTCCGAGCGCATGCGCGAGTTCAGGAACCGGGGTGGTGCCGTGCTGCTGGTGGAGCACGACATGAGCCTGGTGATGAGCTTGTGCGAACACCTCTACGTTCTCGACTTCGGCAAGCTGATTGCCGCCGGCACGCCCATCGAAGTGCGTGCGAACCCGGCCGTGCAGGCCGCCTACTTTGGAGCTGGCGATGATGAACAACACTGAGGTGGAACCCGCCACCCTGCTCACGGTGGACGGCGTGACCGCGGGCTACGGCGGACCGGCCGTGGCGCGCGACGTGTCGCTCGCCATCAAGGAAGGCCGGATCACCGCATTGCTCGGCGCCAACGGTGCCGGCAAGACCACGCTGATGCGTGCCATCTGCGGCATGGTCAAGTTCACCGGTTCGGTCATGTTCGGCCAGGAGGTCCTGTCGGGCCGGCGCACCGAGCAGATCGCGCGTCTCGGCGTGGCGCATGTGCCCGAAGGCCGCGGCACTTTCATCGACCTGAGCGTCGAGGAGAACTTGCAGGTCGGCTGCTTTGCCAGGCCGAGCAGGGAAGGGGCCGCAGAGACGCTGGAGCGCATCTACGGCTGGCTGCCCCGGCTTGCCGAGCGGCGCAAGCAGCGCGCCGGAAGCCTCTCGGGCGGCGAGCAGCAGATGCTGGCCATCGGCCGTGCCTTGATGGCCAAGCCCAAGGTGCTGCTGCTGGACGAGCCCTCGTTCGGACTGGCGCCGCGCGTCGCGGCCGAGGTCATGCGGCTGCTGCGCCGGCTGCAATCGGAAACCAGCATGGGCATCCTGCTGGTCGAACAGAACATCGAGATCGCACTGGCGCTGGCGGACGACGCGTACGTCCTGCGAACGGGCGCGGTGGTGGCGAGCGGCCCCGCGTCGCAATTGCGCGGCAGTGACCAGTTGCGCGACGCCTACCTGGGAGCCCACTGATGGAAGCGCTCGTCAACCAGATCGTCGCGGGCCTCACCACGGGCTGTGCCTATGCGCTGATCGGCCTGGCGCTGGTCATCGTCTACCGCAGCACCAGCCACGTCAATTTCGCGCAGGGCGAGATGGCCACCTTGACGACCTATGTCGCCTGGTCGCTGCTGCAAGCGGGGCTGCCGTACTGGGTGGCCTTCGTGCTCACCATCGGCGCGGCGTTCCTGCTGGCCGCCAGCCTGGAGCGCTGGGTGATCGGACGCCTCGGCGGCTCGTCCCCGATGGCCACCGTGGCGGCCTTCATCGGCCTGTTCATGGTCATCCACAGCCTCACCGGCTACGTCTGGGGGCATGACGTGCGCGAGTTCCCCAGCCCCTTCCCGGATGGGGCGCTGGCGGGCGGGCTGGTGTCCGGCCATCAGCTGGGCGTGGCCGCCGTCACGACGGTGCTGCTGGTGTTGTTGTGGGCCTTCTTCCGTTTCACAGCGATGGGGCTGGCCATCCGCGCCGCGGCGCAGAACCCGGGCTCCGCCCGCCTGAGCGGCATCTCGACGCCGGCCATGGCCGCGTTCGGCTGGGGTCTGGCGGCGGCCATCGGTGCGGTGGCCGGGATGATGGTCGCGCCGCAGCTCTACGTCGACCCGCACATGATGAGTGGCGTGCTCATCTACGGCTTCGCCGCTGCCCTGATGGGCGGCATCCAGAGCGTGCCCGGTGCGGTGATCGGCGGCCTGGTCCTCGGCGTGCTGGAGAACCTGCTGGGCGCCTATGTCGTCGGCACGCAACTCAAGCTCACCGTGGCCATGGTGCTGATCGTCGGCATGCTGGTCTTGCGCCCCGAGGGGTTGATCGGCCGTCCCAGTGCAAAGCGAGTCTGATGCCATGAACACTACTTCCAATCGAACCCTTCTTGCCGTGGCCGTGTTGGCCGCATTGCTGCCGCTGTTCGTGCCGGCCTTCCTCACCTTCCAGCTGACGCAGACGATCGGCCTGGGCATCGCGCTCGTCGGGCTGAACCTGCTGACGGGCATGGCCGGTCAACCTTCGCTCGGGCATGGCGCCTTCTTTGCGATCGGCGCCTACGGGACCGCGATGCTGGTCGAGGCGGGACTGCCCTGGTGGAGCGCGCTGCCACTGGCCTGCGTGGCGGGCGCCGTGCTGGCCTTCGTGATCGGCAAGCCCATCTTGCGCCTGGAACACACCTACCTTGCACTGGCCACCTTCGCCATCGCGCTGGCCGTGCCGCAACTGGTGCGCAATGCGGCGGTCGAGCGCTGGACCGGCGGCGCACAAGGGCTGCAGCTCGATCGCCCATCGCCGCCGGCCTGGCTCGAGCCCTGGGTCAACCAGGACACGTGGATGTACTGGGTGGCCTTGGTGCTGGCCATCGCGGTGGTGCTGGCCGTCCGGCGCCTGGCACGCGGCCGGCTGGGGCTGGAGCTGCGCGCGCTCAGCGACCACACGGTGGCTGCAGCGGGTTGCGGCATCGACGTGTCGCGCAGCAAGGCGCTGGCTTTCGTGCTGAGCGCGGTGTGCGCCTGCATCGGCGGTGGCCTGTATGCGCTCAACGTCCAGCTCGTCACACCCGACAGCTTCACGCTATTCCTCTCGCTGACCATGGTGGCGGGCCTGGTGGTGGGTGGGCTGGGCACGGCGCTGGGGCCGTGGATCGGTGCCGTCTTCGTGCAGTTCATCCCGTCGGTGGCCGACCGGGTTTCCACCGCGGCGCCGTGGGCGGTCTTCGGCATGGCGATCCTGCTCGTCGTGTTCCTGCAACCGCGCGGCATGG
Source organism: Variovorax robiniae (assembly GCF_037889955.1). NCBI lineage: Bacteria > Pseudomonadati > Pseudomonadota > Betaproteobacteria > Burkholderiales > Comamonadaceae > Variovorax > Variovorax robiniae. The sequence continues at coordinate 47,353 of NZ_JBBKZS010000004.1, forward strand.
CCGGGATGCTGCGTTTCCCGCTTCGCAACAAGAGGAGCCTCTGATGCCACGTGCAAAGACACCTGAAGAGCGCCAGGAGATCCGCGAACTCATCTGCGGGGTTGGCGAACGCCTGTTCGTCGAGCGCGGCGTGAACGGCGTGAGCATGCGCGACCTGGGCGCCGAGCTGGGCCTCAGCCCGATGGCGCCGTACCGCTACTTCAAGGACAAGGCCGAGATCCTGGCGGCCGTGCGGGCCGCAGCCTTCTCGCGTTTCTCGGACACGATCGAGGCGGCGTTCGACAGCGGCAAGACACCGACGGCCCGCGCTCGCGCCATCGGCACGGCCTACCTTGGCTTTGCGATTGCCGAGCCCAACGCCTACCGCCTGATCTTCGACATGACGCAACCCGACGAGGACCAGTACCCGGAGCTCGCCTTCCAGAGCGCGCGCGCCAGGGAGATCCTGTCGCGCCAGTCGAGCGACCTGATCGCCAACGGCCTCGCACCGGACGACGCCGAAGAGGTGACGCATTCGCTGTGGTCGGCCGCCCACGGCGTGTGCGTGCTCTACATGGCGGGCAAGTTTTCCAGCGCGGACAGCGCGCGTGAGGCCTATCGCAACACGATGCGCTGGCTGTTCATGGGGCTTCATGCGGACGCGCAGAAGCCCCCCCGTTCCCTTTCGAAATCCATCAAGGAGACCCCATGAGATTGAATCGTCGTACGGTCGTGCTGGGCGCGATCGCTTCCATGGCAGCACCGCTGCCCGCGCTGGCGCAGAAGCGCTACGGGCCGGGCGTGAGCGATACCGAGATCAGGATCGGATCGACCATGCCCTTCAGCGGCCCGGTGTCGATCCTGGGCACGCTCGGCAAGACCTCGCTCGCGTACTTCAACAAGATCAACGAAGAGGGCGGCATCAACGGCCGGCGCATCAAGCTCATCCAGTACGACGATGGCTACAACCCCGGCAAGGCGCTGGAGCTGACGCGCCGGCTCGTCGAGCAGGACGAGGTGTCCTTCATCTTCGAGACGGTGGGCACCGCGACCAACAACGCCGTCTACCGCTACCTCAACGGCAAGAAGATCCCGCAACTGCTCATCTTCAGCGGCGCGAACAAGTGGAACGACGTGGCCAGCGCGCCCTTCACGATCTCGGGCATGCCGACCTACAACGCCGAGGGTCGCGTCTACGCGCGCTGGATCCTCGAGAACATGCCCACGGCAAAGATCGCGGTGCTGATGCAGAACGACGACTTCGGCCGCGACTACCTGGCGGGCATCAAGGCCGGCCTGGGCGACAAGGCCAGCATGATCGTTGCGCAGAGCACCTACGAGACCACCGATGCGTCGGTCGACTCGCAGGTGGTGAGCCTGAAGGGCAGCGGTGCGAACGTGTTCATCTCGCTGTCCAACGGCAAGTTCACCGTGCAGTCGATGAAGAAGGCGCACGACATCGGCTGGAAGCCGCAGGTCATCCTGCCGCTGGGCAGCTCGTCGCTCTCCGCGATCATGCGGCCGGCCGGCGCCGAGGCGGGCAAGGGCGCCATCACCGGTGTCTACAACAAGCCTGTCTCCGACCCGCAATTCGACAAGGACCCCGGCGTGGTGGGGCTGCGCGAGTTCCTCAAGAAGTGGCTGCCGGAGGCCGACGCGAGCGACTCGCTGGTCGGCGGTGGCTACACGGCGGCGCAGGTGCTGGAGAACATCCTGAGGCGCTGCGGCGACGACCTGACGCGCGAAAACATCATGAAGCAGGTCAGCAGTCTCTCCGGCCTGTCGACCCCGTTGCTCATGCCCGGCATCACGCTGACGACGAGCGAGAAAGATCACGAGTTGTACGGCCACCTGTGGCTGCAACGATTCGATGGCAATGCATGGATCCCCTTTGGAAAGGCTCTTTCGGTATGACCACCTCCACACTCAATGTCTTCGTCGCCGGCGGCACCAGCGGCATCAACCTGGCGATCGCCGAGTCCTTCGCCAGGGCGGGGGCGAACGTCGGCGTGCTTTCGCGCGACAGCGAAAAGGTCCATGCGGCCGTGGCGCGCCTCGGGGCGCTCAATGGGCAGCGTGCCGCCGGCTGGTCGGCCGATGTGCGCGAGTTCGACGATGTGAAGGCCGCGCTGGGCGGATTCCATGACCGCTTCGGGGATATCGATGTGCTGATCTCGGGTGCGGCCGGCAACTTCCGTGCGCCGGCGCTCGGCATGTCGCCCAAGGGCTTTCGTACCGTGATCGACATCGACCTCATCGGCACCTTCCATGTGCTGTATGCGGCGCACGAGTTCCTTCGCAAGCCCGGTGCGTCGATCATCAACATCTCCGCCTCCCAGGCCTACGTGCCGATGATGTTGCAGAGCCATGTCTGCGCGGCCAAGGCCGGCATCGACATGCTGACCCGCACGCTGGCCATGGAGTGGGCGGGCGACGGCATCCGCATCAACTCGATCGCGCCGGGACCGGTGTCCGACACAGAAGGCATGGTCCGGCTTGCGCCGACGCCGCAGGCGGCCAAGGAACTCACCGAGATCGTCCCGCTGGGACGTTGGGCCCGCAAGGAAGAGATCGCGGCCGTGGCGCAGTTCCTGGCGTCGCCGGGGTCCGCGATGGTGACCGGGCAGGTGATTCCCGTGGATGGCGGTCTCAACCTCGGGCGCTACTCCCCGAAACTCGTGGCCGAAGCCGATGCCATGGTCGAGGCCAGCAAGGCGAGGGCCACAGCATGAGCTACCCGACTCTGGCATTCGACGACGCGGAAATCCCGGCAGGCGTGATCCGCGAGCGGGCATTGAAGGCCGCCTCCGGCCTGGCGGCGCTGGGCGTGGGGGAGGGTGACGTTGTCGCGGTCATGATGCGCAACGAGCCCGAGGCCATGGAGGCCATCCTGGCCGCCGGGCACCTCGGGGCTTACTGGTGTGGCCTGAACTGGCACTTCAAGGACGAAGAGGCGGGCTGGGTGCTGCGCGATTCCCGGGCCAAGGCCCTGGTCATCCACGCGGACCTGATTCCGCAGGTCGCGGTCGGACTTCCGCCCGGGCTGCCGGTCATTGCAGTGCAACCACGGGCCATGACGCGCAACATGTACGGCCTGGGCGATGGCGTGGACCTGCCCTCCGGCACGCTCGAATGGGAGAGCTGGCTGCGCTCGCAGACGGAAAGCACCGCGCAGCCCAAGCGGGCCAAGGGATTGATGCCCTACACATCGGGCGTCAGCGGCCGTCCCAAGGGCGTGGTGCGCATCGCCTTGCCGGAAGAGCAGGCCGTGAAGCAGGCGGACGCCACCGCCGAACTCAGCACCCAGGTGCTCGGCGTCACCCCGCAGTCGCGCTGCCTGCTCGCCGCGCCGCTGTACCACAGCGCGCCGGGCAACTATGCGGCAGCGTGCGCGCGCGTCGGTGCCTGGCTGCGGCTGGAGCCCCGCTTCGATGCCGAACAGATCCTGCGGCGGGTGAGCGAGGAACGCATCACGCACCTCTACCTGGTGCCGACGATGTACCAGCGCCTGCTGAGCCTGCCGCTGGAGACGCGCAAGCAGTACGACCTGAGTTCGGTGCAGTTCGTGGCGTCGACGGGATCGCCCTGCCCGGCGGGCGTCAAGCGCGCCATGATCGACTGGTGGGGACCGGTGATCCACGAGGCGTACGCGTCGAGCGAGACCGGCTACCTGACCTTCATCACGGCCGAGGAATGGCTGCGCAAGCCCGGCTCGGTCGGGCGGCCGGTGGGTGGTGCCGTGGTCAAGATTTTCGATGACGGCGGGCAGGCGCTTGGCAAGGGCGAGATCGGCGTCATTCATGGCCGGCAACCGGCGTCCCCCGACTTCACCTACATCAACAACCCCGAGGCGCGCGCGAAGCTCGAGCGGGACGGCCTGGTCACGGTGGGCGACATGGGCTACATCGACGAGGACGGCTACCTTTTCATCTCGGGCCGGCAGTCGGACATGGTCATCTCCGGCGGCGTGAACATCTATCCGGCCGAGATCGAGGCCGTGCTGTCGCGCATGCCCGGCGTGGTCGATTGCGCCGTGTTCGGCGTGCCCGACAACGAGTGGGGCGAAGCGCTGGTGGCGGCCGTGCAACCAACGGCCGGCGAGTCCATCGACGAGCGGGCCGTGCGCGAGTACGTGCGCGAGCGCATGGCCGGCTACAAGGTGCCGAAGTTCGTCACGGTCGAAGCGAGCTTGCCGCGCGAGGACACGGGCAAGGTCTACAAGCGGCGCGTGCGCGATGCCTTCCTGGCACGCAACGCCGTCGCGGCCTGAGCCTCGTGAGCGCCATCGAGGAGCGACGGATGACAGGCATCCACAACCCCGCGCACGCCACGAAGCCAGCCGACGGTGCGGAGGGGCGCGCAACGTTGCCGCTCTCAGGCGTGAGGATCATCGACCTGATCACGGTCGTGCTCGGGCCCCTGGCCACGCTCACGCTGGCCGGTCTGGGCGCCGAGGTCATCAAGATCGAGGCGCCGGAAGGCGACAACGTGCGCGCGGCCGGCGTGGCGCGCAGCGAAGGCATGGGCCATGTCTTCCTGCACGGGAACCGCGGCAAGCAAAGCGTGGCGCTCGACCTGAAGCAGGCCGGCGCACGCGATGCGCTGATCGAGCTGTTGCGCACCGCGGATGTGTTCGTGACGAACGTGCGCGAGGCGGCGTTGATACGGCTGGGCCTGGATGCGGACGCACTGCGCGAACGGATTCCGAGGTTGATCCATGTCGTGGCCACGGGCTACGGCTCTGGCGGGCCTTATGCAGGCAAGCCGGCCTATGACGACCTGATCCAGGGGGCGGCCGGCGTTGCGTGGCTGATGCAGCAGCACGTGGGGGGTGAGCCGCGCTACATGCCTGTCTCGTTGGCGGACAGGGTGACCGGCCTGCACCTCGCCTATGCAGTGACCGCTGCCTTGTACCAGCGCGAGCGCACCGGGCGCGGCACGCAGGTGGAGGTGCCGATGTTCGAGTGCATTGCGCATTTCGTGCTGGCCGATCATCTGGCCGGCGAGACCTTCATGCCGGCGCTGGGGCGGGCGGGCTACGACCGCCTGCTGTCGGAAAACAGGCGCCCCTACAAGACGGCAGACGGCCACCTGTGCGTGCTGATCTACAACGACGCGCACTGGAAGCGATTCCTCGGCGCGATCGGGCAGGGCACACGCTTCACGGAAGACTCCCGGTTCTCCTCACAGGCGGCCCGCTCGCGGCACATCCATGAGATCTACGGCTTTGTCGGCGAAGTGATGCGCACGCGTTCGACGCGCGAATGGGTGGAATTGCTGGACAAGCTCGACATACCCAACCAGGTTCCGGCGACGCTGGACGACCTGCTAGCCGATCCTCACCTGCGCGCCACCGGGCTGCTGGGCGAGGAAGAACACCCGGATGGGGGGCGCCAGCGCACCTTGGGCGTTCCCACCGTCTGGCCGGACGCACCGGCCGCCCGACAGCGACCAGCGCCGCGGCTGGGAGAGCACGGCGTCGACGTGCTGCGCGCCGCCGGCTTCGACGAATCACGTATCCAGGGACTGCTGGAATCCGGCGCCCTTTCCTTCAACTGACCTTTCATTGGATCCATCATGAAGACACGAATCACTGAACTCTTCGGCATCGAGCACCCCATCGTCCAGGGCGGCATGCACTGCGTGGGCCTCGCGCCCCTGGCTGCGGCAGTATCCAACGCCGGAGGCCTGGGCATGATCACCGCGCTGACGCTGCCCACGGCCGAAGCGCTGGCGCAGGAGATCCGGCGCTGCCGCGAGATGACGGACAAGCCCTTCGGCGTGAACCTCACCTTCCTGCCGAGTGTGAAGCAGCCGGACTACCCGGGCTATGTCCGCGCCATCATCGAGGGCGGCGTGAATGCGGTCGAGACGGCGGGCAACAACCCCGAGCGGGTGCTGCCCGCGCTGCAAGCCGCAGGCGTCAAGGTCATTCACAAGTGCACGTCGATCCGGCATGCCCTCAAGGCCGAGAGCATTGGATGCGATGCGGTGAGCGTGGACGGCTTCGAATGCGGCGGTCATCCGGGCGAGGACGACATCCCCAACTTCATCCTGCTGCCCCGGGCGGCGCAGTCGTTGAAGATTCCATTCATTGCCTCCGGCGGCATGGCGGACGGCCGCTCGCTGGTGGCGGCGCTTGCCCTGGGCGCCGACGGTGTGAACATGGGTACCCGCTTCCTGGTCACCGAGGAGGCACCGGTGCACCAGAACGTGAAGGATGCGATCGTGCGGGCGTCCGAGCTGGACACCCGGCTGGTCCTTCGTCCCCTGCGCAACACGGAGCGGGTCCTGAACAACGCTGCCGTGGAACGCCTGATGGAAAAGGAACGCGTGCTGGGCGGGGCGATCCAGTTCAGCGACATCGCCCCGGAAGTCGCGGGCGTGTATCCCAAGGTGATGTACGAAGGCCAGATGGATGCCGGCGCATGGAGCTGCGGCATGGTGGCTGGCCTGATCGATGACATTCCCACGGCAGGCGACCTGGTGCGGCGAATCATGCAGGAGGCGAATTCGATCATCCGCGAACGGCTCGGCGAGCTGGTGGCCGAAGAGGAATTCGCCTGAGCGGGAGCAGGGCTTCGTGCCCCGTCAGGGCGCCTTGTAACGAACCAGGAAGAATCCACCCGCAAGCGCCAGCACGATGGCCGCGATGCCGAAGAGCGAACTGCCCGCCATGTGCTCGACGTCAAGGTTGATCACGTGGCGGCCGACCGCGATGATGGCCACGGCCAGGATGGTTTCCAGCCTGATGCGGTGCGATTTGAAATAGACCCGCAGCGTTTCCATCAGCTCGAGTCCGAGAATGATGAGCAGCACGCCGGAGAAGGCCGTTTGCACCGACTTCATGAGTTCGGGGACCGAATCGATGCTGCTCAGTTGGCTGGCGATGGCAGATCCGAACATGATCCACAACTGGACGACCATCGCCAGGATCACTGCCATCAAGAGGATCTGGGCCGCCACCAGGACGCATGTCTCGAACCATTTGGTGACTTGAGTGGTGAGTTGCGGGGTCGATGAATGCCGTGCCAAGGCGTGTGCTGGCTGGGAGCTTTGTAGAGTCATTCTTGTCGTCCAGAAAAACGGCACAAGGCGTGCGATGCCAAGCGAAGAAGCCGTAGGTTTTTATCAGCCTCCAATGGTAGGGATGGGGGTCGTCCAGGCTCCCCTCCTTGGGGGAGGGGCCACCGCGTAACGAATTGCTGCTTCGACCCGACAACCTCGGGCAAGATCGCCCGATGCCCATCCCGAGTCGTTCCATCCGCTTGCCCCCGTCCCTGCAAGTCGCCTTGCCCCTGGTCATCCTCGCGTTCGGCCACACGCTGTCCAACCTGATTCGCACCTTGCCCGCCGTGGCCACTGATGTCATGTCCGCCGACATCGGCACGACCACCGGCTACCTCGGCGTGCTCACCGGTGCCTACCATCTCTTCTTTGCGCTGGGGCAAATTCCGGCGGGCGTGATGCTGGACAGGCTTGGCGTGCGGACCGTGTCCTTGTCGCTGTTCGGGATCACTGCGCTCGGCGCCGTGGCGGGCGCGCTCGCGCAAGGGACTGTCAGTTTCTTCGCGGCGCAGGCGCTGCTGGGCATCGGTTGCTGCGGCATGCTGCTGTGCCCTTTCACGCTGGCCGCCAAGACGCTGCCACCGGCCCGCTTTGCCATGTGGTCGGGCTTGATCCTGAGCATCGGCAACTGCGGCATGTTGTTGTCCGCGACGCCCATGGCATGGCTCATCGAGCACCATGGTTGGCGGGCCAGCTTCTGGCTGTCGGCGGGCCTGGCGATCGGCATCGGCGCATTGGTGGCGCTGGTCGTGCCGGGCATGCAGAGGACTGCGGTTGCGCCGCCGCTGCAACTGCGAGCGGAGTTTGGCGAGGTGCTGCGGATGACGACCTCGCTCCCAATGCGCGGGCCGGTCCTGCTGGCCTTCACTTCGCTGGCGGCGGCGCTCGCATTGCGTGGCGTCTGGGGCGGGCCGTGGTTCATGGAGGTCAAGGGGCTCACGCGGATCGAGGCCGGCAATGCGCTCCTTCCCTTGACGGTGGCATTGGCGGTCGGCCCGCTGGTCGCGGGCGCCATCGACAGGCTGACCGGCGCGCGGCGCGCCTTGCTCGCAAGCAGTCACCTCATGGCGGGCTTGTTGCTGCTTGTCGTTGTCGCCGCCGTGCCGGGCGGCTGGCTGCAGGGCGGCTTCGTGGGCTCGGCGTCATTCGATGCGTGGATCTTCTTTGCCTTCGGCTGCTGCATCTCGACGCAGCCCCTGCTGTTCGCGATGGGGCAGGCATCGACCGCGAAGGACAAGTCCGGCAAGGCCTTGGCGTCACTGAACCTGATGTTCTTCTGCGGCACCGCCTTCCATCAACTGGCCAGCGGATGGATCGCGTCGAACCTGGGCCTGGCCGCGGTGTTCGTCTACTTCGCGATGGCGCTCGCGGGATCGACCTTGCTGTTTCTGCGCTACACCCGACAGGCAGCGAGGTCCTGAAGGAGCGGCCAGGCCGCTCTTTCGATGATCAACGAACGAACCGGCCGTCGCTCCGCGCCTGCACGAGTTCGATGAACTGCGTACCGGTATTGCTGCGGTTGGTGCCGAAGTCGATGTCCAGCGTGGCCACGCGTGTCTTGAGCTTGCCCAGTGCCGTACGCAACCTCGCGCGCGACAGCTCGCCGCCGCATTGGCGCATCGCATCGACCAGCACGCGGGCCGCGATGTAGCCCTCGTAGCTTTGATAGCCCAGCGGCACCTTGGCCTTCTCGGCCGCCTGGCGGTAGCGGATGGAGTCGGTGTTGGCGTTGTCCCACGGGTAGGGCGTGACTTGCGATACGGCGATGCCGCGTGCCTGCTCGCCCAGCAGCTTGGCGGCCACGTCGCCCGCGAAGATCGACAGTGCATAGAACGATGGTGCGCCGCCGTTGGCCAGCACCGTCTTCACGAAGGCCGCGCCCGGCGCTGCCGTGTGATACACGATGACCGCCTGCACCGGCTGTGCCGCCATCGCCTTGCCGGCGGCCTCGACATCGCTGGCGTCGGGCGCCACCGCCACTTCGCTGATCACCTCGATCTTGAACTTCTGCGCCGCCTTCTTGAGCTGCGCCAGCACCTCGGCGCCACCGGGCGAGCGGATCCACGCGAAACCGATGCGCGTGAGGCCCACCGTGCTGATCTGTTGCAGCAGCGCTTCGACCTCGCGCCCCTGACTGGCCCGCGTGTAGAAGGCGACCCCCTCGGACTTCTCGCGCACCGAATCGGACACCGCCGTCGCGCCCACCAGCGGCGTTCCGCTGTCGCGCAGCGGCGCCAGTCCGCCCAGCGTCGGTGCGGCGCCGACGCCCAGGAAGCAGGCGAGGGCGTTGTGCTGCTGGACCAGCGTCTTGTAGTTGGCCTGCGCCTTGGCGCTGTCGAGCGTGTCGTCGAGCGAAACGAGGCGGATCTTGCGTTCCGCGATGCCGCCTTGCGCATTGACCTCGTCGAAGGCCAGCCGTGAGCCGCCTTGCATGACGAGGACCGACGGCGCGAGCGGACCCGAGAGCACAGCGCTCTGGCCGATCACGATGTCGCCACTGCTCGACTCGGCCGCTTGCGCGACACGCGCGGCGCCCAGCGCAACGCTTGCGCCCGTGCCCACGATGAAGGAACGTCGATCCATCTTTGTCTTGTCTCCGCGAATGCTTTGGTACACGGCGGCACACGGCGCTCGGCGACTGGCCGCAGCGCTGGCCGCTCAAGGATTGGCGCGGAGGATGGTAACGGTTTGTTACGCGACTGACGGGCGTGTGTCGGCTCGCTGCGACGCTCCAAAACCCTGCGGCGTTTCGTATGCATTGACGTTCATGGGAGGCGGCATCTTGTCGTTGGCCAACGTCGCCAGAACTGCGAGGGGCCGGCGTCAACCGCGCACGACGGCCCCGCGTGGATCAAGGCGCCGGCAACATCCGCCGCAGCGCCTCGAAGAACAGGTCGGACTGCTCCCGTTCCCCCTGGATCTGCGCCGCCACGCGAGCAGCCAGCGCCGGATCCACCGGCACCAGCGGCCGGCCAGTCTGCTGCGCGATCACCTGGTGCAGGCAACTGCGCTCCAGGTAGTAGAGGTCGTCGTAGGCATGCGCGATGGTTGCGCCGGCCACGATCACGCCGTGGTTCGCGAGGAAGGCCACGTCCTTGCCGGCCATGGCCCTGGCGATGCGCTCGCCCTCCGCATCGTCGAGCGCGAGGCCGTTGTAGACGGTGTCGATCGCGATGCGATTGATGTAGCGCATCGCGTTCTGGCTCAGCGTGGGATCGAGCGCGCGGTCGACGGTCAGCGTGAGCGCGGTGGCATAGGGCATGTGGCAATGCAGCACCACTGCATGGCCTGTCAGGCGATGCACGGCGCCATGGATGAAGAGGGCCGTGGGCTCGACGCGATGACGGCCCGCGAGCACCTTGCCGCGCACGTCGATGAGGACGATGTCGTCGGGCCCGATCTCGCTCCAGTGCAGGCCGCGCGGGTTGATGAGATAGCGGTCGCTGGCGCCCGGCACGAGCACGCTGAAGTGGTTGCAGACGCCTTCCGACAGCCCGTGGTGCGCAGCGGCGCGCAGGGCCAGCGCCAGGTCTTCTCGCAGCTTGCGCACGCGCGGCTGGTTGTATTGCGCTTCGGGCGTGTCGTGGACGTTGCCCTTGATGATCGTTTCAACCATGGTGGTGTTCCTCAGGCGTTGATGGTGCCGGCCCATGCCGACACGAACTTCGTGGCGTCCTCGCGGACGGCTGCTGCAGACTTGCCGGGCTTGTAGAGCGACGAGCCGATGCCAAAGCCGGCCGCGCCCGCGGCCCGCCACTCGCCCATGTTGTGCGGCGCGATGCCACCCACCGGCATCAGCGGCGTGCCGGCCGGCAGCACCGCCAGCAGCGCCTTCACGACGACGGGCGAGGCCAGTTCGGCCGGGAACAGCTTGAGGCCCGTGGCGCCCGCGGCCAGCGCGCCGAAGGCTTCGGTGGGCGTCATCACGCCAGGCAGGCAGACCATGTCCAGCCGCACCGCCTCGGCGATGACTTCCGCGTTGAAGTTCGGCGACACGATCAGTTGCCCGCCGGCCCCATGCACCTCGCGCACCTGCCGGGCATCGAGCACCGTGCCCGCGCCGACCAGCGCCTGCGGAAAGCGCTGGCGCATCAGGGCGATGCTCTCCAGCGGCTGCGGTGAATTGAGCGGGACTTCGAGCAACCTGAAGCCCGGCTCGACGATGGCATCGCCCACGTCGGCGGCCTCGGCCGGCGTGAGTCCGCGCAAGATCGCGATGAGGGGAAGCTGCTGCATCGCAGCCTGGAACGTGGCGAGTGCGGTCATGGTGTGGGTAGTAGTTGAGTGGCCAGCGCATGCAGCCCGGCCCATGTTGCTTCTGCGCCGAGCGTGCGCGTGCTGACGCCGGTAGCGCTGATGGCCAACGCGTAGCGCTTCGTCAGGGCGGGGGAGCCGATCAGCACCACCTCTCGCGTCGTCTGCAAGGACTGCGTGCGCAGTTCCTCGCCGATGAGCAGGCCGGAGAGATAGCTCGACAACTGCGACTTGGGCATGCGGTTGAACAAGGCCAGCGTGCGCGCACCAAAGGCGTTGTGCAGCAGCCCTTCGCCATTGCCGGATTGCGTCACACCTTGCAGGAAGGCGGCTTCATCGAGCGGTGCATCGGCATCGAGCGTGCGGGCGAGGATCGAATGCTGGCTCAGCAACGCATAGAACTCGCCCGTCATGAAGGTGCGAAAACCCTCCACGCGCCCGCCCTTCACGCGCACCCACTTGTTGTGCGTGCCCGGCAGCACGAAGACGCCGTCGCGCAAGCCGGTGAGCGCTATGGCGCCGAAGATCTGCACCTCCTCGCCACGCATCACATCGGGCACGCCCGCATGTTCGTCGCGGAGGCCCGGCACCAGGGCGATGCGGCCCGGCTGGATGTCGATGATGCTGCGCACCACGTCGGCGAGCCCGGCGGGGCAGGCGCAGTAGGGCGCCTCGACCCAGCCCTGCTGGCTGCCGGCCATGCCGGAGATGATGCAGCGCGTGCCTTCGGGCCGCATCCACTCCCCGAACAGCGACTCGAAGACCTCGGGGAATCCGCCCGCGGGAACGCTCAGGATGCCGCGCGGATGGCCCTGCTCCGCAAGCACCTTTCCGGTGCTGTCGAGCAGCGCGCCACGCAAGGAGCTGGTGCCCCAATCGACCGCGACCCAATGCATTGGTTCATGTCTCCGTATGGCATGTTTTGGGAGGCCGCAAGTCAGGGTTTCCCTGCAGCGACGGCCATTTCAATCATCATATGATAAGCCGCGAACCAAGCCCTCACCCTAGGGTTTCCGAGTGAAATATCAACGGGTCCATCACATGCAAAGCACTCTCTCGGCGCACCGCCGCCAGGTCCTCCAGGGTCTCGCGGCCATGCTCTTGCCAACCTCTTTCGCAGCCTTTGCCGAAGACTATCCCAGCAAGCCAGTGGAACTCGTCGTGCCTGCATCGGCCGGCGGCGGCACCGATGCATTGGCACGCAGCTTTGCCGAACTGGCGAAGAAGAACTTCCCGCAGCCTTTGATCGTCAACGACAAGCCCGGCGCCAGCGGCGTGATCGGCATGGGCGAAGTGTTGAACAGCAAGCCCGATGGCTACAAGGTCAGCGTGCTCATCGCCGAGCTGGTGATCCTGCCGCACCTGAACCTCTCCAAGTTCACCTATGCCGATTTCCGCCCCATCGCGCGCCTGAACGCCGACCCGGCCGCCATCACGGTCAAGGCCGATGCACCCTGGAACACCATCGAGGAATTCATCGCGGCCTGCAAGGCCAAGCCGGGCGAGATGAAGGTCGGCAATTCGGGCAATGGCTCGATCTGGCACCTGGCTGCGGCAGGCTTCGAGGACAAGACCGGCACCAAGCTGAGCCACGTCCCGTTCCAGGGCGCGGCGCCGGGCGTGATCGCCTTGCTCGGCGGGCACATCGATGCGGTGGCAGTCAGCCCCGCCGAAGTCGCCACGCATGTGCAGGGCGGCAAGCTCAAGATCCTGGCCGTGATGGCCGACGAGCGGCTCAAGGCCTTCGACAAGGTGCCCACGCTGAAGGAGCGCAAGATCGACCTGTCGATCGGCACCTGGCGCGGCCTGGGCGTGCCCAAGGCCACGCCCGACAACGTCGTCAATGCGCTGCGTGAGATGGCGCGCAAGACGGCCGCCGACCCCGGCATGCGCGAATCGATGGACAAGCTCAACCTCGGCTTCTCCTACCTCGATGCCGACGCCTTCGGCAAAGCCATGGAACGCGACCACGCGTACTTCAAGCAACTGGTCGAGAAGGTCGGGATCAAGTCATGAGCGACAAGATCGAGGTCCTGGCCGTCGCGCCGCTGATGCCCTTCCTGATGGACCAGCTGCGCGCCGAATACACGGTGCACGACCGCATCCACGTGAGCGACCCGGACGCCTTCGCGGCGGTCGCACCGCGCATCCGTGGCGTCGTGGCCAATGGCGAGGCCAAGGTGCCGCGCGAGTTGATCGCGAAGCTGCCGGCGCTCGAAGTGATCTCGGTCTTTGGCGTGGGCTATGACGGTGTCGACGTGGCGGCAGCGCATGAGCGCGGCGTGCCTGTCACGAACACACCGGAGGTGCTTAACGACGATGTGGCTGACCTGGCCATCGGCCTGCTGCTGTCGATCGCGCGGCGCATCCCGCAGGCTGACAAGTTCGTACGCGCCGGCTCGTGGCTCAATGGTCCGATCCCGCTGGCGCGCAAGGCCACCGGCGCGCGCCTGGGTATCGTCGGCATCGGCCGCATCGGCCAGGCCATCGCGGACCGGGCCAAGGCTTTCCGCATGGACATCTCGTACACAGCGCGCTCGCCGCGCGCCGGCGTGCCCTACACCTACTACCCCAACGCCGAAGCGCTTGCGGCGGCCGTCGACTTCCTCGTCGTCATCACGCCCGGCGGCGCGGCCACGCGCGGCATGATCGATGCCAAGGTCCTGAAGGCGCTCGGGCCGCAGGGCTACCTGATCAACGTGGCGCGCGGCACGGTCGTCGACCAGCCGGCGCTCATCGCGGCCTTGCAGGCCGGCGACATCGCCGGCGCGGCGCTCGACGTGTTCGTCGACGAACCCAATGTGCCCGCGGTACTGCGCGAGATGAACAACGTGGTGCTCACGCCGCACATCGGCAGCGGCACTCGGCAGACGCGCGAGGCGATGGGGCAACTCACCTTCGACAACCTGCGCGCGCATTTCGCCGGGCAGCCGCTGTTGACCCCGGTCGCTTCCTGAGCCGCGGCCGATGATCAAGAACGCCCACGGCCACACGGTCGACCTGCTCGGCGAGTCCATCGTCGCGGGCCGCTATCGCGAGGGCGGCGTGATACCGCCGGAGCCGATCCTGGGCGAGGAACTGGGCGTGAGCCGCACCGTGGTGCGCGAGGCCATCAAGGCGCTGGCGGCCAAGGGACTGATCGTGACCGGCCCGAAGGTCGGCAGCCGCGTGCTGCCACAGGACTCGTGGAACTGGTTCGATCCCGATGTCATCACCTGGCAGGCGCGGGTCGGCCTCACGCCGGAGTTCCTGCGCGACTTGCAGGACCTGCGCCGCGTGGTCGAACCCGCGGCGGTGCGCCTGGCGGCGGAACGCGCCACCGCCGAGGACATCGTGGAAATCGAGGCGGCCTATGCCGGCATGAAGGACGCCATCGAGCACGGCGGCGACTACGTCACCCATGACCTGCGCTTTCATCACGGCGTGTTGCGCGCTGCGCGCAACCGCATGCTCACGCAGATGAGCAAGGCCTTGAACGCGTTGCTGCGCACCAGTTTCGAGATTTCCACCACGCGCAGCAACGGCCCGGCGCTCTCGCTGCCCATGCATCGCGCGGTGCTGGACGCGGTCATCGCGCACGAGCCTGCGAAGGCCGAGCGCGCCATCCTCAAGCTGATCGACGGCGCGCGCACCGACATCGAGGCCGTGCTCGGCTCGCGCCGCCGCCTGCCGCGCCTGAGTCGGCCGCCGCCACGGCTCAAGGCCCACTGAGTTTTTCCGTTCCCCCGTAGCAATCGAAGCATCCGTCATCAAGGAGACATCTCACCATGAAATTGAAACCGCTATTCGCCGCATCGCTCGTTGCGCTGGGGCTCGTGGCCACTGGCCAGGCGGCCGCCCAGGAAAAGCTCACCGTCTGGTGGGTCAAGGGCTTCTACAAGGCAGAAGACGATGCGCTGTTCGCGGCCATCAAGAAGTACGAAGAGAAGCACAAGGACGTCAAGATCGACCTGTCGCAGTACCCGATCCAGGACATGATCCCGAAGACCGTGTCTGCGCTCGACTCCGGTAGCCCGCCCGACGTGGCCTATGCCGACGTGTATGACTTCCAGGTCACCGGCAAGTGGGCCTTCGAGGACAAGCTCGAGGACATCAGCAGCATCATCAATCCGATGAAGGCGCGCTTCGCACCCAACACCGTCGAGACCACTTTCCTCTACGACGACAAGACCAAGCAGAAGGCCTACTACGCCTTCCCGATCAAGCAGCAGACCATGCACGTCGAGTACTGGTCCGACATGCTGGCCGAAGCCGGCTTCAAGGAATCCGACATCCCGACGACCTGGAAGGAATACTGGCCCTTCTGGTGCGAAAAGGTCCAGGCCGGCAGCCGTGCCAAGTCGGGCAAGCGCACCTTCGGCATCGGCCAGCCCATGGGCGTGGATTCGAGCGACTCGTTCTATTCCTTCCTGACCTTCGCGGATGCCTACAACGTGAAGATGGTCGACGACAACGGCAAGCTGCTGGTCGACGACCCCAAGGTCAAGGCCGGCCTGGTCGGCGCGCTGACCGACTACACGATGCCCTACATCAAGGGTTGCACGCCGCCGTCGTCGACGAGCTGGAAGGACCCGGACAACAACGTCGCCTTCCACAACAAGACGACCGTGATGACGCACAACGCGACCATCTCGATCGCCGCCAAGTGGCTCGACGACATGGACAACCAGACGCTCACGCCGGAACAGCGTGAGGAGGCCAAGAAGAACTTCACCGAACGCATCAAGACGGCCGGCTTCCCGAGCAAGCCGGACGGCGGCAAGATGGTCTACCGCACCGCTGTGAAGACCGGCGTGATCTTCAAGGAAGCCAAGAACAAGAAGCGTGCGAAGGAGTTCGTCGAGTTCCTGATGCAGGAAGAGAACCTGACGCCGTACGTGGAAGGTTCGCTCGGCCGCTGGTTCCCGGTGACCAAGGCCGGCCAGGCCAGCCCGTTCTGGCAAGCCAACGAGCATCGCAAGTCGGTGTTCAACCAGTACGCTGCCGGCACGGTGACCTTCGAATTCACGAAGAACTACAAGTTCACCATTCTCAACAACGAGAACGTGTGGGCCAAGGCGATGAGCCGCGTCGTGACCGACAAGATCCCCGTCGACAAGGCGGTCGACGAGATGATCGAGCGCATCAAGGTGGTCGCGAAGTAACTTTCGCTCACCCCCAGGTCGGCTCGCTTCGCGGGCCGACCACCCCCTCGCCGGGGGCAACACCAGAGGCCCTAGACATCCGGGTCTGCGGTGTTTCTGGAATGTGGATCGAGGGACAGTTGGCCCTTGATCCCTGACTCGTTTGAAGAAGTGGAGGAGTCCATGAGCAGTACTACCGTACCGGTCGCCGCGGTGGCGCCCTTGCAGCGCAAGGACCGATGGCAGACGTGGGGCCGATGGATGGTCCTGCCCTACCTGCTGATCTTCGTGGTGTTCGTGCTGTACCCGGTGGGCTACGGCCTCTGGCTCGCGCGCCATCCCCAGAGCTACGTGCACCTGGAGGCGGACCCGATCTTCCTGCGCTCGGTGATCAACACACTGGTGTTCCTCGTCGTGGCCATCAACGTCAAGATGATCCTGGCGCTGATCCTGTCGGGCTTCTTCGTGCAGACGCGCTGGTGGATCAAGATCGTCTCGGCGCTGTTCATCCTGCCGTGGGCCATGCCCTCGATCCCGACCATCCTGTCGGTGCGCTTCATGCTCAACCCGGAGTGGGGCGTGATCAACACCACCATTTTCCGCCTGACGGGTGCCGATGGGCCGAACTGGCTCAACGACCCGACGCTGGCGTTGACCTTCGCGATGCTGATGCATGTGTGGAAGTCGCTGCCGTTCTGGACCCTGATCCTCGTCGCGGGCCGGCTCGCCATTCCTTCCGAGCAATACGAGGCTGCTTCTGTGGACGGCGCCACCTCCTGGCAGAAATTCAAGTTCATCAGCTGGCCGGCGCTCAAGACGCTGTACCTCACCTCGACCATCCTCTCGATGATCTGGACGCTCGGTGACTTCAACAGCGTCTACCTGCTGACCGGTGGTGGCCCTGCCGACATGACGCACGTCCTGGCGACGCTCGGTATTCGCTATCTGCGGCTGGACCAGGTGGACTTGTCGATGGCATCGATCGTGGTGGCAATGCCGCTCGTGCTGCCTCTTGTGTACTTCATGATGAAGAGGCTCTCCAAATGACAAAGCGCTGGACCCCCAAGGCCATCGCGACCGAGGCCAAGCTGCTCCTCATCGGCATCCCGGTGGTGCTGTGGACGCTGATCCCGGTCTACCACATGGTGCTGTTCGCGATCTCGCCCAGGGACTCGGCCACCTCGGGGCACCTGTGGCCGACGCACCCGACGCTGCAGAACTTCGCTATCGTGTTCGGCGAGAAGCACTTCTACCTGACCCACTTCTGGCAGCAACTCTGGAACTCGCTGCTCATCGCGATCTCGGTCGGCGTGCTCACGCTGTTCGTGGCGACCACGGCCGCTTTCGCCATCAGCCGGCTGCGCGTGCGCGGCGGACGCACGGTGATGAACATGGCGTTGTTCACGTACTTCATCCCGGCTGCCTTCCTGGCCGTGCCGATGTACAAGACCATGGGCAACTACGGGCTGCTCAACAGCCAGTGGTCGCTGATCCTGGCCATGGTGACGATCGCTTCGCCGTACTGCATCTGGGTGCTCAAGCAGGCTTCGGACAAGCTGCCCTACGAACTCGACGAAGCCGCGCGGATGGATGGCGCCTCGCCGCTGCAACTGTTCCGCCTGGTGTACCTGCCGTTGATGGTGCCGTCGCTGGTGGCCGTGGGCACCTATGCGCTGCTGCTGGCCTGGAACGAGTACCTGTTTGCCTTCCTGCTGCTGTCGAAGGACACGAGCGTGACCTTGGCGGTGGCACTCGGCAATTTCCTGTCCGCCGACGATTCGCCGTGGGAACTGCTGATGACGACGGGCCTGATCTACGCGTTGCCCCCGGCAGCCATCTACTACACCTTCAAGCGCTACATGGTCGGCGGTCTCACGGCCGGTGCTGTGAAGAGCTAAAACGACAACGAGGAGATTCAATGGCTTCCGTCACATTCCGCAATATCAAGAAATCATTCGGCAAGACCGACATCCTCAAGGGCCTGGGCTTCGAGATCACGGACGGCGAGTTCGTCGTGCTGGTCGGCCCCTCGGGCTGCGGCAAGTCCACGTTGCTGCGCATGCTTGCGGGCCTGGAGGACATCACCGGCGGCGAGATCCTCATCGATGGCAAGGTCGTCAACGAGCTGGAGTCGAAGGACCGCGACATCGCGATGGTGTTCCAGAGCTATGCGTTGTATCCGCACATGACGGTCGGTGAAAACATGGCCTTCAGCCTGCGCCTGCGCGATGCGGACAAGGGCGTCACGGCCGAGCGCGTCGAGAAGGCCGCGAAGATCCTGAACCTCGACAAGTTGCTCGGTCGCTACCCGCGTGAGCTCTCGGGCGGCCAGCGGCAGCGCGTGGCCATGGGGCGCGCGATCGTGCGCGATCCGAAGGTGTTCCTGTTCGACGAGCCGCTGTCCAACCTCGACGCGAAGCTGCGCGTGGCCATGCGTGCCGAGATCAAGGCGCTGCACCAGCGCCTGAAGACCACCACCGTCTATGTGACGCATGACCAGATCGAGGCCATGACCATGGCCGACCGCATCGTGGTCATGCACGACGGCATCATCGAACAAATCGGCACGCCGCTGGAACTGTTCGATCGGCCGGGCAACCTGTTCGTGGCGCAGTTCATCGGCTCGCCGTCGATGAACGTGCTGGCGGGCACGGCGCGCAAGGTCGAGGGCAGTTTCTGGGTCGAGGCGCAGGGTGCTTACTGGCCGTTGCCGGATGGCGCGAAGGTCACGGACGGCCAGTCGGTGCACTACGGCGTGCGGCCCACCGACCTGGTGCTGGCGCCCGCCAACCAAGGCATCCCGGCGCAGGTGGTCGTGGTGGAACCCACCGGCGCGGAGACAGAACTGCTGGTGCAGGTGGGGCAGGAGAAGCTGGTGCTGGTGATGCACGGCCGCACGGACGTGGGGCCGGACGACACGGTCTACCTGGCGCTCGATCCGGCCAATGCGCACGTGTTCGACGGCGCCAGCGGCCTGCGCCTCGATTGAAGGGCTCGACGACATGACCGCATTCACCAAAGTCATCCTCTTCACCGACACGGACGGCAAGGCGCGCTTTCGGGAGGAGGCCATTGAACTCGGCGAGGGCACGGCGGCTTCGCAGCTGTCGCAACTCTTTCCGTCGCAGGGCTACCAGTTGCGCCACAGCCCGGTGGGTTTTCGCAGCCAGTTCCACTGCACCGTGACGCCGCAATGGGTGTTGATCCTGCAAGGGCAGATGGAGATCGGCCTGCAAGGCGGCGTATCGCGCGTCTTCAAGGCCGGCGAGCATTTCTATTCGGACGACAAGCTGCCCGAAGGCGCGACCTTCGACGCGACGGTGCACGGCCACTGGAGCCGCCAGGTCGGCGACGAGCCGCTGGTGACGATGTTCGTCCGGAGCTGATCGATCAAGGAGAAAGGCCATGGCACGCTTGTCCGCCAGTGAGATCGCCCAGTACGGCGCGGAAGGCTATGTGATCCCGCAGTTCCGCCTGCCGGCTGATCGCGTGACGCAGATGCGCGAGGCGCTCGATGCGCTGATTCGCGACAACCCCGGCGTGCGGCCGGAGAAGCTGGTCTCCGCGCACATCGAAGGCGACAACGGCGAGGGCGTGCGCGGCAGCCGCTCCTTCCTCGACCTCGCGATGGACCCGGAGATCGTCGAGCTCGTCTCCGGCGTGATCGGCGAGGACGTGATCCTCTGGGGCTGCCATGTGTTCTGCAAGCCGCCGTCCGAGGGCTTCGAGACGCCGTGGCACCAGGACGGCCACTACTGGCCGATTCGCCCGCTCGCCAATTGCACGGTGTGGGTCGCGCTGGAGGAGTCGACGGTCGAGAACGGCTGCCTGCGCGTGATCCCGCGTTCGCATATCGGCGAGGTGCTGCACCCGCACCTGCATGAAGACCGCACCGATCTCACGTTGAACCAGCGCATGGCCGAAGGCGCCTTCGACGAAGCCGACGCGGTCGACCTCGAGTTGCAACCGGGCCAGATGTCACTGCATGACGTCTACATGATCCACGGCGCCAAGGCCAACACGTCGACCAAGCGCCGCACGGGCGTGGCCTTGCGCTACATGCCAGCCACGTCGGTGTTCGAGCGGGACCTGCGCCCGTCGGATGGCAAGACCGGCGTGGCTGTCAATTTTGGGCAGCGACCGTTGTGGCTGTTGAAGGGCGTGGACCGCAGCGGGCGCAACGACTTCGAGATCGGACACCATCGTCGCGTCGCCGCTGGCTGAAGCACGCTTGCCACCACCGTTGAGCGGGCACGACCGAAGTGAAGTTCGCGACCGTTCGAAAGTACGCGATGGCGCTGCCGGAAGTCACCGAGGAGCCGCACCATCACTTCGGCTCATTCCGCGTGCGAGGCAAGATCTTTGTCACGACCCCGCCCGAGCAAGCGCACATTCACGTCTTCGTGTCGGAACAACAGCGAGAACAAGCGCTGGCGATGTACCCGGAATTCGTCGAGAAATTGCTTTGGGGCAGCAAGGTGGTTGGCGTCAGGGTGACGCTGGCCTTGGCAGATACCGCTGTCGTCAAGCTGCTGATCCGCCAGGCCTGGAAGAACAAGGCGCTTAAGGCACTGCTCGACCCAGTTCCCTGAGGACCTGTCGAGCCGGAGCCCTTCCATCGATTCGGGCCTGCCTCAGTCGAAGTTCAGGATCACCTTCATCGCCTGGGACCGATCGGCCGCCAGCGCAAACGCACGGGCCGAATCGCGATACGACAGCGTGGCCGAGATCAGCGGCTTTACGTCGACCAGGCCCTTGTTGAGCAGTTCCACCGCGACCGCGAATTCCTCGTGGAAGCGGAAGGTGCCGCGCAGGTCGAACTCCTTGGCGACGATGGTGTTGATCGGCAGCGTGAACTCGCCGCCCAGGCCCATCTGCACGATGATGCCGCGCGGGCGCAGTGCGTCGAATGCACCGACCAGGGCGCGGGCATTGCCGCTGGCTTCGAAGAGCACGTCGAAGCTGCCTTTGTCGGCGGTGAAGCGGGCCAGGCCTTGCGGGTCTTCGGCGACGTTCACGACTTCATCGGCGCCGACCTTGAGCGCCTTCCCCAGCGTATGCGCGCCAACGTCGGTGCCGACGATGTGGGTCGCACCCGCACGCCGCGCCGCGATGATCGCCAGCGCACCGATCGGGCCGCAGCCCGTGACCAGCACGCGCTTGCCGAGCAGCGGTCCCGCGCGCCGCACCGCATGCAGCGCCACCGCAAAGGGCTCGGCCATCGAGCCTTCGCCATCGCTCACCGAATCGGCCAGCAGATGCGCCTGGTGCTGCTCCACCACGATCTGCTGGCGGAAGGCCCCCTGCACGTGCGGCGTGCGCATCGCGCTGCCGTAGTAGCGCATGTCGAGGCAATGGTTCTGCAAGCCTTCCTGGCAATATTTGCAAAGACCGCAGGGCCGGCTCGGGCTGATCGCGATGCGGTCACCCGGCTTGTACTTCGTGACTTGGGCGCCGACGGCTTCGATCATGCCGGCCACTTCATGGCCCAGCACCATCGGCTCCTTGATGCGGACGGTGCCGAAGCCGCCGTGCTGGTAGTAGTGCAGGTCGGAGCCGCAGATGCCGCCGCAGCGCACGCGCACTTGCAGCTGATCGGGGCCGAGCTCGGCGGTTTCGTATTGCTCGACGCGCAGGTCGCCGGGGGCGTGGATGACGAGGGCTTCCATGGTGCTGTGTGCCTTGATCGGTTCAGAGTTGAGCGGTCACGCCGCCGTCGACATAGAGGATGTGGCCGTTGACGAAGTTCGACGCGTCGCTGGAGAGGAACACTCCGGCGCCCACGAGGTCTTCCACGTCGCCCCAGCGGCGCGAGGGCGTGCGGCCGATCAGCCAGGCAGAGAACTCCGCGTTCTTGACCAGCGCATCGTTGAGCTCGGTCTTGAAGTAACCCGGGCCGATGCCGTTGACCTGGATGCCGTACTGGCCCCAGTCGATGGCCATGCCCTTGGTCAGCATCTTCAGGGCGCCCTTGGTGGCCGCATAAGGCGCGATGCCGGGGCGGCCCAGTTCGCTCTGCACAGAACAGATGTTGATGATCTTGCCGCGCTTGCGCGGGATCATGCGCTTGGCGACTGCCTGGCCGACGAGGAACACGCTGTCGAGATTGGTCTTGATGATCTCGTGCCAGTGCGCTTCTTCGAACTGGTCGAGCGGGTTGCGGCGCTGCATGCCGGCGTTGTTGATGAGGATGTCGATGGGGCCGGTCTCGGTCTCGATCTTCTCGATGGCGGCGTTGACGGCTTCACCCGAGGTCACGTCGAAGGCGGAAGTGACGACCTGCGCGCCTTCGGCACGCAGCGCTTCGGCAGAGGCTTCGAGCTTCGCCGCGTTGCGCGCATTCAGCACGATGCGCGCACCGGCGCCGGCCAGGCCGCGCGCCAGCGCCAAGCCGATGCCGGCGCTGGAGCCGGTGATGAGCGCGGTGCGCCCGGTGAGGTCGAAGCTCTTGAGGACGGGGTTCAAACGGTACTCCTGGAATCGGTGGCTTGCTGGGTCAACACCTGCGGGTTGACGGGCGTGGGCGGCTGGCCGGAGCGCGGGCCGAAGCCGAGCGCGGCGATCAGATTGTCGATGGTCAGGGCCGCCATGGCTCGGCGCGTTTGTACTGATGCGCTGCCGATGTGGGGTGTGAGCAGGGCATTCGGCAAGCCGATCAAACCAGGGTGGATGGAAGGCTCGCCTTCGAACACGTCGAGGCCCGCAGCGGCGATCGTGCCGGCGCGCAGGGCGTCGGCCAGCGCGGCGTCATCGACGATGCCGCCGCGTGCGATGTTGGTCAGCGTGGCCGATGGCTTCATCTGCGCCAGCTCGGCCGCGCCGATCGTGTGGTGCGATTCGGGCGAGTAGGGCAGCACCAGGATCAGGTGATCCGCTTCCTTCAGCAAGGTCGCCTTGTCGACGTACCTTGCGCCGGATTCGGCCTCGGCATCGGCGGAGAGGCGGGAGCGGTTGTGATAGATCACCTTCATGCCGAAGCCGAGCGCCCCGCGCCGCGCGATGGCACGGCCGATGCGGCCCATGCCCAGGATGCCCAACGTCGAACCGTGTACGTCGCCGCCCACGAACATGTCGAAGATGCCGGTCTTCGTCCATTCCTTGCGCCGCACGAAGTCCTGCGACTCGGCAATGCGCCGGGCCGTGGCCATCATCAGCGCGAAGCCGTAGTCGGCGGTGGTCTCGGTCAGGACGTCGGGCGTGTTGGTGACCAGCACGCCGCGTGCGGTGCAAGCCGCCACGTCGACGTTGTTGTAGCCCACGCCGACGTTGCAGACCGCCTTGAGCTGCGGGCAGGCGTCGAGCAGCGCGGCGTCGATGCGCTCGCTGCCGGTGCTCATCACGCCCTGCTTGCCTTGCAGGCGCTGGCGCAGTTCGGCGGGGCTCCAGATGGTGTCCGAGGGGTTGTCCTCGACGTCGAAGTAGAGGTGCAGGCGGTCGGCGATGTCGGGGAAGGTGGCACGGGTGGCCAGGACGGATGGGCGCAAGATGTCTCCGGGGTGGTTCGAGGCGAAGGCGCCACCTTACGCACCGCGCCGGTGCGCAACAAGACGAGTTCGGTCTGATCCCATCCGGAATGCTTATGCCGGGCCGCGATCACGCGCCGCCATCAGCGAATGCGAACGCCGTAGAACAAAGGCGTCTTGGCCGCCACGGCCGGAAAAGCCTACCGTTCGTTCCATTGCAACGCAGAGGAACCCCAGTGACCGCATCCCGGATTTCGTCGCGCATCCGTCGCATCAAGCCATCCCCGAGCGCAGCGGCGGCCGAGCGCTTCGCCGCACTGCGTCGCGAAGGCCGAGACATCATCAACCTGGCCATCGGCGAGCCCGATTTCGACACGCCGGCGCACATCCGCCAGGCCGGCTGCGACGCGATCGAGCGTGGCGAGACGCGCTACACGCCTGTGGCCGGCACGCTCGCGCTGCGCCAGGCCATCGCGGCCAAGCTGAAGCGCGAGAACGGCCTGGACTATTCGCCGCGCGACATCATCGTGACCTGCGGCGCCAAGCATGCGCTGTTCAATGCGCTGTCGGTGACGGTGGAAGAGGGCATGGAAGTCATCATCCCGGCGCCTTTCTGGGTGTCCTACCCCGACATGGTGCTGGCCTGCGACGGCACGCCCGTCATCGTCCAATGCCGCGAGGAAGACGACTTCCGCCTCACGCCCGAGGCGCTGGAAGCCGCAATCACGCCAAAGACGCGCTGGCTGGTCTTCAACTCGCCGACCAACCCGACCGGCACCACCTACACGCCGGCCCAGTTGCGCGCTCTGGCCGATGTACTCATGCGCCACCCGCAGGTGATGGTGCTGACCGATGACATCTACGAGCACATCCGCTTCGACGACGTGGAGGCGCAACATTTGCTCGTGATCGAGCCGGCGCTGCGGGATCGCACGCTGCTGGTCAACGGCGTCTCCAAGACCTATGCGATGACCGGCTGGCGCATCGGCTATGCGGCCGGGCCGGAAGACATCATCGGCGCGCTGGACATGCTGCAGTCGCAGTCCACCAGCGGCGTGTCGTCCATGAGCCAGGCGGCAGCGGTGGTCGCGCTCAATTCGGCGCCGACCTTCCTGCCCGAATGGGTCGCGACGTACCGGAAGCGGCGCGACACGGCGGTGCGCCTGCTGAACGAAATCCCCGGCATCCGTGCCCGCGCACCGGGTGGCGCCTTCTACCTCTATCCGCACTGCGGCGGCCTGATCGGCAAGCGCACGCCCGCGGGCAAGGTGCTGGAGACCGACAACGACGTCGTCATCCATTTCCTGGAGGCGGGCGGCGTCATGGTGCTGGCCGGCACGGCCTATGGCCTGTCGCCCTACTTCCGCATGTCGACCGCCACCAGCGTCGAGCAGATCGAGGAAGGCTGTCGGCGCATCGCGGCGGCCGTGGCAGAGCTTTCGTAGGCCCCATCAGGAATGGCGATGCCCGAAGCCGGATTCCGTATTGGCCCTTTCGCCGCGCCGTTCCTACCATTCATTCACAACCCCACCATTCACCTGCAATCGACCGGAGAAATGCGATGAGCTGTATTCCCACGACCCCCACCCTTGGCGCGGCTGCACGGGGCGCCGCTGTTGCGCTTCTGGGCCTGTGTGCCTTCTCGTATGCCGCGGCGCAGGCGGGCGACCCCATCAAGATCGGCATCATCAGCCCGATGAGCGGCCCGAACGCGCGCTACGGCGCCTTCGCGAACAAGGGTGCGGCGCTGGCAGCCAGCGAGATCAACGCTGCCGGCGGCCTGCTCGGACGCAAGGTGCAACTGGTGAGCGGTGACAGCCAATGCGTGCCGTCCGAAGGCGTCGCGGCCACGCAGCGCATGATCAGCCTGGAGAAGACGCCGATCATCATCGGCGACATCTGCAGCTCGGTGACGCTGGCGATGCAGCCGCTCGCCGAAGAGTCGAAGGTGCTGCTCGTCAATGCCGCATCGTCCAACCCCGACATCACCTACAAGGCCGGCGTCGGCGGCTTCAAGTGGACCTTCCGCAACTACCCGACCGATGAAGTGCGCGCAGCGACCGTGCTGGAGTATTCGGTCAAGAACAAGGGCTTCAAGAAGTTCGCCGTGCTGTCGGTGGACAGCGACTACGGCCGCGGCGCCATCAAGTTCACCAAGCGCTACCTGCCGAAGTACGAAGGCGCCGAGATCCTCAGCGAGGACTACTACAAGGATTCCGAGACCGACTTCCGCACGGTGCTCAGCAAGATCCGCCGCTCGGGCGCGCAGGCCATCATCCTCTACGGCCAGGCCGACACCACGCCGATCATCGCGCGGCAGATGCTGGAGCTGGGCCTGGCCGGCAAGATCGCGCTGGTCGGCAACGGCGAGTTCAACACCAAGGACACCATCGCCGCGGCGCCCAAGGTCATGAACGGCGCGGTCGAGGCAGCGGCCTGGCTACCGGAAGTGCCGGCGCCGCGCAGCCTGAAGTTCGTCGAGGACTACAAGAAGGCCAATGGCGGCGAGATGCCCAACAACCATGCCTACACGCACTACGACACCTTGCAGCTGATCGCGCAGGCGATCCGCAATGCGAAGAGCGCGAAGGGCGAAGACGTGCGCAACACGCTGGCCGGCATCAAGTACGAGAGCCCGATGGGCAGCGTGACCTTCGACGACCACAACCAGGCCGTGCTGCCGATGGCGCTGGTCGAGATCGTCGATGCCAAGCCGGTCATCAAGGGAATGATCACCACCAAGGTGGACTACGGGACCAGCGCCAAGTAAGGCGCAAGAACCTCCTCCAAGGACATCCACAGTGGACTCCTTCATCCTCGAGCAGATCGTCAACGGCATCATCACCGGGTCGATGTACGCCCTGGTCGCTGCCGGCATGACGATGATCTTCGGCGTGCTGCGCGCCATCAATTTCGCGCACGGCGAATACTACATGCTGGGCACCTTCGCGGCCTGGTGGGTGATGAGCCACCTGACCAGCGAATACAGCCTGGCGATCATCGGGGGCGTCGCGATCGTCAGCGTGATCGCGGTGGTCATCGGTCGTGCCGTCATGCAGCGGCTCGTCGGCCAGCCCTTCCAGGCCGGTGTGCTGGCCACGCTGGGCCTGTCGCTGATCCTGCAGAACGTCGTGATCCTCGCCTTTGGCGGCGGCTACAAGGTGTTCTCGGGCGGCTGGATCGAGCCGATCGAGCTGGGCGACTTCGGCATGTCGCAGCAACGCGTGATCCTGGTCGGCGTCACCGTCGTGGTGTTCGTCGCGCTCGAATGGATGGTGCGCAGCACGCGTCTGGGCCGTTCGATCCGTGCCGTGTCGCAGAACATCGAGTGCTGCCAGGTCAACGGCATCGACGTCGAGCAGGTGGTGCGCAAGACCTTCCTGATCGGCGTGGCGATCGCGGCGCTGTCGGGGATCCTCACCGGCCCCATCAACGTGAGCATCTACGGTGGCATGGGTGAGTCGATCACGCTGAAGACCTTCGCCGTGATCGTCATGGGCGGCATGGGCAACGTGCGCGGCACGCTCATCGCGGGCTTGCTGCTCGGCGTCGTGGAAAGCCTGGTCGCGGGCTACATCGGCCTGCAGTACCGCGACTCCGTCGGCTTCATCGCCTTGCTCCTGATGCTGATGCTGCGGCCGCACGGCCTGTTCAGCAGCAAGGCCAGGTTCTGACAACAAATCCCATGCAACAGGCCATCATGTCAACCACCACGCTGGACACTCCCCGCCTGCCCGCCGCGCGGCTGGCCACGGTCAACTGGAGCGCTTGCGCCCTGGGCCTGGCCGCGCTGCTCGCCGCGCCGCTCTTCCTGGGCGACTACTACCTGCACGCCATGGTGCTGGCGATGATCTTCCTCCTGCCCGCGCTGGGCCTGAACCTGATCCTCGGCTACACCGGCATGCTCTCGCTCGCACAGGGCGTCTTCTTCGGCTTTGGCGCCTATGTTTCAGCGCTGATGTCGATCCACTTCGGCACCTCGTTCATCGTGAACCTGGTGGTGGCGGGGCTGGCAGCCGGGCTCATTGCCTTGCCGCTCGGCATCCCGGCGCTGCGGCTGCGCGACACCTCCTTCGTGATGTGTACGCTAGGCCTGGTCGTGATCGCGCAGATGGTGTCGAAGAACTGGGTCGACCTGACGCGCGGCGACATGGGGCTCTCCGGTGTGCCGCGTCCGCGGATCGGCTTCGGCGACTGGGCCTTCACCGTCGTCCAGGCGCCGGAGTACTTCTACCTCGCGCTGGTGATTGCCGCGCTCGCGGTGCTGGGCTTCGTGGCGCTGATCCGCTCGCCGGCCGGCCGCTGCATGGTGGCCATCCGCGACAACGAGCGCCTGGCCGAATCGCTCGGCGTGCCGACCTGGACCTACAAGCTGCTGGTGTTCATGCTGAGCGCAGTGTTCGCCGGCCTCGGCGGCAGCCTCTACGCCCACTTCTCCACGGTGGTGAGCCCGCTGGTGTTCCAGGCCTACTATTCCAACACCATCCTCATCATCGTGCTGGGTGGCGGCGTCGGCAAGATCCCGGGTGCGGTCATCGGCAGCTTCGTCTTCGTCGCGGTGTCGGAAGCGCTGCGCATCACGCCAGAACTGCGCATGGTGATCTACGGCATCGTGCTGCTTGGCCTGGTGTTCGTGTTCCCGCAAGGGCTGGCGCCATTGTTCGAACGCTTTGCGGCACGCATCGCCGGCATCGGCAGCGACAAGGAGGTGGCGAAATGACTGCCGATACATCCATGCTGCGCATCGAAGGCCTGCGCAAGAACTACGGAGCGGTGGCGGCCCTGCAAGGCGTCGACATCGAAGTGCGTCGCGGCGAGGTGATGGGCCTGATCGGCCCCAACGGCTCCGGCAAGTCGACGCTGTTCGACTGCTGCACCGGCCTGCAAAAAAGCGACGCCGGCCGCGTGCTGCTCAAGGGCGTCGACATCACCGACTGGCCCATGAACCGCATCGCCCGCGAAGGCCGCTTCCTGCGCAGCTTCCAGAAGACGGTGGTCTTCCCGACGCTGGACTGCGAGGAGAACCTGGTGCTGGCGGGCCAGATGTCGAGCTTTCCGAATGTGCTGTCGACCTTCTGGATCGGGCCTTCTGCCAAGCGCCGCGTGATTGCCTTGCGCAAGCGGGCCAAGGAACTGATCGAGATCACGGGGCTCTCGCGCGTGGCGCACCTGCCGGCGGGCAACATGTCCGGCGGCCAGCAGAAGCTGCTCCAGTTCGCCTCCATGCTGATGCCCGAGCCGGAACTGATCCTGCTGGACGAGCCGCTGGCCGGCATCAACCCGATCCTCATCGAGAAGGTGATCCAGAGCATCGAGCATGCGAACCGCGAACTGGGCGTGACCTTCGTCGTGATCGAACACAACACCGACGTGCTGATGAACCTCAGCCATCGCGTGGTGGTGCTGCACCAGGGCGCCAAGCTGGCGGACGACACGCCCGAGGCCGTGGTGAAGAACCCCGAAGTCATCGAAGCCTATCTCGGCGGCTGAACACGGAGCCCACCATGGAACTCGAAATCGACAATCTCTATGCCGGCTACGGCCACCTGGACATCCTGCACGGTGTGGACCTGAAGATCCGCCACGGCGAATTCGTGACGCTGCTCGGGCCCAACGGGGCCGGCAAGTCGACGCTGCTGAAGTCGCTCTTCGGCATGACCACCCACAAGGGCGGCGCGATCCGCTGGAAGGGCAAGGACATCGCCGGCCTCAAGCCGCAGGCCATGCTCGGCCACGGCATCGCCTACGTGCCGCAGGGCCGCTGCAACTTCCAGCTCATGACCATCGACGAGAACCTGGAGATGGCGGCCTACACGATCAAGGACGGCGACCTCAAGGGCGAGCGCGACTACGTCTACGACCTGTTCCCGATCCTCCAGAAGCGCCGCAACGAGCTGGCCGGGAACATGTCGGGCGGCGAGCAACAATTGCTCGAGATGGCCATGGCCGTGCTGCGCCGGCCGGAGATCCTGCTGGTCGATGAACCCTCGGTCGGCCTCTCGCCGCAGGCCATCACGCTGGTCTTCAATGAACTCAAGCGCCTGCACAAGGGCGGCCGCACGATCCTGCTGGTCGAGCAGAACACCCGCAAGGCGATGGAGGCGGCCGAACGCGCCGTGGTCCTTCGCCTGGGCAAGGTGATCTGGGACAGCCCCTGCAGCGAGCTGAGCAACGCCGACCTGGGCGAACTGTTCATGACAGGCCGCCGCGCAACCGACACCGCCACCGCCTGAAGTCCAGGCAACTCAACCGAACACTTAGGAGCTGAAAAGCATGAAACTGGCATTCGACACAGGTGGCACGTTCACCGACTTCGCCATGACCGAGGACGACGGCACCATCCTGCTGCACAAGGTCCTGAGCACGCCGGACGCGCCTGCGCGTGCGGTGCTGCAGGGGGTGGATGAATTGCTCGCCAAGGTGCGTGCGAAGAACGCGAGCAAGGCCAAGTCCAACGGCGCACTGCAGATTCTTGGCGCCACCACGGTGGTCACCAACGCGGTACTGGAGCGCCGTGGCGTGCACACCGCCTTCATCACCACCGACGGCTTCCAGGACATGCTGCGCATTCGCACCGAAGGCCGCTACGACCTGTACGACCTGCGCATCCAGTACCCGGCCCCGCTGGTGTCGCGCGAGCTGTGCTTTGGTGTGGAGGAGCGCATCGCCGCCGATGGCACCATCATCAAGGCGCTGGACGAGGAGGGCGTGCGCGCCATCGCCCGCACGCTGCTCGAACGCAAGGTCGAGTCGGTTGCGGTGTGCCTGCTGCATGCTTACAAGTACGCGCAGCACGAGCGGCGCGTGGCCGAGCTGATCGCCGAAGTGGCGCCGAACATCTCGGTGTCGCTGTCGTCGACGGTGTGCCCCGAGGTGCGTGAATACGACCGGGCCTCCACCACCGTCGTCAATGCCTACACGCGGCCGATGATGGTCGGCCATGTGAACCACCTGGAGCGCGAGTTGTCGCAGCGTGGCGTCGAAGGGCAGTTGCTGTGGATGACTTCCAGCGGCGGCGTGGTGCCCAGTTCGTCGGCCTCGCGCACGCCGGTGCGTCTCATCGAATCAGGGCCGGCTGCAGGCGCCGTGGCCGCAGCCGACTATGCGCGCCAGGCCGGCGAGCAAAGCGTGCTGTCCTTCGACATGGGCGGCACGACGGCCAAGCTGTGCCTGATCCCGAACGGCCAGCCGATGGTGGCGAACGATCTCGAAGTAGCGCGCCACGAGCGCTTCCGCAAGGGCAGCGGCTTTCCGCTGAAGATCCAGTCGATCCACATGATCGAGATCGGCGCCGGTGGCGGCAGCATCGCGGCGCGCAACAAGATGGGGCTGCTGAGCGTCGGCCCGCGCAGCGCGGCGGCGGCGCCCGGACCGGCCTGCTACGGCCGCGGCGGCACCGAGCCGACCGTGACGGATGCGGATTTGCTGCTCGGCTACCTCGACGAGAAGTCCTTCCTCGGCGGCGATTTTGCGCTCGACCGCCCGGCCGCCGCTGCGGCGATGGAGCGCCTCGCCAAGGACCTGGGCATCAGCGCCGAGCGCGCCGCCTGGGGCATCCACGACATGGTCAATGAAAGCATGGCCGAGGCCGCCTCGATGCAGGCGACCGACAGCGGCGTCGACCCGCGTGCCCTGCCGCTGATCGCCTTCGGCGGTGCGGGTCCGGTGCATGCCTATGGCGTGGCGCGCAAGCTCGGCATCCGCAAGGTGATCTGCCCGCTGGGCGCGGGGGTCACCTCGGCGATCGGACTGCTCGGCGCGCCGGTGGCAGCCGACCTGTCGACCAGCTTGCCGATGCGCCTGTCGGCCTGGAATCCGAGCGCGGTGAACGTGGTCAAGACCAGCCTGGCCAACCAGGGCCGCGAAGTGGTGCTGGCCAGCAAGGTGCCGGCGGACCGCATCAGCTTCTCGTACACGGTCGACATGCGCCATGTGGGGCAGGGCTACGAGATCTCGGTTGCGTTGCCCGACATCGACCCGGCCGACCCAGCCTTCCTGCCGGAGCTGCTGTCGCGCTTCCATGCGAACTACGTCGCGCTGTATGGCCGGGCCGTGAGCGGCACCGATGCCGAGATCATCACCTGGCGCATCCGTGCCAGCGGCCCGAAGGCTGCTGTCTCACTCGCCAACCTGCGCGGCGAAGCCGGCGCGGTGCGTGACCCGCGCAAGGGCACGCGCCCGGTGTTTTTCTCCGAACTCGGCAAGACCGTCGACACGCCCGTCTATGACCACTACGCGCTGCTGCCCGGCGTGCCCGTCGAAGGCCCCGCCATCATCGAGCAGCGGGAGTCCACCGTCGTCATGGGCCCCAACGCGAGCGCGTCGCTCGATGCCCAGCACAACCTCATCATGCTTCTGAACTGAAGGTCACACGTCATGTCCATGCTCAAGCCCGACTTCAACGACCCGATCACGCTGCAAGTGATGTGGGACCGCCTGGTGTTCATTGCCGACCAGGCCGACAGCGCCCTCGGCCGCACTGCCTTCTCGCCGATCGTGCGCGAGAACCACGACTACGTGAACGTTTTGCTCGATGCCAAGGGCCGCGCGCTGGCGCAGTGCACCTGGTCGATCCCGGTGTTCATCACCACGTTGCCGATGGCCGCGCAGAACTATTTCCTGCCGGCCTTCCCGCCCGAGTCGCTGGAGTCGGGCGACGTGCTCGCGACCAACGACCCGATCATCGGCACCGGCCACCTGCCGGACATGGTGATGCTCACGCCCATGTTCCGCAACGGCAAGATCGTCGCCTACGCGGGCAGCATCGCCCACCTGCCCGACATCGGCGGACGTCCGCAGTCGCCCGACTCGACCGACATGTTCGAGGAGGGCATCCGCATCCCGATGCTCAAGCTGTTCAAGGCCGGGCAGCCGAACACCGACGTGTTCTCTGTCATCGAGGCCAGCGTGCGCCTGCCGCATGAAGTGCGCGGTGACATCCAGAGCATGGTGGCGGCCAACGAGGTGATGTGCCGCGAGTTCATGCGCTTCATGGACGAGTACGGGCTGGACGATTGCGAAGGCTTGGGCGAAGCGATCTTCAGCCGTTCCGAGCGCCACATGCGCCAAGCCATTGCGGCCTGGCCCAACGGCAGCTACAAGGCCGACATGACCATCGACGGCTTCGAGACCGAGGTCAAGCTGTGCGTCAACGTCGAGGTGGGTGACGACTCGATCCATGTCGACTACACCGGCACCTCGCCCGAGGTGGCGCGCGGCATCAACGTGGTGCCGCATTACCGGGTGGCGCACAGCGTGTATGCGCTCAAGTGCCTGCTGGACCCGGACACGCCCAACAACGAAGGCTGCATGGTGGCGTTGACCGACTCCGCGCCGGAGGGCTCCATCCTCAACCCGCGACCCCATGCGGCCGGTGCGGCGCGCAACCTGGTCGGCCACTGCATTCCCAGCCTGATCTTCAAGGCCTTGCAGGACGTGGTACCGCACGGCGCCATGGGCGACAGCGGCGGCGCGCCGATCTGGGGCATCAATTGCCAGGGCCAGCGTTCCGACGGCACGGCGTATGGCAGCGCGCAGAACTTCCACGGTGGCCAAGGCGGTCGCTCGTCGATGGACGGCCTCGACACGCTGAGCTTCCCGTCGAACTGCCGCGTGACGCCGATCGAGATGTACGAGCTGGCGGTGCCGGTGCTGACCGAATGCAAGGAGTTGATCCCCGACTCGGGCGGGCCGGGCAAGTACCGCGGCGGCCTGGGCCAGCGCGGCGTGATCCGCAACCTGTCGGACCGCGAGATGAACATCTACCTCAGCACCGAGCATGTGAAGTACCCCTGCCTCGGCGTGCTGGGTGGGCAGGCTGGTCGCAACGGCGCGGTGCTGCATGACGGCAAGGCGGTGTTCGCCAAGGGGCGGCTGGTGTTGGCACCGGGCGAGCGCTTGCAGATCGAACTGCCTGGCGGCGGTGGCTGGGGCGAGGCGCTGGAGCGCCCGCGTGAACTGGTGGAAGACGACTTGCGCCAGGGCCTGGTCAGCACGGAGCGGGCGCGCATCGACTATGGCTACGCGCCCGAGCCTGCGACGGTGGCAGCGCCCGCGGCCAAGCCCGCCGAGGTGCTGGCGTGACGGCTGGCGCGTCGCTGAAGGGGCAGGTCGCGCTCGTGACCGGCGGCGGCTCGGGCATCGGGCGCTCGACGGCCCTGATGCTGGCTGCCGAAGGTGCGCACGTGGTGGTCATGGGGCGGCGCAAGGAACCGCTTGATGCGGTAGTGGCCGAGATCAAGGCGGCGGGCGGTGAAGGTTGGGCGCGACAGGCCGATCTCCAGAGCCGCGAGCAGTTGCAGGAGCTGGTGCGATGGATCGAGGCCGAGGTCGGCCCGGTCGGCATCCTCATCAACAACGCAGGCCTGACGAGCCGCGTGCGCAACATCCGCTGGATCGAGGCGGACGACTGGGAATCGGCGATCTCGGTCAACCTCACTGCTGTCTATGTACTGATCCAGGCGGTGCTGCCCGGCATGCTCGCGGCCGGCGCGGGGACGGTGGTGACGGTGTCGTCGCTGGCGGCCGTGCGGCCCAACCTGCTCGGCGGCGCACCCTACGGTGCGGCCAAGGCAGCGGTGGTCAATCTCATGGGCTTCCTGCACGGCACTTTCCGCAACAACAACATCCGCTCGACGACGATCCTGCCCGGCGAGGTCAACACGCCCATCATGGACACGCGCGTGCGCCCGCCGACGGCGGAGGAACGCGCCGCCATGGTGGCACCCGAGGACGTGGCCCGCGCCATCCTGCTGGCCTGCACGTTGCCGCAGGGCACGACCATCGAACAACTCGTCATCAGCCCCACGCTCGCGCGCGACCAGGGGCCGGATGTCGAGATCAGCCGCTGGTTGGGCGCGCCCGAAGGCACGCCTGGCAAGCCTTGAAACGAGAGACAAAGCAATGAGCACCTCACTCCACCAACGCCTGGCACGCGGCGACTCCGTGCTGATGGTCAACCCCAACCACATCTCGCCAACGCTGTGCGAGAAGCTTGTGCGCTCGGGTGCCGATTCGGTCTTCATCGACTGCGAGCACGGGCTCGCGAGCTACGAGGACATTCACCACATGGCCAAGGCCGCGCGCTATGCGGGTGGCTTCGGCATCGTGCGGCCGCAGAACCAGGAGCGCTCGACCATCACGCGCTGCCTCAATGCCGGCGCGGACGGCGTCATGGTGCCGCTGATCCACACGGCAGAGATCGCGCGGCAGGTGGTGCACACCTTCCGCTATGCCGTGCCGGATGACCATGCGAACAAGCTGCTCGTCGGCATGGTCGAGTCGGTGGAGGCGGTGCGCAATCTCGACGAGATCCTGGCGGTCGAAGGCATCGATGTCTTCTTCGTCGGGCCGGGCGACCTGTCGCAGTCGATGGGTTATTCGCCCGCGGTCGCGCCGGGCAAGCGCCGCGCGCAGCCCGTGCTCGACTTGGTGGACGAGACCTTGCAGCGCATTCGCGCGGCCGGCAAGGTGGCGGGCACGCTGGTCGTGCGGCAGGACGTGGAGCACCTCGTGTCCATGGGGGCGCAGTTGCTCTACTACCATGCCGACCCGTTCGTGGCGGAAGGGGTGAGTGCGATGCGCCAGTTGTCCGCGCCAGCCACGGCCGCGCTCGAAACACACTGAAGGTCAGGCCGGCGCGTCGGGTGCGCGGATGCCGGCGAAGCGTCCCTCGGCGAACAATTCGTCGACCTGCCTGCGCAGGATGGCCAGCACCGCGCTGGCCTGGTCGGACATCGGCAGATGGTCCGTCACGCACAGCGAGATCGTCGCCTGCATTGCCGGCTCGACGATGCGGCGCACGACAGGCCCATTGGCTGCCGACGACACGCCCGCCACCGCGGCCGGCAGGATCGTGGCGCCCAGTCCCGCATCGATCGCCTGCCGCAGCGTGGCCGCCGACTCGATCTCCGCCGTGATGCGCGGCGCGACGCCGATGCGCGCAAATTCGTCGTCGATCAGCCGGCGCAGGAAGTGCATGCGGCTGGGCAGCAGCAGGTCGAAGCCGCCCACCGCGCGCAGCGGGATGGTCTGATCGCCCGATGCGGGCAGCGCGGTGCCGGCCGGCGCCACGAAGAACAGTTCCTCCGTCAGCAGCGGCTGCAATTGCAGGCCCTTGATCGGGCTGCCCGCGTAGATCACGGCCATGTCCATGCGACCCGTCATCACCATCTCGCTGAGCACAAGCCCGAAGTTGTCGTTGATGAACAGGTTGACGTTGGGGCATTCGCGGCGCACGGCCTGTAGCAGCGGCGTCGAGAGGATCGACGCGGTGCTGTAGGTGGCCAGGCCCACCGACACCGGGCCGGCGATGAACCCTGCTTCGCCGGCGGCCATCAGTTCACCCTCGGCTTGCTCCAGATGGTTGAGGATCAACTGCGCATGCCGGTAGAGCGCGGTGCCCGGCCGCGTGGGCGTGACGCCGGCGTTCGAGCGGCTCAGCAGCTTGTGCCGGAAGTGCTCTTCAAGGGAGGCGATGTGCTGGCTCAGCGCCGATTGCGCCAGGCCCAGTTGCTGCGCCGCGGCCGACAGGCTGCGGGCATCCACTGCGGTGACAAAGCTCTTCAAGGTCTTGAAATTCACCGTCATGGTCGCGTGATCGTAACCCCGGTTGACGCGTGCGTATGGTGGCTTGATGCTTGCTTCGAAAGAGCCCGCAACCATCACCATGAGGCCCCCGTGAATCTCCGGCGTTTGAAGTACTTCGTGAAGATCGTCGACGTCGGCAGTTTGACCCAGGCCTCGGAGGTTCTCCATGTCGCGCAGCCGGCCTTGAGCCAGCAGATCGCGACGCTGGAGGGAGAGTTCAAGCAGCAACTGTTGCTTCGCACGCAGAAGGGCGTGGAGCCGACGGAGGCGGGCAAGGCGCTGTACCGCCACGCCCAACTCATCCTGCGGCAGTTCGAACAGGCACAGGCCGATGTGCTCAACGCGGGGCGCGCTTTGTCAGGGCAGGTGTCCGTGGGGCTCGCACCCGGCACCGCGGCTTCGACGCTCGCGCTGCCCTTGCTCCAGGCCGTGCATGGCCGCTACCCGCAGATCGTGTTGCACATCAACGAGAACCTCGGTACCACGCTGTGCGACGTGGTGCGCGAAGGCCGGATGGACATGGCCGTGCTGTATGGCGGCGGGCGCGCGATGCAGGGGCTCAGCTTCGATCATCTGCTGACCGAGAACCTCTTCATCGTGGCGCCGCCGGGTGTGTTGGGCGATGGGGGGGAGGTCAAGCTCGAAAGCCTGAGCGGCATTGACCTGTTGCTGCCACGAGCGACCAACGAACTGCGCCGGCGGGTCGACCAGGCCTTTGCAGCGGTGCATGTGGTGCCGCGCGTGGTCGCGGAGATGGAGTCGTCCGACACGTTGGCAGCCGCGGTGGCGTCGGGTGTCGGAGCAACGATCCTGCCGTGTTCCGTGGCACGCGGTGTGGCCAAGTCGGCATCGGGCGAGTTGCGGCGCATTGCATCGCCCGCGCTCGAGATGCCTCTGGCGCTGTGCTGCTCGGATCACCTTCCGTTGTCGGAGCCTGCCCAAGCGGTCAAGGCGATCCTGCTCGAACTGGCGAGCAAGCGGATGGTCCATCCGGCCGGGATGGACGAATAGGTCGCCACGCCAGGACTTCGTGGTCGTCACGACGACAAGCAACGCTGCGCAAATTCCATAGAGTTCCTCCCATTCACGAAGGAGACCTCCATGCCCTGGGACATCGAAGTGGTTGACGGCTGCGCCGTCGTGCGCATGAACACCAACAAGGTGAACGTCCAGAACGATCGGTTCTTTGCCGACCTGCATCAGGCGTTCGACTGCCTCGAACGGAATTTCAATGCCTTGCCGGTCGTGCTGACGGGGCAGGGCGATGTGTTCTCTGCCGGCATCGACTTCCAGTACAGCTTCGAGATCTTCGGCAGCGGCAGCGAAGACAAGGTCCGCGAGTGGTACCGCGCCTACCGCGAAACCAACCTGAGGATATTCAGGTACCCACGACCTACGGTGGCGGCAGTGAACGGCCATGCGATCGCGGGTGGCCTCATCACGGCACTTGACTGTGATTTCCGGGTGGCCGCGCGCAAGTCCGCGAAGTTCGGACTGAACGAAGTGCCGATCGGCATTCCGATGCCTGCAGCCTACGTCGAGATCATCAAGTACGCCCTGGGGGACCAGGTCGGCGCGCTCGCGACCCTGCGCGGCAAGCTCTATCCCCTCGATGAGGCGGAACGGCTTGGCTTCTTCCACGAAGTGGTGGAGCCCGACAGGCTGCTTTCAACCGCGATCGAATATGCCCGCTGCATCACGCCCGATTGCAACACCGCCTACGCGATGTCGAAGCGGGCATTGCAGGACAGCGTGCTTCGACAGATCGAAGAGCGGATGTCGACCCTGGACGAGCGACTGACGTCCGGCATGAGCGATGCGGGCAGTCGCCGCGCGCAGGACCGTCGCCGGCAGGAGATCATGCGGAAGGGCTGAGCGTAGCCACTGCGCCCGACAGCTCCGAACGGGCATGCGCATGCAACCTCGGCACATGGACCTGCAACAAACCCTTGCGCGGCGCGCTTCGAACAATCCCGAGGTTGTTGAACACGCTGACGGCCATGTTGACGCGCTGCCGCGAGAGGCCCGAGATCAATGCCAGCGCGTGCTGCGAGAGGGCGAGCTCCTGCAGGTCTTCTCCCTGGCGGTCGACGAGCATGAGCAGTGCCTTCGCCAACTGCATCTCCGGACTTCCCAGCCGAGCCGCCGCGAGCATGCCGACAAACTCGCCCATGCGTGCGTTCATGATGTCGCAGAGAAAGTGGTTGAACTCGATCGAGGCATAGCGCAGCGTGTCGAAAGTCTCCAGGGGAATAAGGCAGACCCGGGAATCGGTGAGCGCGCGCAGGTCGTATTGGCGCAGTTCCTTTTTCAGCAAGGAGCCCTCGCCGCCCCATTCGCCCTTCCGCATGCAGGACAGGGTGGTCTCTGCCCCCTGCGGATTCACGACGTACATCTGCAGGTAGCCCTGAATCACGCCGTACCAGTGGGTGCTTGGCTCGCCAGCGCGAGCTATGGTGTCCCCGGCCTTCGGATACTTCAGGACTGCGGCCTGCAGCGTCGAGGCGCGCAAGGCGTCCGACAGCGAGCGGTACCAATGCCACTTCTCGAGAAAGTCGTGGGCATTAGCAGGCGGTGACTGCGTTGTGGCTGCCATGTGCGGATGCGTAGGAGGCGGCCAGTGTAGGAGACGACTCGCCAGCGCGCAGCCTCGGCCTGCGTCCAACGCCGGACGATACAAGGTCGACGCGGTGCGCCTCAATTCACGCAGCGCGCCTCAGTTCGGGCAGCGTGCTTCCAGCGCGTCGATGAAGGACCGATCCCAGCGCCCCTCGGTCATCGCGCGGATCGTCTCGGCCTCCGTGGCAAGGTGAGCCCGCGCCTTCTCGATCAGCCACTCGGCGTCGTCCGGCGAAAAAGCCATCAGCCCATCCATGTCCCCGACGACGATGTCACCGGGGTTCACGACCATCCCGCCCACTGCCACCGGCACGTTGATCTCGCCAGGCCCATCCTTGTACGGCCCACGGTGGTTCACACCACGCGCATACACCGGAAAATCGCGTTCCGAGATCTCCGCCAGGTCGCGGATGCAGCCGTCGAGCACCACGCCCACCGTGCCGATCTTCGCAGCATAGAAGGAGAGGATGCCGCCGATCATCGCGTTCGACATGTCGCCGCCGCCATCCAGTACCAGCACGTCGCCGGGCCGGCAGAACTCGAAGGCGCGCAGCATCGTCAGGTTGCAGCCGCCGCGCGATTTCACGGTGACGGCCGTGCCGGCCATGGTCTTCTTGCCGGCACGGTGATACGGCCGCAGGCCGACGCTGCCGATGTTGCGGTGCATGTTGTCGCTCAGCGCAGCCACGGGGATGTCGCGCAGCGCTTCGAGGATCTTGGGGTCGGCCTGTGCGGCCGAGGGGTTCTTGCGAATGGCTTTGAATTGCACGGTGTGTCCTTGGTGTTGTTGTCTGGTTGTTCAATGCAGTTCGGCGACGGCGCCGGCGATGCGCTTGCAGCCCTCGTCGAGGTTCTCGATGGAGGTCGCGATCGACAGACGGAAGTAAGGCGAGAGGCCATAGGCCGTGCCCGCGACCGTGGCCACGCCGGCGTTCTCCAGCAGGTACATCACCACGTCGCCGTCCTGTTGCAGCGGCTTGCCGGCCGGCGTCTTCTTGCCGATCAGGTCGCTGCAGTTGATGTAGAGGTAGAACGCGCCCGGCGGCGTCGCGCAGCTCAGGCCCGGGATGGCGTTGATGTTGGCCAGCGTGCGGTCGCGGCGCTGCTTGTAGACGGCCACGCTCTCCGCGACGAAGCTCTGATCGCCGTTGAGCGCCATGGTTGCCGCGGCCTGGCTGACCGAGCAACAGTTGCCGGAGGTCTGCGAGAGCAGCGTGTCCATCGCCGTGACCAGGTCGGCCGGGCCGGCGGCGAAGCCGATGCGCCAGCCGGTCATGGCATAGGTCTTGGAGACGCCGTTCACCACCAGCGTGCGGTCGCGCAGCGCCGGCTCCACGGCCAGGATGTGCGCGGTGGTCTCGCCGTCGAAGCGGATGTGCTCGTAGATGTCGTCGGTCATCACCATCACGTGGGGGTGCTTCAGCAGCACGTCGGCCAGCGCGCGGTATTCGGCGGCGGTGTAGCTCGCGCCGGTCGGGTTGCTCGGCGAGTTGATCAGCAGCCAGCGGGTGCGCGGCGTGATGGCCGCCTCCAGTTGCGCGGCCGTGAGCTTGAAGCCGTTGGCCTCGGGGCAGGCGACGATCACGGGCTGGCCTTCGCAGGCGATCACCATGTCGGGATACGAGACCCAGTAGGGCGCGGGGATGATGACCTCGTCGCCCGGCTCCACCGTGACCGCGAAGGCGTTGTAGATCGCACTCTTGGCGCCGCTGGTCACGATGATCTCGTTCATCGCGTAGTCCAGCCCGTTCTCGCGCTTGAGCTTGGCGACGATGGCCTGGCGCAGTTCGACCGTGCCGGACATCAGCGTGTAGCGTGTGGCGCCCTTGTCCATGGCCTCGGTGGCGGCGCGGCGGATGTGGGCGGGCGTGTCGAAGTCGGGCTCGCCGACGACCAGGTTGACGATGGACTTGCCCTGCCGGCGCAGTTCGTTGGCACGGTCGGCGGCGGAGGTGCTCGGCGAGGGCTTGATGCGGCGGACGCGCGACGAAATGCGGGAGGGGGTGTTCACGGAACTTCCTTGGAGTGAGCGGTGCATGGGGCGTAACGGTACGCAGATCGCCGCTGCAAGGCCAAGACGAGATCGGTCTGTATCGATAGGCGCTGCTTATGACGGCGTTGAACCGGCCTCGATTTGCAACGCGGGCGCGGGGCGGGCGAAGTGGTCAACGGTGTCTTGGGTGTCGTCCGATGGTCACACCGTCGCCCCGGTGCTAGGCTCGGCTTTTGCGTAGGACCCCGTGTGAACCTGCGACGCCTCAAATACTTCGTGAAGATCGTGGACATCGGCAGCCTGACGCAGGCGGCCGAGGTTCTTTTCATTGCCCAGCCCGCCCTGAGCCAGCAGCTTGCGACGCTCGAAGGCGAGGTGCGGCAACAGTTGCTCGTGCGCACCAAGCGCGGCGTCACGCCGACGGAGGCCGGCAAGGTGCTCTACCGCCATGCGCAGATCATCCTGCGGCAGTGCGAGCAGGCGCGGGTCGACATGGAGGCGGCGGGGGAGGGGCTGTCGGGGCAGGTGTCGGTCGGGCTGGCGCCGGGCACGGCCGCCTCGGCCCTGTCGCTGCCGCTGCTGCGCACCGTGCGCGCGCGCCACCCCGGCATCCTGCTCTATCTCAACGAGAACTACGGCACCACGCTGAGCGAACTCATCATGAACGGCCGCATGGACCTGGCCGTGCTTTACGGCGACAAGGCCATTCACGGCCTGACCTTCCAGCCGCTGCTGAAGGAGCCGCTGTTCCTGGTCGGCCCGGCCTCCACGCCGCCGCCCGCGCAGCCGGTCAAGCTGGCCGACCTCCGCGATATGGAGTTGATGCTGCCGCGTCCCTACAACGTGGTGCGCAAGCTGGTCGATGCGGCCTTCGTGCGGGCGGGCATGGTGCCGCATGTGGTGGCCGAGATCGAGTCGGCCTTCACGCTGACGGCCGCCGTCGCCGACGGGCTGGGCGCCAGCATCCTGCCGGCCTCGATGGCGCGCGAGGTGGTGGCCGCCTGCGGCGCCTGGCAGTTCCAGATCGTCGAGCCGGTGATCGAGGCGCCGCTGGCGCTGTGTCTGTCGGACCACCTGCCGCTGTCGGAACCGGCGCAGGCGGTGAAGGACATCGTGCTGGAACTCGTCGTGGAGTTGGCCGGTACGGTGATGTCGACGCCCACGCCCGAGCTGACCGCCTTGTCCTGATCGATGTCATAAGCCCCCCTTATCCCGGCACAGCCAATCCGTCTTTGGCAGGAAGCGCGCCGGCCGTTACCTTTCATGCATGCCGTCACGCGTCCGCTGGATGCGTCGGTCCAACGGATGCGCGATCCAGCGCACGATGCATGAAGCAGGAACAGATCAAGACGCTCATCGATGCGCTGGCAGGCTCGGACCTGTCGGAGCTGGAATTCAGCGAGAACGGCAGCACGCTGCGGCTGGTGAAGCAGTCGGCGTTGGGGAATGCGAGGCCGCGCAGTGCTGCGGCTTCGGTACGCGCCGCAGGTGAACGCGGCGTCGTCAAGGCTGGCACCAAGGCTGCGGCAAAGCCTGCAGCAGCTGTCGTGGCAAACGAATGCCTCGCCCCGCTCTTCGGCGTGGTGCACCTGCAATCGACGCCGGGTGAGCCGCCCTTCGTGACGGTCGGCCAGGCCGTGAAAGCAGGTCAGCCGCTCTGCGTCATCGAAGCCATGAAGGTGTTCAACGAAGTGCGAGCCGAGCGTGACGCGACGGTGCTCGAAGTGCTGGTCGCCTCCGGCCAAGAGGTCGAGGCCGGCCAGCCGATGTTCCGCTTCGCAACGGAAGGATGACGCGCATGTTCGACACCGTCCTCATCGCCAACCGCGGGGAAATCGCGCTCCGCATCCAGCGCGCCTGCCGTGGCCTCGGCCTCAAGACGGTGGTCGTGCATTCCGAGGCCGACCGCGACGCCAGCTATGTCGCGCAGGCCGACCAGGCGCTGTGCATCGGCCCGGCCGCGCCGGGGCAGAGCTACCTGAACCAGTCTGCCATCCTGTTCGCGGCGGAGGTCAGCGGCGCGCAGGCAATCCATCCGGGCTACGGCTTCCTCTCCGAGAACGCGGGCTTCGCCGAAAAGGTCGAGCGAGCCGGCCTGACCTTCATCGGCCCGAGCGCCACCTGCATCCGCACCATGGGCGACAAGGTCGCGGCCAAGAACGCGATGCGGCGTGCCGGCGTGCCTTGCGTGCCGGGGCCGGACGAAGGCCTCCCGGACGATCCGGCGCAGGTGCTCGCATTGGCACGCGACATCGGCTACCCGGTCATCGTCAAGGCCGCAGGCGGTGGCGGCGGGCGTGGCATGCGCGTGGTGCACGAGGAAGCCGCCTTGCTCGACGCGATGGCGCTGACCCGCGAGGAAGCGCGCCGCGCCTTCGGCAACCCCGAGGTCTACATCGAGAAGTTCCTGCTGCATCCGCGCCATGTCGAGATCCAGGTGCTGGCCGACAGCCACGGCAATGCGGTCTGGCTCGGCAGCCGCGACTGCTCGCTGCAGCGCCGGCATCAGAAGGTGATCGAGGAAGCGCCCGCGCCGGGCATCGACGAGGCGCTGGTGGCCGAGGTCGGCGAGCGCTGCGCCGCGGCCTGCCGGCAGATCGGCTACTGCGGCGTCGGCACCTTCGAGTTCCTCTACGAGCGCGGCGCCTTCTTCTTCATCGAGATGAACACGCGCCTGCAGGTCGAGCATCCGGTGACCGAGATGACGGCCGGCATCGACATCGTGCAGCAGCAGATCCGCGTGGCCCGCGGCGAGCGCCTGTCCTTCACGCAGGCCGATGTGCAATGCCACGGCCACGCGATCGAATGCCGCATCAACGCGGAAGATCCCCGGACCTTCGCGCCTTCGCCGGGGCGCATCACCGGCTGGCAGGTGCCCGGCGGCTTCGGCGTAAGAGTCGACTCGCATGCCAACGCAGGCTATCGCGTGCCGCCGTACTACGACTCGATGATCGCCAAGCTCATCGTGCACGGCCGCACGCGTGACGATGCGCTCGATCGCATACGCCTGGCGCTGGCGGAGATGCGCATCGAGGGCATCTCGACCAATGTGCCGTTGCATCGCGAAGTTTTGCAGGACGAAGGCTTTGCCGGCGGCGGCGTGGACATCCACCATCTGGAGCGCTGGCTTCAGCAGAGGGCAGCCCAATGAGCACCACGACAACCCCGCGTACGGCGCGCAAGACAAGCGCTGCGAAATCCGCGCCGCCGAAGCCCGCCGCCTCCATCAGCCTGCTCGGCACGACCGCGCTGCTGTTCGAAGCCCCCGGCGAACTCGAACTCGCCTCGCAGAAACGCATCTGGGCGCTGGCCCGCGAAACGCAGGCCTGGCCCGAGTTCCGCGAATCCGTCCCCGGCATGAACAACCTCATGCTGACCTTCGTGCGCCCCCCGCGCAGCACCAGCGCACTCGAGGAACTGGAAGCCCGGCTCCACAAGGCATGGGACGCCGCAGTCGAACTGCCGATCGAAGGCCGCCTCATCGAACTCCCGGTTGTCTATGGCGGCGAGGGCGGCCCGCACATGGCCGACGTCATCGCGCACACCGGCCTCAGCGCCGAGGAAATCGTCGCGCTGCACAGCGCACCGACCTATCCCGTCTACGCACTCGGCAGTCACCCCGGCTACTGCTACCTCGGCGGCATGGACCCACGCATTGCCACGCCGCGCCGCAAGGTGCCGGTGCTGAGCATTCCCGGCGGCGCCGTGTCGATCGGCGGCGCGCAGACCGGCGTGTCGGCCTCGGCCGGGCCGAGCGGC
The DNA here is from genome assembly GCF_037889955.1 of Variovorax robiniae. NCBI lineage: Bacteria > Pseudomonadati > Pseudomonadota > Betaproteobacteria > Burkholderiales > Comamonadaceae > Variovorax > Variovorax robiniae. The sequence goes on from NZ_JBBKZS010000004.1 coordinate 92,199, forward strand.
TGGAACACCATTGGAAGCACCGCCATGTCCTTCTTCGACCCCACGCAAGACCCGCCGGTGCTGCTGCAGCCGGGCGACATGATCCGCTTCCGCGTCGAAAGGATCGTCAAATGATCGAAGTGCTTTCTTCCGCCGCGCTGGCCACCGTGCAGGACCTCGGCCGCGCCGGCAGCCTGCGCTGGGGCGTGGGTACATCCGGCGCGATGGACAACCTGGCGCTGGCCGCCGGCAACCTGATGCTTGGCAACGACGTCAATGCGGCCGGTGTCGAGGTGCCGGTGTTTCCGTTCAAGGTGCGCTTCGACGAGGACTGCGCCTTTGCCTTGACCGGCGCCGATTGCGCAGCCAAGCTGGACGACCAGTCGCTGATGCCGTGGTGGAGCCACCAGGCGCGCGCCGGCCAGGTGCTGACGCTGGGCCTGCCGCAAGCCGGCCCGCATCGCGGCAGCCGCGCGGTGCTGTGCGTCGCGGGCGGTGTCGATGTGCCCGAAGTGCTGGGCTCACGCAGCACGCAGTTGCGCGGCGCCTTCGGCGGCCATGAAGGCCGGGCGCTCAAGCGTGGCGACAGGCTGCGCGCAGCCGGAGCAGGGACCGAATGCAAGAACGGCTTCGGCCTGGTCCCGCCCGCGCTGGCACTGCCGCTCTACAAGGACGAGGTGCTCGCCGTGCGCGTGCTGCCCTCTGCCGAATACGCAGCCTTCGAAGAAAGCTCGCGCGCCGAGTTCTGGGCCGGCGAATGGAAGATCACCGCGCAGAGCGACCGCTACGGCTACCGCCTGGAGGGCGAGGCGCTGCGCCCGATCGCACCCATGGAAATGCGCTCGCACGGTATCGTGCCCGGCGTGATCCAGGTGCCGCACAGCGGCCAGCCCATCATCCAGATGCGCGATGCGCAGCCTTCGGGCGGCTATCCCAAGTTCGGCACGGTCATCGAGGCCGACCTCTGGCGCCTCGGCCAGGCACCGATCGGCAGCCGCATCCGCTTCATCCAGGTCGACTGGGACCAGGCCGTCGCGGCGCTGGACGAGGTTGAGGCCTGGCTGGACAAGGTAAAGCGCGTCGTCGACCTGCATCGCAGTGCGCCGAAGGTGAACTGACATGCCGCGCACCGAACAACTCCAGCAATTGATCCAGTGGCTGGCCGGCACCGATATCGGCCTGCTGGACTTGCGCACGCCTGAAGGTTCTATTCGCCTTGAACGAAACGGCGCGTCCGAAGAGATCCTCGAACTGGACACCGACGAAGACGCAGCGCCGCCGAATGAAGCCACGCCTGTTGCAGCGTCCTCACTGGGCATCTTCCTGCACACCCACCCCATGCAGGCGACCGCATTGACCAGCGTCGGCGAGCAGGTCGCCGCAGGCCAGCCCCTCGGCCTCTTGCAGATCGGCCCGCTGCTGCAATCCGTCGATGCCCCACAAGCTGGCGTCGTCACCCAACTGCACGTCGACAGCGGCCAGCCCGTCGGCTGGGGCGAACCACTGCTCGACCTCCAGCCCCTCGAATGAACCCAAGGACCAAGACATGGACATCGACCTGAACGCCGACCTCGGCGAGGGCTTCGGCCCCTGGCGCATGGGCGAGGACGAGGCGCTGCTCGACATCGTCTCCTCGGCCAACGTGGCCTGCGGCTTCCACGCCGGCGATCCGGTCATCATGGACCGCACCGTGCGCATGGCGCAGTCGCGCGGCGTCGACGTCGGCGCGCACGTCGGCTTCCCGGACCTGCTCGGCTTCGGCCGGCGCCAGATGCAGATCGACCCGGTCGAACTGGCCACCTATGTGACCTACCAGCTCGGCGCGCTCGCCGGCATGGCCCGCTCTGCCGGCCACCGCATGACCCACATGAGCTTCCACGGCGCCCTCGGCAACATGGCCGCGGCCGATGCGCAACTGGCCGCGCCACTGGTGCGTGCCGTCGCCGCTTTCGACCCCGATCTCATCATCAGCTCGTCCGCCAGCCGCGCCATCGAGGACGCTGCGGCCGCTTGCGGCCTGCGCGTCGCCACCACCTTCCTCGCCGACCGCGCCTGCGACGACCACGGCCTGCTGGTGCCGCGCAAGCTGCCCGATTCCGTGATCCACGACAAGGAGGCCGTGCTGGCGCGTGTGAAGCAGCTGCTCGACGACGGCACCGTTACGACGTACAGCGGCAAGAAGATCCCGATGAAGGTCCATTCGATCCTGCTGCATGGCGACACGCCCGGCGCGGTGAACCTGGCGCGCACGGTGCGCGAAGTGGTCGAGTCCGCAGGCCGCGTCGTGCCGATCTCGCGCCAACAGGTCCAGGGATGAACAGCCCCCTCATGGTGCGTTGCAGCATCCACATGCACGCCTTCAGGGCGACATAAGGACCCCTTATCTCTCCACAGACATTCCGTCTTGGCGCCAAAGCACCGCCCTCGACACAATGAAAACACTCCCCAACGAAAGATCCGAAGATGCCGTTTTCTGACTACAAGACCGCCCTCGTCACAGGCGCCTCCTCGGGCATCGGTGCCGCCGTGGTCGAGCGCCTCAGCAAGGAGGGCCTGAAGGTCCACGCGGTGGCGCGCAGTGCCGGCAAGCTGGAAGAACTGGCAGCGCGCACCGGGTGCATTCCCCATGCCTTCGACGTGAGCGACCTCGAGGCCATGACCAAGCTGGCGAGCGAAGTCCCCTTCGACGTGCTCGTCAACAACGCCGGCGTCGACCGCCCCGGCTCCATCCTCAAGGCCGACGCCGAAGGCATCGACCTGCTGGTCGACGTCAACCTGCGCGCCGTGCTGCACCTGTGCCGCCTGGTCGTGCCGGGCATGGTGGCACGCGACCGTGGCCACGTCGTCAACATCAGCTCCATCGCCGCGGCCTACAACTTCGGCGGCAACAGCACCTACCACGCGACCAAGGCAGCCGTCAGCATGCTGTCGCGCCAGTTGCGCATCGACGTCTTCGGCAAGCGCGTGCGCGTCACCGAGATCTGCCCGGGCCGCGTGGCCACCGACATCTTTGCCCACGTGCACGGCGACTCCGAGGAAACCTACAAGCGCTTCGTCGAAGGCTTCGAGCTGCCCAAAGCCGAGGACATCGCCAACGCCATCGCCTTCGCCATTGCCGCGCCGATCGCGGTGAACGTGGGCCACATGGAGATCACGCCCACGCTGCAAGTGCCCGGCGGACTCTCCACCACCCGGCCGGAAGCGGCGCAGGCCTGATCCAGCAACCGCCGCAACGCACCCACACACAACGACAAGGACCGGCGCATGAAAGACTTCGACCTTCTCGCGGTGCTGTTGAAACCGGAGTTCGGCCAGATGCTGCTGCACGGCATCGTCATGACGCTGAAGATCGCGGCGGGCTCCTGGTTGCTGGCCATGGCCATCGCCATCGTGCTGCTGGTGGTGCGGCTCAGCACCAACCGCATCGCAGAGCGCGCGGTCGCGGCCTATGTCTCCTACCACCGCAACGTGCCGACGCTGGTGCAACTGATGCTTTGGTACTTCGGCATCTTCAGCCTGCTGCCGGACCCGGTGCAGGAATGGCTGTCGAACCACAATGCCGAGCTGCTGATCTCCATCATCGCGCTGGGTCTTTGCCAGGCCGCGTACTTCAGCGAGGACATGCGCAGCGGCCTGCGCGCCATCCCGGCCGGGCAGGCAGAAGCGGCCCGTGCACTGGGCCACGGCTACATCGGATCGATGCGCCACGTGATGCTGCCGCAGGCCATCCGTAACGCGATCCCGGCGCTCATCAACCACAGCGTCTCGCTCTTCAAGAACAGCAGCCTGGCCATGGCCATCGGCGTGGCCGAACTCACCCATGCGGTCAAGGAAATCGAGAGCCAGAGCTTCCGCGCCTTCGAGGCCTACAGCGTCGCGACGGTGCTCTACCTCCTGTTCTCGTTGGTGATCATGGCCATTGGCGCGGGTGTGTCGCGCCGCTATCGCATTGCCGGCGCAAGGTAAGGCCATGTACAGCATCTACGAAATCCTGCGCGACAACTGGCTGCTGCTGCTCATCGGGCAGTACCCCAACGGCCCGATGGGCGGCATCGTCGCGACGCTGATGCTCTCGGTGCTCGGCATCACGCTGGCGTTCCCACTTTCCGTTCTGCTGGCACTGGCCCGGCTCTCGCCCTGGAAGCTGCTGAGCTGGCCCGCCGCCGTGCTGGTCTACGTGGTGCGCGGCGTGCCGCTGCTGATGGTGATCCTGTGGGTCTACTTCCTGGTGCCGCTGCTGATCGGCCGCGAAGTCTCCGGCTTCACCACCATGCTCTGCACGCTGGTGATCTACGAAGGCGCCTATCTTTCCGAAGTGGTGCGCGCCGGCATCCAGTCCTTGCCCAAGGGCCAGTCCGAAGCGGCGCGCGCACTCGGCCACAGCCACCTCGGCACCATGTGGTACGTGATCCTGCCGCAGGCGCTCTACAACATGCTGCCGAGCATGCTGAGCCAGTTCATCTCCACCATCAAGGAGACCACGCTGGGCTACGTGATCAACGTGCAGGAACTGACCTTCGCCGCCAACCAGATCAACAACCAGTTGCTGACCAAGCCCTTCCAGGTCTTCTTCATCCTGGCCATGACTTTCTACGTCGTCTGCTTCAGCCTCACGCAACTGGCGCAGTGGGTGGAGCGGCGCATCGCCCACAAGCGGCTCGGTGCGGCTCCGGTCAAGGTGCTCGACGAAGACGTGACGCCGATGCCGCCCACCGTGGCAATCCTTCCCTGAGATCGCACAAGACGATCCGAACCCAAGTACATCCGGAGACAAACGCATGACCCCCGTTCCAGCCCAAGGCCGACCGCAAGGCGGCGAGGACACTCCGATGATCCTGTTCAACAACATCAACAAGTGGTACGGCGAGTACCAGGCGTTGACCGACGTCAATGCCGAAGTGAAGAAGGGCGAGGTCGTCGTGGTCTGCGGCCCTTCGGGCTCCGGCAAGTCGACGCTGATCCGCACCGTCAACCGCCTGGAAGAAGTGAAGTCGGGCCAGCTCCTGTTCGATGGCCACGACATCCATGCGCCGTTGAGCAGCGCAGCGCTGAACAAGCTGCGCAGCCGCATCGGCTTCGTGTTCCAGAGCTTCAACCTGTTCCCGCACCTGTCGGTGCTGGAGAACATCATGCTGTCGCCGATGCGCGTGCTGGGCGTGAAGCGCTCGGCGGCGCGCGAGAAGGCCATGCAGTTGCTGGAACGCGTGGGCCTGGCGAACAAGGCCGGCTCCTATCCGGCGCAGTTGTCGGGCGGCCAGCAGCAGCGTGTGGCCATCGCGCGTGCTCTCGCCATGGAGCCGCCTGCGATGCTGTTCGATGAACCCACCAGCGCGCTCGACCCGGAGATGGTCGGCGAAGTGCTGTCGGTGATGCGCGGCCTGGCCAACGACGGCATGACCATGATGTGCGTCACGCACGAAATGAACTTTGCCCGCGAGGTTGCCGACCGCGTCTGGTTCATGGACGCCGGCCAGATTCTCGAGAAGGCCGACCCTGAATCTTTCTTCAACGCCCCGCAGCATCCGCGCGCCAAGCGCTTCCTGTCGGACCTGCGGGCGCACTGAATCCAGAACCCTTTCCGTCACACATCAACCTCATCACTCAACCGGAGTCCATCATGTCGAAGAAGACCGCTTTCCGTCTCGCCGCCATCGGCTGCTGCCTGTCCACGCTGGGCCTGCTCGCCCATGCCGACCAGTGGGACGAGATCCAGCAACGCAAGGAACTCAAGTGCGGCACCTTCGCCGACGTGCCGCCCTTCGCCGCGCCGGACCCGAAGACGCGCGAGATGGTCGGCTTCGACGTCGACCTCTGCAACGCGGTGGCCAAGCAGCTTGGCGTGCCGGCCAAGGTCACGCCGCTGTCGGTCGAGGCCCGCGTGCCCGAGGTCAAGCTCGGCCGCGTCGACATCACCGTCGCCAACCTGGCCTACACCAAGAGCCGCGGCGAGCAGATCCAGTTCAGCGACCCGTACTACGTCGCCAAGGAAATGCTCGCCGTCAAGGCCTCCGACCCCGGCACCACCAAGGCCGACTTCAAGGGCAAGCGCCTGAGCTCGACCAAGGGCTCCACCTCGGAGCTGTCGATCAAGATGAACGGCTCCGAGCCGGTCACCTTCCAGGACACCGGCTCCGCCTTCATGGCCGTGCAGCAGAACAAGTCGATGGGCATGGTCGCCAACACCATGACCATCACCAAGCTGGTCAACCAGTCCAAGACCTCCGGCGTCGAGCTCAAGATGATCAAGGAGCCGATGGTGTTGCAGCCGGTCGGCATCGGCATGAAGAAGGACGAACCCGTGCTGCTGGCCAAGGTCAATGCCGCGCTCTATGCGCTCGACAAGGCCGGCGAGATCGACAAGCTGTGGGCCAAGTGGCTCGGCCCGAACACCGAGTACAAGCTGACGCGGGACGAGAAGGTGACGCCGTTGTCGGAGCTCAAGTTCGAACTCCTGCCCTGAGCGTTCACCATCCGTAGAAGCGGGGCCAGGCCTCCGTGGCACCCGAGGCCGAGAGCGCGTGGTACTCCGGATGTTGCGCACCGGTCGCGCAAGCATGGTTGGGAAGGATGCGAAGTCGCGTCCCGATCGGGAAGCGCCTCGCGATGTCGCCATCCGCGTCACCGACGCGGGAAACAATCCCATGCTCCTGGTTGGCTGAACTGACGACATAGCCGTCGAGCACCTCGCCCGCCAGGGTGCACACCTGCCCGAAGCCGAAGTCGTGCTTCTGCTTCTGCGTCCCGCGGTCGCGGCTCATCGCCATCCAGCCGGCATCGACGATGGCCCACCCCTTTTCCTCCTGATGACCGATGACGGTCGTCAGGACGCTGAGCGCAATGTCACTCGTGCCGCATACCCCCACGTTGTGCATGACCAGGTCGAAGAAGACGTAGACACCCGCGCGAACCTCCGTCACGCCGTCGAGCTCCGGCACGGTCAAGGCGGTCGGCGTGGAGCCCAGGCTGACGACGGGGCATGCGAAGCCGGCGGTGCGAAGACGCTCGGCTGCGCGCACCACGCCATGGCGTTCCTGTTCGGAAATCTTCAACAGGTCTTCGTGCGTGTCGTAGTCGTAGCTCGATCCTGCATGCGTCAGCACGCCGCCCAGCTTCATGCCGGCCGATTCGAGGGCCCGCGCAACGCCCAGCAGCTTTTCCTCCTCCGGGGTGATCCCTGACCGATGCCCGTCGGTGTCGATCTCGATCCACACCTCGAACACTTCGCCTTTCTCACGTCCGAAGGCGCCGATGGCCTCGGCCGCCGCAACGCTGTCCGCGATGATCTTCAGGTCGCAACCACGCCGTCGAAGCGCCAATGCCTGGGGCAGCTTGGTGACGACCATGCCGACGGCGTAGAGGATGTCCGTCACGCCCGCGTCGAAGAACTGCTCCGCCTCCTTCAACGTGGAGACCGTGATGCCGCGCGCACCGGCCGCGATCTGGGCCTGGACCACGGGCAGGCATTTGGTCGTCTTGACGTGAGGACGGAAGCTGACGCCCAGCGCATCCATGCGCTTCTGCATCCGTTCGATGTTGTGTTCCATTCGCGCGGTGTCGACCACTGCGGCGGGGGTGTTGAGTTCCAGCAGGCTTGTCATGGTGGTGTTCCTTCAGTGGCCTTCACTGTAGGCTCTCAGCATTGCCTTGTGTTTATATGAAATCAAACGCTTCATTAAGGAAAAGCTAATGCTTGAACTCGGTGACCTCCGGTTGATGCGAGCCTTGCAGAACACGGGCTCGCTTGCTGGCGCCGCGCGCTCGTTGGACCTGACGCCCCCTGCGCTCACCGTGCGATTGCGCAAGCTCGAGGACAGCGTCGGCGTCCACCTGGCGACCCGGAGCGCTCGCGGCATCGCGCTCACCGAGGAAGGCGAGCGCTTGTGTGCCGAAGCGGCAGAACTGCTCGAGCGGCTGGAGCAACTCTCGGAGCGCATCGCGACAGGGTCGAAGGCCATGTCGGGCCACCTCAAGATCGCGGCGCCCTTTGGCTTCGGGCGGCAGCATCTCGCGCGGGTCGTGGCGCGGCTGCATCGCGATCACCCTGACATCTCGGTCACGCTGGCGCTGTTTGAGAACCCGATGCGACACGCCGCAGCCTTCGATGTCGTCGTCCACATCGGCGAGGTCAAGGATTCGTCCTGGGTCGGGCACCCGATCGCGCCCAATGGCCGGCTTCTCTGTGCCAGCCCCCGCTTTCTCAAGCGCCTGGCCCAGCCGCTCGTCCATCCAGGCGAACTTCAGGATCTCCCGTGTCTTTGCCTGAAGGAAAACGACGATGACCTGATCCGATGGAAGTTCTCAAACGAAGCGCAGGGAGCCGGGAAATCCGTCACCGTGCGTGTGGCCGGCGCCCTGTCCTCGAATGACGGATCGGTCATCACGGACTGGGCTGTCGGCGGATTGGGCGTCATGGTGCGTTCGGAGTGGGAGGCCGCGCCCCTGATCGCGCGAGGCGAACTGGTGGAACTCTTGCCCCACTGGAAGCTGCAGGACGCTCCCGTCATTGCGCTGGTGCCCACGCGCAAGGGCGTCTCTGCACGGCTGCGGCTCTTCCTGGAGACGGCCAGGGAGGCCTTGGACCCCGCCCCGTGGCGACCGGGGTCCGGGATCAGTTCGTCCGCAACCGCAGCAGTGCGCGCACGAACCCATGGTCCGAGCGCGAGCGGTCGCGCCCCTCGTGCAGGTGGTCGTTGAAGTAGTCGACGCGGCGCACGTCGCCGAGGTTGTGGTGGCTGCCGGGCATGAACTCCTCGCTGACGAGGATCTGGTCCAGCACCTCCGGATAGCCCTGGTGGATGTGCGAGTAGGCCACGTCCTTCTTCAGCGCCGACTCGCCCTGCATCTCGTAGGCATTGAACAAGGCCACGTCCCGCGCAGCCTTGTCGTAGGCCACGTCGGAGGTCGCAGCCACGAGCTGGGTCGTCACGCTGTGCGGGTTGTCGTTGAAGTCGCCCATCACGACCAGCGGCGTGCCCGAGCCGCGCATCAGATCGATGACGATGCAGCGCAACGCAGCCGCTTCGGCGCCGCGCATCAGCAGCGATCGCAAGGAGGCACGCACTGCCACCTTGCGGTCGTCGCGGTCCTCGACGGCATTGCCGTTCGCATCCTGCAGGAACTTCGGCCGCTTCGACTTCAGGTGCACCGACATCACATGCACCAACTGGCCATGCTTCATGCGCAGCGTGGCCAGCAGCGGCGGGCGCTCGAAGCGCGTGTGCGGGCCCAGCCCCGGCACGTCGACGACGAAGCCCGGCTGGAATTCGGTGAAGGAGCGAACATCCTCCACATGCAGCCGCGTCGCGATGCCCACGCGCGGCGTGCCTTGCGCTCCCTGGGCCGGTGGGATGTTCTCCGCACCCGGCACCGCGACGAAGTCATAGCGCAGCCCGCTGGCCGCGATGCAGTCCTTCAGCGCCGCTTCATCCCACACTTCCTGCACCGCCAGCACGTCCGCATTGAGCGCGCGGAAGCGCTCGCCAGTCCAGGCGATCTTGCGTTCGTACTCCTGCTGCGTGTAGCCGTCCTGGTTCTCGTAGAAGATGCGGTTCGGCAGCGCCAGGTTCAGCAGGTTGCCAGTGGCGAGGAAGAGGGTGGCGAAGTTGGGCGGGATGTCGGGCATGACGCAATCTAATTCATTGCCTTCAGAATCGGCCCCGGACGTCGTTGCTTGCCCCTGGAATCACTCGAAATGAAAAATTCAGTCTTCGCAGAACTGAGCTTCTGGTTCATGGCGATTGCCTCGGTCGCGGTGCCGATCGCGATCTACGCCGTCCTTCTTGCGAAGCGGGCCGTGTCACGCAACACCGTGCTCGTGCTCGGCATCACGCTGGTGGCCATCGCCGGGGTTGACATCTACTTCCTGCGGCACATGGCCGCGGCAGCGTCCGCGACGGAATCGCTGGCCGACGACGCCCTGTTCCTGTCGGAACTGTCGTTTGCGCTCTACCTGTTTCCGCTGATGTTCGGCGGCGTCGGCGTCAATCTCATTTCGCATGTGCTGATCAGCCATCTTGTCGCGGCCGAACGGCGCTTCGAAAAGCAGCATCCCGACCACCGGCGACCGGATTGACCACGGCCCGCCAGCGGGGCAAGCGCTACAACATGGCCGAGACCATGATGGCCAGGCCCACAATGCCGACCCCCCACACCAGCGTGCGCAGGAAGACGATCCCGGCGTAGTAGACCGGCAGGTAGACGACCCGCGCCCAGAAGTAGATCTGCGCACCCATGGCGACCCTCGGGCCATCCACGCCCGCCGCATGGGCGGCCAGGGCGACGGCCGCGAAGAGCACGAAACCCTCCAGCGTGTTCTGGCTCGCGCGCATGGCGCGACCCGCCAACGGCGAGGGCTCCGGCATCTTGTCGCGATTGCCGATGGCGAGCGTCATGCCGGCAAAGGTCCATCCCCTGGCACGGATGAGGCTCGCCGCCAGGAGCGCCACCCAGGTCAGGATGGCCGTGTAGACAACGAATCGAAGGGTGTCGGTCATCGGAGTCTCCCGTTGGAAGTGGGGGCGAGTGTAAGGGAGGCGGTCCAGGCCGGGGTGCCGATTCGTCGGCGCCGACAGCCCATGAAAAAAGGCGCCGATGGCGCCTTCTGGATGTGGAGACCAGGCCGTTATCGACCCGATCCTGGAGGCTCAGTAAGAGCGCCCGCCGCCGGAGCGACCACCGCCGCCATAACCGCCGCCGCCCGAGCGACCACCGCCACCGCCGCCGCCGTAGCCGCCACCACCCGAACGGCCACCGCCGCCCGAGCGGTTGCCACCACCGTAGCCGCCACCGCCGCCGGTGCGACGACCGCGACCGCCGCCCATGCTGTCGACGCTGGTGCGCAACGGATCGGGTTGACCCGCGACGCCGCTGGCGACCGACTCCGCGCGACGATGTGCGAGCTGGTCGGCCTGCGTCGGGCTGTGGCTGTTGCCGTGATGGCGTGGCTGCCGCTCTTCATGCGGCATGCCGTGGTTGGCTTGATGACCGTGATGCGTGGCGTGCGGCTGCGGCGCGCGCGCGGCGCCCTGATGGCCGGCACCTGCGCCAGCGCCAGCACCGCCGCGACGGCGACGACCGCCCTGGCCGCCACCACCGCCGCCATTCGCACCGTGGCCTGCGCCACCTGCGTTGCGGCCTTCACCGCCGCTATTGCCAGCGCCTGCGCCACGACGTTGGCCGCCATTGCCGCCACGCCCTTCGCCGCCTTGCGCAGCCTTGTTCTCGCGAACACGTTGCAGCATCTCCGTGCGGGCAGCCTTGGCGGCCGCCTGCATGACTTCACGGCTCGGCGGACGTCCGGCGCCGCCCCAGATCGTCTGGCGACCCATGGCGATCGGCTCGGCGCGCTCGCCGGCATCGGGGCCGAAACCGTCGACCAGCTTGACCGGGATCGTCTGCTTGGTGAAGCGCTCGATCTCCAGCATGAAGCCTTCTTCGTCCAGGCAAACCAGGCTCACCGCCTCGCCGCTGTTGCCGGCACGGCCGGTGCGGCCGATGCGGTGAACGTAGTCCTCGCTGACGTTCGGGATTTCATAGTTGACGACGTGCGGCAGCTCGTCGATGTCGATGCCGCGGGCCGCGATGTCGGTGGCGACCAGCGCGCGGATCTCGCCGCTCTTGAAGCCGGCCAGCGCCTGCGTGCGGGCGCTCTGGCTCTTGTTGCCGTGCAGCGCCATTGCCTCGATGCCGTTCTTGGTCAGGAACTCGGCCACGTTGTTGGCGCCGAACTTGGTGCGCGTGAACACCAGCACCTGGCTCCAGTTGTGCTCGTTGATGATGTGCGCGAGCAACTGCTTCTTCTTGCCGCGGCCCACGGGGTGGATCACCTGCGTGATGCGCTGCACCGTGGTGTTGCGCGGCGTGACCTGCACGCTTTGCGGGTTCTTCAGCAGCGTGGCCGCGAGGTCGCGGATCTCGTCGCTGAAGGTGGCCGAGAACAGCAGGCTCTGCTTGTCCTTGGGCACCAGCGCCAGCACCTTCTTCACGTCATGGATGAAGCCCATGTCGAGCATGCGGTCGGCTTCGTCGAGCACCAGGATCTCGACTTGCGCCAGGTCCAGCATGCCTTGCTGTTGCAGGTCGAGCAAGCGGCCGGGCGTGGCCACGAGGATGTCCACACCCTTCTTCAGCTTGCTGATCTGCGGGTTCATGCCGACGCCGCCGAAGATCACGGTGGAGTCGAGTTCGAGGTACTTGCCGTAGGTGCGGACGGACTCCTCGACCTGGGCCGCGAGTTCACGCGTGGGGGTCAGCACCAGGGCACGGATGCCGGTGCCGCCGAACTTGTTGGTGGCCGTTTCGCCGGTGGCCAGGCGATGCAGCATCGGCAGCGTGAAGGCGGCCGTCTTGCCGGTGCCGGTCTGTGCGCCGCCCAGCAGGTCGTGGCCTTCGAGCACCACGGGGATCGCTTGCGCCTGGATGGGGGTGGGGGTGTCGTAACCGTGCTCGTGCACAGCCTTCAGGATGGCCGGGGCCAACTTCAGATCGTCAAAGTTCATTGAGAGTAATAGCGCCTTCCATGGCGCAGTGGCATCGGCCCGCCGCGGCGCTCTTTTGTCTGGGAGCAACCCGGCCAGTCAAGGCAGATGAGATCAGGAGTGGGAGCCGAAGGCCTGTGATGAGCCGACTTGTCCCCGGCAGAAGAGCCGCTGTTGCGGGCAACTGGACCCGGCAACGACCCGTATTATCACACGGGACGATAATCGACGGTTTGCCGCCTGCGATTCGCACCTGGCGCGCGCCCTCCAACCCCATTCCGAACGAGCACTAACACACAGATGGCCCAGTACGTCTACACAATGAACCGCGTCAGCAAGACCGTGCCGCCCAAGCGGCAGATCTTGAAGGACATTTCCCTCAGCTTCTTCCCCGGCGCCAAGATCGGCGTGCTGGGCCTCAACGGCTCCGGCAAGTCGTCGCTGCTGAAGATCATGGCCGGCGTCGACAAGGAGATCGAGGGCGAAGCGATCCCGATGCCCGGTCTGACCATCGGCTACCTGGAGCAGGAGCCCAAGCTCAACGCCGAGCACACGGTGCGCGAGTCGGTGGAAGAGTCAATGGGCGCGGTCTACGCGGCCAAGGCCCGGCTCGAACAGGTGTACGAGTTGTACGCCGCCGAAGACGCCGACTTCGACGCGCTCGCCGCCGAACAGGCCGAGCTGGAAGCCATCATCGCCACCGCCGGCACCGACTCCGAGCACCAGCTGGAAATCGCCGCCGACGCGCTGCGCCTGCCGCCGTGGGACGCGAAGATCGGCGTGCTGTCCGGCGGTGAGAAGCGCCGCGTCGCGCTGTGCCGCCTGCTGCTGTCCAAGCCCGACATGCTGCTGCTCGACGAACCCACCAACCACCTGGACGCCGAATCGGTCGAATGGCTGGAAGTGTTCCTCAAGCGCTTCACCGGCACCGTCGTGGCCATCACCCACGATCGCTACTTCCTCGACAACGCTGCAGAGTGGATCCTGGAACTGGACCGTGGTCGCGGCATTCCATGGAAGGGCAACTACAGCACCTGGCTCGAGCAGAAGGGCGAACGCCTGGCGCAGGAACAGAAGAGCGAAGAGGCCCATGCCAAGGCGCTGAAGAAGGAACTCGAATGGTCGCGCCAGAACCCGAAGGCACGCCAGGCCAAGAGCAAATCGCGCCTGGCCCGCTTCGAGGAACTGAGCGACGTCGAATACCAGCGCCGCAATGAAACGCAGGAAATCTTCATCCCCGTGGCCGAGCGCCTGGGCAGCCAGGTGTTCGAGTTCAAGAACGTCAGCAAGTCCTTCGGCGACCGCCTCCTGATCGACAACCTGAGCTTCAACATCCCGGCCGGCGCCATCGTCGGCATCATCGGCCCCAACGGCGCCGGCAAGTCGACGCTGTTCAAGCTGCTGGCGGGCAAGGAGAAGCCGGACTCGGGCGAGATCGTCGTCGGCCAGACCGTGAAGATGGCCTTCGTCGACCAGCACCGCGACGAACTGGCCAACAACAAGACCGTGTGGGAAGACATCTCGAACGGCCTCGACATCATCAACGTCGGCAAGTTCCAGATGGCCAGCCGCGCCTATGCCGGCCGCTTCAACTTCAACGGCAGCGACCAGCAGAAGAAGGTCGGCACATTGTCCGGTGGTGAACGTGGTCGCCTGCACCTGGCCAAGACCTTGATCGCGGGCGGCAACGTCCTGATGCTGGACGAACCGTCGAACGACCTGGACGTGGAAACCCTGCGCGCACTGGAAGATGCGCTGCTGGAATTCGCGGGCTCCGTGCTGGTCATCAGCCATGACCGCTGGTTCCTCGACCGCATCGCGACGCACATCCTCGCAGCCGAAGGCGACAGCCAGTGGACTTTCTTCGACGGCAACTACCAGGAGTACGAAGCCGACAAGAAGAAGCGTCTGGGCGAAGAGGGCGCGCGGCCGCACCGCATGCGTTACAAGGCGCTCAAGTAAGCCGTTGTGCTACAAACCCCTCCCAAAAGGGGTTTGCGCTTACAAATGAAACCGCCGCAAGGCGGTTTTTTTGTGGGCGCGACCATGGACAGTCTCACCATGCATGCTGTCTTGGTTCCGATGAAATGACGTCAGGGATGAACATGTCGAAAAAGAATCTGCTGTGGGCCGTCGCGCCCGTGTTGCTCGTGAGTTGCGGTGGTGGGGGAGGCAGTGGCGGTGGTATCGCATTGCCCATCGCCGCGGTCAACGCGCCGGCAACCACGAATGAAAATGCACCAGCGCCCGCCCCGGCACCCGCGGGTACACCGGTGGCCGCCCCACCCGCTGCGCCCGCAGCCGGACCTGCGGCAGCGCCCGCGGGGCCTCCCGTAGCGGCCCCACCGCCCGCCGCCGCCACGCCGGCGCCGCCTTCGGGCCCGCTGAAGGTGACGGAGGTCGCCACCGGCCTGCCTTACCCCTGGTCGCTTGCCTTCCTGCCCGATGGCCGCATGCTTATCACCGAGCGCACCGGCCGGCTGCACATTCGCAATGCCAACGGCTCCGCCATCAACGGCGGCAACGACATCGTGTGTTGCGTGCCGGCGGTTGACAGCGACGGCCAGGGCGGCCTCCTCGACGTCGCGCTCGACCCGGCCTTTGCCACCAACAAGCGCATCTACATGACCATCGCCGAGCGCGACACCGCCGATGCCACGCTCAACGGCACCGCGGTGATTCGCGCGGTACTCGATGCGGACAACCGCACGCTGTCGGGCGTGACGGTGATCTATCGACAGGCACCCAAGGTCCAGAGCGAGGGGCACTTCGGCTCGCGGCTCGCATTCGACAACCAGGGCTACCTCTTCGTGACGATGGGCGAACGACAGCTCGATTCGCAGCGCGGCTTCGCACAGGACCTGACGCGTGGCAATGGCAAGGTGGCGCGCATCACCACCGACGGCGCTCCGGCGCCGGGCAACCCGAACTTCGGCGTGGCGGGCGCGCAGCCGGCCATCTGGAGCTATGGTCACCGCAATCCGCAGGGCGCGGCCATGCGGCCGGGCACCAATCAGCTGTGGACCAGCGAGCACGGCCCGCAAGGCGGCGACGAGGTCAACCTGACACAGGCGGGCCGCAACTACGGCTGGCCCACCATCAGCTTCGGGCAGGAGTACGGCACGCTCACGCAGGTGGGCGTGGGCACCGCCATGGCCGGCATGGAACAGCCCGCCTGGCACTGGGACAAGATCGACGGATCGGGTTGGACGCCTGGCACGCCGAAGTCATCCACCGCGCCCAGCGGCCTGGCCTTCTATTCGGCGCCGAACATTCCTGAATGGCAAGGCAGCATGTTCGTCGGGGCGCTGGCCGGCATGTCGCTGTGGCGCCTCACGATGAGCGGTGACACCGTCGTGTCGCAGGAACGCCTGCTGGCCGAGCGCGTCGAGCGCATTCGCGACGTGCGCCAGGGACCCGACGGCTGGCTCTATGTGTTGACCGACGGCGCCAGCGGCAAGCTCCTGCGCCTCACGCGTTGACCGAAGCCTCAGGGGCGCCGCGCGCGGCGATCACCCGCTTGCGCACGGCCACGATGTTGTTGCGCAGCGCATAGAGCTCGTCGGCATAGGACAGCGGCACGGCCACCTTGTTGACCCTGCGGTCGATGTCGTCGAGTTCCTTGAGCAGTGCGTCGCGCTCGCCGGTGCCGGCTTCGAGCTTGTTCTCCACGTCGCGCAGCCGCGCATACCAGCGGAACACGCGCGAGCGCACGCGGAAGGTGTAGAGCGGCGGCACCACTTTCGACAGCGGCAGCATCAGCACGATCAGGCCGCCCAGCACCAGCCACATGCGCTCGACCAGGTTGCTGGCCCAGAACGGCAGGTAGCGTTGCCAGAACGGCGGCGTGCCGTTGATGGCGCGATCGCCTTCGGGGCTGACCGGCAGTTCACTGGTGCGCGTGTTGGGGAAGTCGCGCGCGCGGTTGAACCAGCCGGCCTCGCTGTGCAGCTTTTGCGCGGTCTGCGCGAACAACTGGCGCAGGGCGGGGTGGGTCTCTTCGCGCGACAGCAGCGAGGTGGTGGCCGCCAGCAATGCCACGTCATGCGGCGGGATGTCCTTGTCCAGCGTGACCACGCCGCGCGGCAATGCGACGGCCGACAGGAAGGCGAAGCGCCGCGCATAGGCATCGCCCTGGTCGAAAGGCATCAGCTTGATGTTCGGCGAGCGCAGCAGTTCACGCACCAGCGGCGACTGCGGGGCCGACGCCAGCACTACCACATCGATCAGCCCGGCCTGCAACGCCGCGTTGGCCGGCCCGGGCTCGAGGTTGGACAGATCCATGTCCTTCGCTTCCATGTGGTTGGCGGCGAACAGCTTGTCCATGATCTGCGGCACGCCGCTGCCGGCCTTGTCGATGTTGACGCGCAGACCCTTGAGTTGCGCGAGCGAGGTGAGCGCGCCGGTCTTGCGATCGATTTTGCGGCCCGCTTCCTCGCGATAGAACACCCAGATCGGCTCGTAGAACAGGCTGCCGAGCGAGGTGATGCCCGCCTCTTCGTCGGCCACGACATCGGCCGCGCCGCCGCGCACGAAGGCCACGTCGGCGCCGCCGTTGCGCAGCAGGGCCAGGTTGTCGAGCGCGCCCTCGGTCGGCTTCAACTCGACCTTGATGCCGCTGGTGGCCAGCGCCTGCTGGTAGCGCTTGCCGAACTCGGAATAGGCGCTGCCCTGGGGCCCGGTCGCCAGCACGACGGTCTTGGGCGGCTGCGGATCGAGGTACCAGTACGCCGCGATCAGCAGGCCGATCACGATGAAGATCACGGGCCCGATCGAGACGATCAGGTCCCGGATGGTCAGCAGAAAGAGACGAAGTGCGCGTGGCATGTGGACCTAAAGTTTTCAGTCGTCGCAACTTGCGTGCAAAGCGTTTGACGTGGATTCCGTCTCGTCATCAGAATGACGATCCGTTGCACTTGGTAACAGCGGAACACGTTTTAAAGCAGGCTGCGGTTTCGGCAAGAGCACGGCCTTTCAGGGGGAACGAAGTGACTATACAAACGCCGGGCGCCGCCTGGGCGCGCAGTCTGGAAAAGGTCGACCATCCCGATTCGCTCAAGCAGTGGCTGGAGGGGCCGCTCCAGGATCTGGTGCCGCATCGAGCCGCGCTGGTGGGCCAGGCGCTGGGGCATTCGGCCGGCTATTCGGGCACCCAGTTGTGGAGCACGGGCCTCACCGAGTCCTACCTTGGCACCATCGTGCGGCTTGGCTCGAACGTTGTCAGCCCGATGCTCAGCCGACTCATGCTGTCCGGCAAGAAACACGTGTTCTTCGACAGCGGCCGCGCCGACGATGTGGAGGGCATGGACCCGCACTGGCTGACCACGTTCAGGGACGCGGGCATGCACAACATGCTGGCCATGGGGGATCGACTCGGGCACGGGGCGAACCAGTTCCTGTGCTCGATCGCCCTGTACAACGTGCCCCCTGATGCCGAGGCGCATGCCGATGCCTTGCAACACGAGTTGCTCCCGCCGCTGCACGCCGCCTTGTGCCGCATCCAGCCCATGCAGGAACCGGTGCCTGCACCGACGACCACCGCGCCGGCCCGGCGGCCCAAGCTGACGCCGGTGGAGGAGGACATCGTCCGCCTGCTGATCCAGGGCAAGACCAACAAGGAGATCGGCCAGTTGCTGGGCAAGAGCGCCGAGACCATCAAGAGCCGGATCAGCCCGCTCATGCACCGGTGCGGCGTGAAGAACCGGACCGAGCTGGTATCGATGATCCTGGCAACCCGGCCCGACCTCGCGGCGCCGAATCGTTGATCGCACGGCATGCAGGCATGCATACACCCAAGCGGGGGGATTGATACGGGGCCGTTGAATATCTACATTGCGAAGGCCGGTTCGCTGCTCGTCGACATCGGCCAGGCCGCATGAAAACGCCACCACTGCGATCCGTCGCTGATGGCGGCGGCCTGAACCGACCGAGCGGGAGGAGTGCGAATGTCACAAGAAAACCTACGTCTTCCGGTTGCCGCGCAGGTTGCGGTGCAGTTGGTTTCGATCGGTTTGCTCGCCGTGCTGGCGGGGCAGGACATCTTTCCCGAGCTTCAACTGGTCAGCGACCTGGTGCGCTGCGCGGCCGGGTGCGCGCTGGTACTGGTTGCGCTGGACCTGGTGGCGGTGGTGCGGGGCGACTTCGACAAGCTGTCCTCCGACCAAGGCGCAGCGGCGCACCGTGGTGAGCCGCGCGCGCAGGGCGACTTCGTGCCGCCGTCGCTACCGCAGGTCCCGCGCGGCCGGCGCATGGCGGCCGCCCACCGTCAGCGATTCCGCAGCTCGCACGGCGCGTAGCGTCGCGCGCGCCACCACTTCCGCCGCCATCGCGCTCAGCACGGTCATGCCCGGCGTGGCGCCGGTGGCGGGTGCGCGGCAGGTGGCAAGCGCGAACAGCGTGTCGCCGTCGCTCATCGTGTGCACCGGGTTGATGCTGCGCGCCAGGCCGTCGTGCGCCACCATCGCGAGGCGGTTGGCCTGCACCTTGGTCAGCACCGCATCCGTCGCGACCACGCCGATGGTGGTGTTGGTGCCGGCCAGCAGGGGTTGGGGCAAGTCGCCGCGCAGCAGCGCGCGGCGCGTGTCGAGCAGCGCGAGGCCATCCGCCGTGCGTGCGCCGGCCACCACCTGGCCCGTGTCGGGGTCGATCACGTCGCCGAGTGCGTTGCACGCGATCAGCGCGCCGACCGTGACGCCGGCCACCGTCACCGAGGCCGTGCCGATGCCGCCCTTCATGGCCCGGTCGATGCCGAACAGCTTGCCCACCAGCGCCCCGCTGCCGGCGCCGACGTTGCCTTCCGCCGGCGCCTGGCGCGACGCCGCCTCGCAGGCCGCGTAGCCCGCTGTCGCGTCGGGCCGGATGCGCGGGTCGCCCATCGGCAGGTCGAACAGCACGGCGGCCGGCACGATGGGCAGCGTGCCGTAGCGCACATCCATGCCGACGCCGCGCTCCTCCAGCCAGCGCACAGCGCCGTCGACGGCGGCCAGGCCCCAGGCGCTGCCGCCGGCCAGCATCACGCCGTGCACGCGCTCGACCAGGTTGCCGGGCGCGAGCAGGTCGGTCTCGCGCGTGCCGGGCGCTGCGCCGCGCACGTCGACGCCGCCGACCGCGCCTTCGCGCGCGAGGATGACGGTGCAGCCGGTGGGACGGCGGGTGTCGGAGAAGTGGCCGGCCTCGATGCCGGCGACGTCGGTGATGGCGCCGGCGGGCGGCAAGGGGGTATGGGACATCGGCGGCGATGATAGGCGAGGCGCCGACTTCGCCATCCAACGCATGCCTGTGTTGGATCACCTCCCCGTGCTACGGCACTGTCTTCGGCGCTCCGCCTTGTCCTGCGCTTGATTGCGAAGTCGGATCGGCCGACGCGCGCGACTATTCAGGCTCGACCGTCACCTCGACCTGCCCCGAGCGCACGGCATCCAGCAGAACCTTGTGATCGACTTCTGTCTGGTCCGCATAGGCGACGCCGAACTTCGTGATCGCCTTGTCGAAGGTCTCGCTCTTGCCGAGGTAGCCGCTGATCTCCGCGGGTGCGCCGGAGCGCGCATGGGCGCGCGCGAGCGTCCAGCCGCACAGGGCGGCGTATTCGGACATCGTGCCGGGCGCCATGATCTCGACCTCCGCGCTGACCTTCATGTCCCTGAGTTGGCGCACGAAGTAGTGGCGGCCATGCAGCCCCTTCGACCAGCCCAGGAAGATGTCGCTCGCCGACTGGATGCGCCGGTAGCCGTTCACCACGCGCTGCCCCTCGTTCGGATACGGGGTCTTGCCGGCATAGGCCGCCAGCACCGAGGGGCGGGCTTCCTTGACCTGCAGGAACAGCGGGTCGGTCTCGCTGGCCATCAGCAGCAGCACGCCGCAGAAGGTGCCCACGCTGCCGACGCCGACCACCTTGAAGGCGATGTCCTTGAGTTCGTAGCGGTCGAGCAGCGTGCGCCGGTCTTCCTGGATCGTTTCGCGGTACAGGGCGAAGGCATCCTGGGCCTGCTCCAGGACAGATTTCTCGTGGTCGTCACGCGGGTGGTAGACCAGCGGCGGGTTGTCCTTGATGGTGGGCGTTTCGCCGCGCATTGCCGCGAGCTTGGGGAAGTCGTGCTCCAGCACGCTGCGCGCGCGGGCCTGTGCGATGCGCTTTTCCAGGCGCTTGCGGCCGTTCTCGTTGCTGAGGGCGTCCACGGCCTGCTTGATCTCGATGCGCGAGTACCAGGTGTCCAGCGCCGACATCTGGCTGTACTCCGCCATGCGCTCCCGGTACGAGCGAACGCAGGCCATCACCGCATCGCGCGCCGTACCCTCGCTGAAGCGGTTGTTGCGGCAAGCCAGCACGAAACTGGCGGCCAGCCGCTTGAGGTCCCACTCCCAGGGCGCGGACAGCGTTTCGTCCATGTCATTGAGATCGAAGATCATCCGCCGCTCCGGCGTCGCGAAGGCGCCGAAGTTCATCAGGTGGCAGTCGCCGCAGGCCTGCACGCGCTGGCCGTTGGCGGGCGTCTTCGCCAGGTCGTCCGCCATGTTGAGCGCGGCGCCGCGGTAGAAGGTGAAGGGCGTGCGCACCATCCGGCCCATGCGCAGCGGGATCAGGCCGGGCACGCGGCCCTTGTTGGACTGTTCGATCAATGCCAGGGGGCTGGGGCGATGGGGTCGCGGGACCCAGATCGCATGCGAATCGCGCGGGCACTTCTCGCGCAGGCTCTTGCCGAGCGCTTGCTGCTCGTCGCGCGAGAGGCGAGGTCGGGTGGGTGCTGCGGGCTTCTGCTTGCTGTCCTTGGCCACATGGACTCCCGGCTGCCGCGAAAGCGGCGGTGGGCGTCGAGGGTAGCGCATCGATTTGTTTGGCACCATATGCCTCATGCCCATTGCCGCCACTGCCATGCTTTGCCTCGTGCTGTCCGTCTCGGATGGCGACACCCTCAAGGCGCTCTGCGACGAAGCAGCGCTGCCGCAGAACCTCCTCACCGTGCGCCTCGCCAGCATCGACGCGCCGGAGAGCAACCAGGCTTTCGGCCGCCGTGCCCGGCAGGCCTTGAGCGGCTTGGTGCTCGACAAGATGGCGCGGCTGGAATGCCGTGGCAATCCGGACCGCTACGGTCGAAGCGTGTGCAAGGTGATGGTGGCGCCCAATTCATGCACGCGCGAGCCGTGTGCGAGGACGCTGGATGCGGGGCTTGCCATGATCACGCTGGGGCTGGCGTGGTGGGAGCCGCATTTCGCGGAGGAACAGACGCCGCAGGAGCGCGGCCAGTATGAGTTTGCCGAGGTCGAGGCCAAGGCGAAGCATGCGGGGCTCTGGCGGGACGAGGATCCCGTAGCGCCGTGGAACTGGCGCCAGGAACACCCGCGACCGCGCTGAGCGCGCGGCTACCTGCGAATTCAGTGGAGCGTGTTCGGGCCGTTGGAGGCCGCGCGTGATTCGGCGCGGCGCTCGAGGGCGGCAATGCCTTCCTTCATGGCGGCGGTGTAGGTGGGCATCGGGCCCGCGGCGTAGTCGACGGGGACGGGGTTCTGGTCGGGCGATTCATGCTTGAGCAGGACCCAGCAGTAATGCCCCGGTATGGGCTCGTCGACGATCAGTTCAATGCTGTGCGATTTCATGGGAAGTCCTTTCGCGGGGGCGTCCGATCTGGCGGTTCGCAGGCTTAGAACGAACGGCCTCGGAAGAATTGAAACGCCCGCGTCCAGACTAACTTTTGTAGTCACGGCAATCCAGTGGGCGGCGCTTTCAAAGAACGCCCGGATGTGATTGGTTGCACAGTGGAAGCAATTGTTATCGCGCCGCCCACAGCAACCCGCGCTCGAAGATCGTGCGCATCTGCGGCACTTCAAACGCCTTCCGCACACGGCTCAGTGCGCTGGAGAACAGTCAAACCGAATGGCCATGGGCTCGCCTGTCTTGGCGCGACACGAAAGATGGGCCGTGTCAGTTGGACGAGTAGGCGATACCGCGCTCGCGCAGCACGTCGCGCAGCACATCCGGAAAGTCCGTGATGATGCCGTCGACGCCCATGTCCAGCAGCCGCAGCATGTCGGCGCGCTGATTCACCGTCCAAGGCAGCACGGTCATCTTCAAGGCATGCGCCTCGCGAACTTGCGCTGCCGTCAGGTCGTTGAATGCGGGCGACCAGATCACCGGTGCCTTGCCGCCTGCCGACGCGGCCTGCACCAGTTGCGGCGTGGAGCCGAAGCTCGCGGCATCCAGGCCCAGCGTCCATCGGCTGTCGCGCAGGGTTCGCGCGCTCGTGAGGTAGGCGCGCGGCAGCTCGGGCGCCAGTTGGCCGGCCAGCGAGAGCGTGCGCCAGTCGAAGCTCTGGAGAGTCACGCGCCGGGCCATCCCGGCCTTGTCGATCTCGGCGAGCAGGGCACGCACCATCGGCTCCGGTGCGGCGGTTTCTTCCGGCTTGGTGGGGTCGACCTTGGTCTCGATGTTGAAGCGGACCCGGGTGTCGCCGCGCTCGCTGGTCAAGGCGAAGAGCGCGGCCAGCGTCGGGATGCGTTCGCCGTCGCTGGGCTGCTGGCCGGCGAAGGGCTTGCCGTAGCTGCTGCCCGGATTCAGCCGGCCGACGTCGTAGCTTTGGACTTGCGCCAGTGTCATCGCCCGGATGGCCGGCCCGACTTTCGGCAGCCATGCGCCGCTGGCATCGCGCGTGTGGTCAGGGTTGAGCGCGGTGTCGTGCGAGATCACGACCACGTTGTCGGCGGTGAGGCCAATGTCGAGTTCGAGTGTGGTCACGCCGAGTTGCATCGCGTTGCGGAAGGCGGCGAGCGTGTTCTCGGGCGCGAGGCCGCGGCCACCGCGATGGGCTTGCAGGTCGAAGACGCCCGCTGGCGAGGCACGTGGCGCGGCGCAGCCGGCAAGCAGCGCGCCAACGAGGATCGGCATGCACCAACGACGCACCGCAAGCGTCTTCGCAGAAGGGTTCATCCGGGAATGCTCACTTGAGTTCCACCTTGATGCCATCGTCCAGCACCGTGATGGCGCCGATCTCGTAGGTCTTGCGGCCCACGGTCAGTTCCTGCTTCTTGAAGGTGTGCAGCGGGTAGTCGCGCAGCAATTCCTGCGCGACCAGGCCGCCCACTTGCTGGAGTCGCGCGGCGTCCTGTCCGCCGAGGCCTTGCAGCTCGATGCGGTCGGCGCGCGGCTGGTCGAGTCGCAGTGTCAGTGCGGCGACGTCGTACTTCAGCGCGCTGCTGACCGACACGATGCCGCCGACCGCGGACGGCTGCATCAACGGACTGCCGATGACCACGATGGCCGAGATCGCCGCGCGGTTGTTGCGAGCATCCAGTGTCAGCCGCGGATCGCGCAGCAGCACGTCGAAGATCTCGGCATAGCGTTGCTGGATCGGAAAGCGCTTGGCGATCTGGGCTTCAAGCTCGGCGCGGCTGGCGGTGTATTCGCTGGTGAAGAAATTGAAACCGGCGAAGGCGGCGAGCGGCGCCGGCATCAGCGCAGCGCCTACCAGGCCGCCGATGAGGCCGCGTCGTGAAATGGACGTCCGTTCGGAGGGGCAGGCGCCGCAGGCGCGTTCGGGAGTGGGTCTCATGCAATGGCGAGCTTGCCACAGCCCCCAGCGCTCGCGCCACTGTCGCAACCCCGGCTACGATGCATGCCGCACAACGCCAGAGAGGTGACCTCGTGACCCCTTCCTCTTCCGACATCGCGGCCCGGCGCCGCGCCTTCCGGCAACTGCACGCGAGCGGCTGCTTCGTCATTCCGAACCCGTGGGACGTGGGCAGTGCGCGCTACCTGAAGTCTCTGGGCTTCAAGGCCCTGGCCACCACGAGTTCCGGCTGTGCCTGGTCGCTCGGTCGTGCGGATGGCGACATGTCGCGCGAGCAGGTGCTGGACCACCTGCGCGAGATGGTCGCCGCCACCGACCTGCCGGTGAATGCCGATTTCGAAAGCGGCTTCGCGGCGGATCCGCAGGGCATTGCCGAAAGCGTCCGCCTGGCCATCGAGACTGGCGTGGCCGGCCTGTCGATCGAGGATTCGACCGGCGACGCGGCCGATCCTTTGCTGGACATCGAGATGGCCGTCGCGCGCATCCGCGCGGCCCGCCATGCCATCGACAAGGCCGGTGGCGACACCTTGCTGGTCGGTCGTGCAGAGAACTTCTTCGCCGGTCGGCCGGACCTGGATGACGCGGTGACCCGGCTCAAGGCCTATTCGGAAGCCGGCGCCGATTGCCTCTATGCGCCCGGCATCCGTACCCGCGAGCAGATCGAGATCGTGGTCGCGGCCGTCGCGCCCAAGCCGGTCAACCTGCTGGTCGGATCGGCCAGTGACCTGACGATGCACGACATCGCGGCGCTGGGCGTGCGGCGCGTGAGCGTGGGCGGAGCGATGGCCCGCGCGGCCTGGGGCGGTTTCATGCGCGCCGCCCGCGGGCTCGCTGAGAAGGGCCGGTTCGATGGATTCGCGGACGCGGCATCGGGCGTGGAACTCAACGGGCTCTTCCGCACATGAAGGCGTGAATCTTTCTACTGCGGCCACCGATCTCGGGCCTGCGGTACTCACCGCACGTGAGTGCGGTTCCGTTCCTCGACCCGACCTCGGCGCCCTCGCTACGAAATCTTCACGCCTTCAGACGCCGCGTCGAAGCATCACGACGACTTTTTCGTCGTCGCTTTCAGTGCATTGAGCGCCGAGTCCGACAGAAGCTGATGCCCGCGCGGCGTCGGGTGGAACGCGTCGGACCACAGGTAGGTCGTCGCGGCATCCGGCGCCACCAGCGTTGCGGCCGTGCAGAGGGCGGCGCTGGCCACGGTGCAGGCCGGCGCGTCGACATTGACGAAGCCGTACTTCGTCGGGTTGGTCACGGCATCGGCGAAGTCGGATGCGAAGTCCACGTAGACCACGTTGCTCATGCCGGCGATGCCGGCCTTGAGGATGGCGTTGAACTGGTCGGTCCAGGCCGTGATCTGCGATGCGGGCACCTTGGTGTAGCAGCCCGTGGTCTGGTAGGCATCGCTCAGGTAGTGCGCGCCGAAGGGGTTGCCGCTCCAGTCGGAGGCGGCCGCCACCAGCACCACCGGTGCGCCGTTGTCATGGATGCGCTTGATGTTGGCCACCTGCGCATAGGCGGCGGTCATGATCTCGCTGGTCGCGCCGGCGATGGTCGCGTTGCCGCCACCAGTACCCGGACCGTTGTCCTCGGTGCCCCAGCACACCGAGCTGAACTGCGCATAGGTGTCGTTGCCGCCGCCGTCCAGCACCACCAGTTCGGTCGCCGGGAACTTGGCATGGCTGGCCAGGTAATTGGTGATCTGGCGCGAGATCGGCGCGACGATCTGGTTGTTGCCGATGCCGCTTTCGCTGGGCAGCGCGGCGATGCGTGCCCCGCCTTCGGCATAGCCGTTGCCGCCGATCACGGTGGCCGTGCCCACGCCCGCGCCCTTCACGCCACTGGCGGTTTCATCCAGCGTGAGCGAACGGTTGGGCGTCACGGTCAGGCCGAAGGCGTCGGCGATGTTCTCGACCCATACCTTGCCGGGATTGACCGTGAACTTGCCGGGATTGGCCGGGTCGCCGGTGGCGGCCGCGTAGGTGCCCACGTCGCTGAGGCTGTCGCCGAAGACGGTGATCGAGGTGACGGCGACGCGCGTGTCGGGTGGTGGAGTGTCGGGCTTCTGGGGCGTGGTCACGATGGGGAAGCTGTAGCCGCCGCCACCACCGCCGCCGCAGCCCACGAGGGCGCTGCCCAACAACACGCACATGGCAGTCAAGCGCAAGGCTTTGACGCTGCTCTTTTTCATCTGTCTGTCTCCGGAAGTTCTATCGATCGAGGGATGCGGGGATAGCGCGCACGCCAAGCCCCGCCTCGATTCTTGAAGCGCGTCAAGGACCCACCGGGTCGCGGGAATGACAGATGGAATCAGGTCGGGGGAAATCCCCGATGAGCGTGCAGATAGTTGATGCCTGCAAGCAACATACCGCGCGGTATCACGATGGCGCAGCACCACCGAAAATACGTCGAAGCGACGGGCAGCGTGCTGTTGCCCGCGCAAAAAGCATCAACTCTTGAGCGTCGCCTTCATCGTGATCTCCGGCACGCTCGCCAGTGCCTTCGACAGCGGGCAACCTGCCTTCGCCCCGGCCGCGATCTTCTGGAAGGTGGCTTCGTCGATGCCGGGGATGGCGGCTTCCAGTTCCAGCGCGATGCGGTCGATCTTGAAGCCGTCGCCATCCTTCACCAGCCGCACGGCGGCTTTGGTGTCGATCGACGTGGCCGCCAGGCCCGCACCTTCCAGCGCAAAGGCAAAGGCCATCGTGAAGCAGCCCGCGTGTGCCGCGCCCAGGATCTCCTCGGGGTTGGTGCCCTTGCGGTCGTCCTCGAAGCGGCTGGCGAAGCCGTAGGGGTAGGCCTTGAGTGCACCGGTCTCTGTGCTGATCTGACCCTTGCCGGTCTTGCCGGCGCCTTCCCAATGGACGCTTGCGTGCTTTTCGGGCATGTGGATTCCTCGTGATGGGTTGAAGGACCTGCGGTTGTAGGGCCTCGCCGGGAACTTGTCTGTAGTCATGTGTCGCGTCCCGCCCGGGGTCGCCAAGGTGACGCCATCGGGGCTTCCCTGATTTGGATTTGCTGCGCTGCCGCGTAGGCTCGGCCTCTCTCCAGGAGACCCAATGGACCGCCCGCATTACAAGTTCTGGCCCGCGCGCCTGCCGAAGTCGATCACCGTCCCCGCCACCTCGCTGTGGCACAACCTGGCCACCAGCGCCGCCCGCTATCCCGACAAGCCCGCGCTGGTCTTCTTCGGCAGCGTCATCACCTACCGCGAATTCATGGCGCAGGCCGAGCGCCTGGCCGGCACGCTGTACGCGCTGGGCGTGCGGCGCGGTGACCGTGTCGTGCTCGACATGCAGAACTGCCCGCAACTGGTCATCGCGCATTTCGCGATCCTGCGGGCCAATGCCGTCGTGGTGCCGGTCAACCCGATGAACCGGGCCGAGGAACTCAAGCACTACATCACCGACCCCGATGCCAAGGTCGCGATCACCACCGGCGACCTCGCACCCGAACTGGCCAAGGCCAGCGACGCGCTGCCACCGGCGCAACGCCTGGCGCACGTGATCGTCACGCAGTTCACCGACACCTTCGACCCGGCCGTGGAAGGCGACGAAGCGCCGGCTCCAGCATGGCGCGACTGGCTGCTGACGCAATACCCGTCGGCCAAGCTCGAAGGCGGCCAGGTCATGAGCTGGAAGGAAGCGGTCAACGCCGACCACGAAGCTCCGCCGCACGTCGTGGGCGCCAACGACATGGCGCTCCTGCCCTACACCAGCGGCACCACCGGCCTGCCCAAGGGCTGCATCCACAACCATTCGAGCCTCAACCACAACGCCTTCGCAAGCCAGCTCTGGGGCTTGGGCTCGTCGGAAGGCGTGATGCTGGCCGTGGTGCCGATGTTCCACATCACCGGCACCGTGAGCCTGATGCACACGACCATCGTGTTCGGCGGCACCATGGTCATCATGCCGCGCTGGGACCGCGACGTGGCCGGGCGCCTGATCTCGCGCTGGAAGGTCACGAGCTGGACCAACATCCCGACCATGGTCATCGACCTGCTGGCCAGCCCCAACTTCGCCAACTACGACCTGAGCAGCCTGGTCTACATCGGCGGTGGCGGGGCCGCCATGCCGCAGGCCATCGCGCAGCGCCTCCTGGATTCCTACGGTCTCAAGTACCAGGAAGGCTACGGCCTCACCGAGACGGCCGCGCCCTCGCATGCCAACCCTTTCGAGAACCCGAAGCAGCAGTGCCTCGGCATCCCCTACATGGGCACCGACTCGCGCGTGGTCGACCCTGACACGCTGAAGGAAATGCCCATCGGCGAATCGGGCGAGATCATCACGCACGGGCCCGAAGTCTTCCAGGGCTACTGGAAGCGCCCCGAGGCCACGGCCGCGGCTTTTGTCGATTTCGAGGGCAAGCGCTTCTTCCGCACCGGCGACATGGGCCGCATGGACGAGGACGGCTACTTCTTCATGACCGACCGCCTCAAGCGCATGATCAACGCGAGCGGCTTCAAGGTCTGGCCGGCGGAGGTGGAACTGCTGATGTTCAAACACCCCGCGATCCAGGAAGCCTGCGTGATCTCGACCAAGGACGACTACCGCGGCGAATCGGTCAAGGCGGTGATCGTGCTGCGCGCCACGCACAAGGACACCACCGAGCAGGAGATCATCGACTGGTGCCGCGAGAACATGGCGGTCTACAAGATCCCGCGCAAGGTGCAGTTCGTCGATGCGCTGCCGAAGAGCGGCAGCGGCAAGGTGATGTGGCGGCTGTTGCAGGAAGCCGAGTCGGCGGTGAAAGCCTGAAGCGGCCTCGAGTCGGCCGTCGCGGGCTCACCCCAGGTGGACCACCGCCAATGCCAGCGCAGTCCACAAGCCAATGAAGATCTGAAAGCCGATCAACAGCAGCGGATCCTCAGGCAGCATGGCTTTCCTCCCGGCGACGTGACTCGATCAGCGAGGTGTAGTAGTCGATGGTTGCCGTGATCGCCGCGAGGTCGTTGCGGCGCAGCTTGCGGCCGACGGCGACGGCTTCGGCCACTTTGCGCGTCAGTGGGTGGATCTGCTTGCTCAGCGGGCGGGCCGAGGTGCATTGCGTGTGGATCTCGGCGCGCAGGATCTCGATCCACGCGGCGATGACGGCCAATGCGGTGTCGAACAGGGCTGCGGCGTCGGTGCCCTGGCTCTTTTGATCGATAACGTCGTTCATTTGAATCTCCCTGAAAAAGACGATCCGCGCTCGGCGGACTGAGGTGCTCAGGTCCATGTGTGACCCAGCGCCTGAATTGGGCGCCAAAGGTCCCGTTTCCGATGCAGGATGCCGGCAGGGCGTCGCACGGAAACGTCCGCACATGTGAGGGAAATATCCCCCGCCGGCGAGCGAGGGCGCGCGCTTCACGCGCGGCGCAATGCCAGCGCGGCTGCCTCAGCCGTGGTTCGCCGGCCGGTGCTCAGGCGAGGTCTCGGGCACCACGCGCGCGCTGCGCTGGTAGGTGCCATAGGCGCTGGCCCAGTCCATCAGCACGATCAATCGGTTGCGAAAGCCGATCAGGAAGTAGACGTGCGCGAACAGCCAGAACAGCCAGGCCAGCCGACCGCTGAAGCGCAGCGGGCCGAGCGGCGTGCTCAGGTCGACCACGGCGGCGTTGCGGCCGATGGTGGCCAGGTTGCCGTAGTCGGCATATCGGAACTGCTCGGTCGGCTGGCCCTTGAGGCGGCGCAGGATGTTGGCCGCCGCGGTGCGGCCCATCTGCTTGGCGCCGGGCGACACGCCGGGCACCGGCTTGGGCTCCTTGCCCTTGTGGTAGCTCATGGCCGCGGCCAGGTCGCCGACCACGCTGATCTCGGGATGGCCGGTCAGGCTCAGGTCAGGTTCGACCTTGAGCCGGCCCGCGCGGTCGACGCTCATGCCGAGCGCTTCGCCAAGGATTCGTCCCAGCGGTGACCCGGTCACGCCCGCGGCCCACACCACGCAGTGGCTGTCGACCCGTTGCACGTTCGCGGGCGTGCCATCCGCGCCGCCGCCGGTCTGGAAGCTGAGGCCATTGGCATCGATGGCGGTGACCTTGGCATTCAACTGCACCTCGACGCCCAGCTCCTCCAGATGCGACTGCGCCTTCTTGCTCAGGCTCTCCGGCATGGCTTGCAGCACGCGCGAGCCGCCCTCGATCAGCAGCACCCGCGATTCCGCCGGATTGAAGTGCCGGAACTCGCCCTTCAGCGTGTGCCGCGCGATTTCGACCATCGTGCCGGCCATCTCCACGCCGGTCGGACCTGCGCCGATCACGCAGAAGGTGAGCATGGCGCGGCGCTTCTCCGGGTCGGACTCCCGCTCGGCCGCTTCGAAGGCAAAGAGCACCTTGCCGCGCACGGTGAAGGCGTCCGCCAGCGTCTTCAGGCCGGGCGCGTGGGCGGCCCAGTCGTCGTGGCCGAAGTAGCTGTGCGTGGTGCCGGCGGCCACCAGCAAGTGGTCGTAGCCGATGCGTTGGCCGTCGGCCAGGATCACCTCGCGCGTCGCCGGCGCGAAGCCGCTGACTTCGGCCATCAGCGTCGTGACGTTGCGCTGGTTCCGGAACAGGCTGCGTGACGGCGCCGAGATCGATGGCGCCGCCAGCCCGGCCGTCGCCACCTGGTACAGCAGCGGCTGGAACAGATGGTGGTTGGTGCGCTCGATGACGGTGATGTCGACATCCGCTCGTTGCAGCGCCCGGGTCGCTTCCAGCCCGCCGAAGCCGCAGCCGATGATGACGATGTGAGGACGTGCGTTGGGGGCAGGCGAGGTGCTCATCCGGCCGATTATCCATGTCGACTCAGGGGATTCCCTAGCGCGGTGGGTTGGACGATTTGCCCGCGGAGCCGAAAGGATTCAGAAGAACCGTCAGCCTGAGCGAATTTGTCCTACGAGCAGCGATCGGCGTGATCGGCTACAACCACGCTTTGCCCGCGATGGAGACCGCATGAATCCGGACAGCCCGCTCGCGCAGGCGGCCAGCGACCTGCGCCAGCAGTACCGTGCCGTGCGTGCCCAGACCCTCGCCCTGGCGGCCCCGTTGTCGCCCGAGGACCAGTGCATCCAGTCGATGCCTGACGCGAGCCCGACCAAATGGCACCTGGCCCACACCACCTGGTTCTTCGAGACCGTGCTGTTGCAGCCGCATACCAGCGGCTATCGACCTTTCGACAAGCGCTTCCACTACCTTTTCAACTCCTACTACGAGGCGCTGGGCCCGCGCCATCCCAGGCCGCAGCGGGGTCTGCTGACGCGGCCTTCAGCCGACGAGGTGCGTGCCTACCGCGCCCACGTGGACGAGGCCGTGGAGGCCTTGCTCGGCCAGCCGGGCGGGGGCGCGTGGCCGCAGGTCGAGGCGATCGTCACGCTGGGCCTGCACCATGAGCAGCAGCACCAGGAACTGCTGGTGACCGACATCCTTCATGCGTTGTCGTGCAACCCGTTGTTGCCGGCGTATCGATCGGCCTCCGGCCCCGCGTTGCGGCTGGCGGCCGTGCCGCAGCCGGTGCGCTGGCTGCGCCATGCGGGCGGCCTGGTGGAAGTCGGCCACGCGGGCGAAGGCTTCGCCTTCGACAACGAGACACCGCGGCACCAGGTGCTGCTGCGGCCCTTCGAGATGGCCGATCGGCTCGTGACCTGTGGCGACTATGCGCAGTTCATCGCCGACGGTGGGTACCAGCGCGCCGAACTGTGGCTGTCCGACGGCTGGGCCGCAGTTCAGGCGCAGGGCTGGCGTTGCCCGGCCTATTGGCTGGCGCCGGATGACCCGCGCCTGGCGCTGCACGGCCACGGCGCCGGCAATGCAACGGGTTGGCAGGTCTTCGGTGTGCATGGCGTGCGAGCGTTGGAGCCGGACGCACCGGTATCGCAACTGAGTTTCTACGAGGCCGCGGCCTATGCGGAATGGGCCGGCGCGCGGCTGCCGACCGAATTCGAATGGGAAGCCGCGAGCCACCTGTCCGGCATCCGGCAACTCACCGGCCACGTCTGGCAGTGGACGCGTTCTTCCTACGACCCGTACCCGGGCTTTCGCCCGCTGCCCGGCATCGCGGCTGAATACAACGGCAAGTTCATGGTCGGACAACTCGTGCTGCGCGGCGGCAGTTCGGCCACGCCGGGCGGGCATGCCCGACCGACCTATCGCAATTTCTTTCCGCCGGCCGCGCGCTGGCAGTTCACCGGGCTGCGGCTCGCGCGGGAGATTTGAGACATGCGCAATCCATCCTTCAACATCGATTCGCTGCCGGCGCTGCAAGATCAGCCACTGTCCGACTTTGCGCAGGACATGCTCAGCGGCATGGCCAGCAAGCCGCGCAGCATTCCGCCGAAGTACTTCTACGACGGAGCCGGCTCCGCGCTGTTCGACCGCATCTGCGCGCTGCCGGAGTACTACCCGACGCGCACCGAACTGCGCATCCTCACCGACCGTGCCGCGGAGATCGCCAACCACATCGGGCCGGCGGCGGAGATCGTCGAATTCGGCGCGGGCTCGCTAACTAAGGTGCGCCTGCTGCTCGATGCGCTGGAGGCGCCGAAGCGCTACCTGCCTATCGACATCTCGGGCGAGCACCTGGATGGCGCCGTGGCGCGCCTGCGGGCCGACTACCCGGGCCTGGAAGTCGTGCCCATCGTGGCCGACTACACACGCCGCTTTGCGCTGCCCGCGCCAGTGGTGGACGGTGGCCGCCGGGTCGGCTTCTTCCCCGGCTCGACGCTCGGCAACTTCAGCCCCGAGGAGGCGCTGGCCTTCCTCAAGAGCGCGGCGCAGATGCTGCGCGGCGGAGGCCTGTTGCTGGGCGTGGACCTGATCAAGGACCCGGCGCTGCTGCACGAGGCCTATAACGACGCGCAGGGCGTGACCGCGGCCTTCAACGTCAACCTGCTGCACCGTGCCAACGCGGAATTGGGCGCGGACTTCCACCCCGGCAACTTCGCCCACGCGGCCTTCTACAACGCGCCGCTGCAGCGCATCGAGATGCACCTGGTGAGCAAGCGAGCCCATGCGGTGAACCTGCTCGGCGAGCGCTTCACCTTTGCCGAAGGCGAGACCATCCACACCGAGAACTCGCACAAGTTCAGCATCGAAGGCCTGCGCACCCTCGCGGTGAAGGCGGGCTTCGGCATCGGCCCGGTGTGGACCGATGCGGAGCGCCTTTTCAGCGTGCACTGGCTGCCTGTCGCAACGGCACAATAATCGACAGCCCGCACGTTGCGGGATGCCCCGGAGAATCTGGTCAATGAAAGCAACCTGGAACGGCGCCACCATCGCCGAGAGCGACGACACCGTCGTGGTCGAAGGCAACCACTACTTCCCGATGAGCGCGCTCAACCGCGACTTCGTCACCTTCAGCAACCACCGCACCACTTGTGCCTGGAAGGGATCGGCCAACTACTACTCGCTGCTCGTCAACGGCGAGCTGAACGCCGACGCCGCCTGGTACTACGCCGACCCCAAGCCCGAAGCCGAAGCCGTGCGCGACCGCGTCGCGTTCTGGAAGGGCGTGAAGGTCTCGGCCTAGATGCGCGCCCACCACAACGCCGGGCGCGAAGGCACACGCGCATGACCGAGTTCGCCCCCCGCTTCTGCTCGCCCGCCCAACTCGACACCGCGCTGCGCGAAGACGGCTATGCCGTGCTGGACCCGGAGGCGGTGGCCGAATGGATCGGCCATCCGCTGGACGATCTAGACGCCATGCACCCCGACTGGGACACGCTGCCGCCCGACGACTACCTGAAGGACGGCGGCCGCTATCGGCAGCGCCGGCACGCCTGCTTCACCGTGGCCAACGATGCGTTGCACCTGGCGCCGCATCGCGCCCACTGGCAACCGGTGGAATACAACGCCCTGCACGGCGGCATGCAACGCTGGTTCGCGCCGATGGAGGCGCACACGCTGGTGAAGCCGGCGTGGCAGCACCTGATGCTGAGCGTGGCGCGCGCCGCCAGCGCCTTGCGCGGCGCGCAGACCTGGTATGTGGAGGCGCACCAGTTCCGCATCGACACCGCGGGCGGCATCGGACGGCCCACCCCCGAGGGCGCGCACCGCGACGGTGTGGACCTGGTGGCGGTGGCGCTCGTGGGCAGGCACAACGTCAAGGGTGGCGAGACGCGCGTGTTCGAGGCCAACGGCCGGCGCGGCGAGCGCTTCACGATGACCCAGCCGTGGAGCCTGCTGCTGCTCGACGATGCCCGCGTCATCCACGAGTCCACGCCAATCCAGCCCTGGAACGAGAACCATGGGGGCTGGCGGGACACCTTGGTCGTCACTTGCAGGGCGAAGGCTTTCCAGGGCGACGAAGTTTGAGCCTGGTCCACATGGCCCGCGACTTGCGTGAGCCGCCAAAGTGCGGGCCCGAGGGTTGGCCGGGCTTGTGGGCTTGCTGTCGCGGTCCTACAGTCATCGTGCCTGTCTGCCGCACGTTTAATTGATATGCGCACCGCATGCTTTGCTTGAAGGAGAGGTGGTCATGTTCAATCACATCATGGTTCCGATCGACGGCTCCGAAACGTCGATGACGGCGGTCAGCAAGGCCAGCGCGTTGGCGTTGGCCTTTGGCAGCCGGATCACGCTGATCCACGTGATCGACAACTACCCCTTCATCGGCGTGGGCGCGGACTATGCGCTGGGCCAGAACGAATACCTGGCCGCGGCCACCACCAGCGCCAACGCGGCGCTCGCGCGCGGCGTGGCTGCGCTGGCGGCCGAGGGGCTGCACAGCGACCAGCGCGTCATTGACGGCCATGTGGTGCATGAGGGGATCGTTGACACCGCCCATGCCATTGGCGCCGACCTGATCGTGATGGGTTCGCACGGGCGCTCGGGCATCGAGAAGCTGCTGCTGGGCAGCGTGACGCAGCGCGTCTTGCAGGACGCGCACATGCCCGTCCTGGTCGTCAAGACCTGAAGGGGGCGGGGCTCTCGAAGCGCATCGGCTGCTGCGTCGCGGGGTGGGTGAAGGCCAGCGTGGTCGCATGCAGCAGGAGGCGCGGGGCGCGGGCTTGCACCGCTTCGCTCCCGTAGAGTGCGTCGCCGAGGATCGGGTGGCCGATCGACAGCAGGTGCACCCGCAACTGGTGCGAGCGGCCAGTGAGCGGCTTTAACTCGACATGCGTGGCGTCGTCCAGTTGTCGCAGGGCGCGCCAGCGCGTCTGGCTCGGCTTGCCGGCGGCATCGACCTTCTGCAGCGGGCGGCGCGGCCAGTCGGCCATCAGCGGGGCATCGATCAAGGCCCAGTCCGCTGACATCGGCAAGAGGCCATCGACCACCGCTTCGTAGCGCTTGTCGACGCGGCGATCCGCGAAGGCGTCGCCCAATGCACGCTGCATTTCTGCGCTGCGGGCCATCAGCACCAGGCCGCTGGTCGACATGTCCAGCCGGTGGACGATGAGTGCATCGGGCCATTGTTGTTGGGCACGGGTGCTCAGGCAGTCCTGCTTGTCCGGGCCGCGGCCGGGCACGCAGAGCAGGCCGGCGGGCTTGTCGAGGACCAGCAGGTGCGCGTCCTCATGGATGACGCGGACGGTGTCGTGCGTTTCGTGAGCGAGGGAAATCATCGGGCGGTCAGTTTAGGTCCGTGGCCCGTGGGCTATCCTCGAAGCGATGCCCGAGTCCCAAGCCGCCGCCCCTGGATTTTCCGAGCTCACGCGCGAGCGGCCCTTCATGCACATGTGGATGTCGCGCCTGTTCGGCACGGCCGGTACGCAGATGCTGATGGTGGCGATCGGCTGGCACATGTACGACCTGACCGGCAGCGCGTGGGACCTGGGGCTGGTCGGCCTGTTCCAGTTCATGCCGGCGCTGTTGCTGGCGCTCTATGCCGGCCACATCGTCGACCGGCATCACCGCGGGCGCATCGTGGCCGTCTGCCTGTCGGTGCAGGCGTCGGTGGCGCTGACCTTGCTGGTGGCCGGTCATCTGCAGCTGGATTCGCGCGGGCTGCTGCTGGGTCTGTCGCTGGTGCTCGGCGCGGTGCGGGCCTTCCAGATGCCGGCGCAGCAGGCACTGACGCCGATGCTGGTGCCGCCGATCATGCTGCCGCGCGCGATGGCCTTCAGCTCGGCCGGCACGCAAGGCGCGATCATCGCGGGGCCGGCCATCGGCGGGCTGCTGTTCGTGGCCGGCATCAGCGTGGTGTATGGCGCCTGCACGCTGCTGTTCATTTCGGGTGGCGTGCTGGTGGCGCGGCTGCGCTATGCCCATGCCCCGCCGCCCAAGGCGCCGGTCACGCTGCAGACGCTGTTCGCGGGGGTGGACTTCATCTGGCGGCGCAAGACCGTGCTCGGCGCGATCTCGCTCGACCTGTTCGCGGTGCTGCTCGGTGGTGCGGTGGCGCTGCTGCCGATCTATGCCAAGGACATCCTGCACACCGGGCCGTGGGGCCTGGGCCTGCTGCGTGGCGCGCCCGCGGTGGGCGCGCTGCTGACCTCGATCGCGCTGACGCGCCGGCCCATCGAGCGCAACGTGGGCCGCACCCTGTTGGCGGCGGTGGCGGCCTTCGGCGTTTGCATGATCGTGTTCGGCATCTCGCAGAGCTTCATCGTGTCGCTGCTGGCGCTGGCAGTGTCCGGCGGCGCGGACATGGTCAACGTGGTGATACGGCAGACGCTGGTGCAACTGGAGACGCCCGACGAGATGCGCGGCCGCGTGAGCGCCGTGAATTCGATCTTCATCGGCGCCAGCAACCAGCTCGGCGAGTTCGAATCGGGCGCCACTGCCGCCTTGCTCGGCCCGGTGGGCTCGGTGGTGCTGGGTGGCGTAGGCACGGTGCTGGTGGCGGTGGGCTGGCTGTGGCTGTTTCCCTCGCTGGCCAAGCGTGACCGGATCGTGGCGACGGCCGACGCGTCGGCCTCCAAGAAATAGCCTCGGTACCCGCTCAGCGGGCCGTCGCAGGTCGCACTGCCCCCGCGCGCTCCAGCGTCGGGTTGTGGCCCAGCGTCAGCACGAGGACGATGCCCACCACGGCACAGCCGGCCAGGAAGTACAGGCCCGCGTTGTCGCTGCCGGTGCTGTCCTTCAGGATGCCGAAGATCTTGGGCCCGAAGAAGCCGCCGAGGTTGCCGATCGAGTTGATCGCCGCGATGCCGGCCGCCGCTGCCGCGCCACTGAGGTAGGCCGTCGGCAGCGTCCAGAACACGGGCAACACCGCGAAGAAGCCGAAGCCCGCCACGCAGAGCCAGATCATCTTCGTGACCGCGCTGGGCGCCATCGCCGCAGCGATCAGGCCCACCACGATGAAGACCAGCGGGATGGCCGTGTGCCACTTGCGCTCGCCGGTGGTGTCGGAATGGCGGCTCCACAGGATCATGCCGACGGAGCCCACCGCATAGGGCAGGGAGGTGATCAGGCCGATCTCGATGTTGCCCAGGCCGCCGAAGGCCTTGACGATCTGCGGCAGGAAGAAGCTCAGGCCGTACTGCGGGATCACGGCCGCCATGTAAAGGAAGCCGAAGGCGATCACGCGCGGGTTCATGAGCGACTGCTTCCACGACATGTGGTGTGCGCTCTCGCGATTGGCGCGCTCGTCATCGAGCCGCTGTTGCAGCCAGGTCTTCTCTTCTTCGGTGAGCCACTTGGCTTCCTTCGGACGGTCCGTGAGGTAGTAGAGGACGGCAAAGGTCAGCAGCACCGCCGGGATGGCCTCGATGATGAACATCCACTGCCAGCCATGCAGGCCGCCCATGCCGTCCAGGTTGAGCAGCAGGCCGGAGATGGGCGCGCCGATCACGGTCGAGATCGGGATCGCGAACATGAACAGCCCGCAGATGCGCGCGCGATAGGCCGACGGAAACCAGAGGGTGAGATAGAAGATGATGCCGGGGAAGAAGCCCGCTTCGGCCACGCCCAGCAGCAGGCGGATGATGTTGAGCGAGGTCTCGCCGACCACGAAGGCTTGCGCGCCGGTGATGATGCCCCAGGTGAACATGATCCGGGCGATCCACTTGCGCGCGCCGAAGCGCTCGAGCATCAGGTTGCTGGGCACCTCGAAGAAGAAGTACGCGACGAAGAAGATGCCGGCCGCCCCGCCGAATGCGGCCGCGGTGAGCCCGAGGTCCTTGCTCATGCTCGCGCCTGCGAATCCGATGTTCACGCGGTCCAGGTACGCGATGAAGTAGCAGAACATCAAGAACGGCACGAGCCGCCAAGATACCTTCGCCATGACCTGGCGTTCAATCGATTCCATGATCGTCTCCCAACCTTTTGTTTGCTGATGAATAGGCATGGGCCAGTGGATGGCCCGCCTCCACCATAGCCCTTGCACGTACGAACGCAAGGGGCTTTTGCAGGTGGCCCGACGAACGGGAACACGTTGGGTCCACAGGTTCAGAGATGGGACGCATCGGTCATTCCGACAACACCCCCAAACCTATCTTCGATGGCATCTGTTCAACCCCTCGACACATGCCATGAAGACATCCCAATCCGGCGCGCGAACGACTCGCCGCCCCTCCCAAAAGACACGCATCGCCCAATTGATCCAGGTGGTCATCGGCGTCTCCGCAGGCAGCCTGATCTGGACCAGCGCCCATGCGCAGTTCGGCACGCCGCCACCTGGTGCGCAAAACGGCTCCTGGATGGTCGGCGCGCCGGGCGGCACGGGCGGTACGGGCGGCACGCCCGGTGACGTCGTCAACAGCTTTGTCGACACCGGCACCTTCGGCAACACGGCGCTGGGCGTCGTCAGCGTTGGCGGCGATGGCGGCACCGGCTCGAACGGGAGCGATTCATCCGGCAACGGCGGCAGCGGCGGCAACGGCGGCGGGGCGGGTGCCCAGTTCATCGGTGGCGCAGTGACGGGCACCTCCGCTTCGCCCACCATGCTGGTCACCAGCACCGGCGGCAACGGCGCGTCGCCGGGCACGATGGAGCAGGAACTGGGAACGCCCGGCGGCCCCGGTGGCGGTGGCGCGGGCGGCAATGTCAGCTTCGAAGACTATGTCGCGCCGGGCTCGCAGATCATCGCGACCCAGGGCTGGAACGGCAGTGCGGCAGGCGCCACGGCGGTGCTGCTGCAGTCCACCGGCGGCAATGGTGGCGCCCCGAGCAGCGGCGCCCAGTCCGTCGGTTCAGTCGACGGTGCCGTCGGCGGCGCCGGCGGCACGGCCGGCGGCATCACCGCAACGCTGGGCGCCACCACGATCGCCTCGCAGGGCTCGGGACTGGTGGCCGTCAGCCAGGGCGGCGCGGGCAGCGACGGCACCATGGGCACCGGTGGCCTTGGCAAGGGCGCAGGTGGCAATGGTGGTTCAGGCGGTGCCGGCGGCAGCGTCACGCTCAACGTGCAGGACGGCACGGTCATCAGCGCGGTGGGCGCGCCAAGGGCCGCCGCCGGGGCGCAGATTCCGATCGACCAGAACGGCAACGTGGCGCAAGCGGCCTCCCTGGTGGCCGGCGTGCTCATGCAAAGCCTGGGCGGGGTGGGCGGCAACGGTGGCGCGGCGTCTGGCGCCGCCGCGGCGGCCGGCGCAGGCGGCAACGCGGGCGCGGGAGGCGCGGTCACGCTCAATCCAGCCAATGGTTCGATGCAGGTCACGACCACGGGCTTCTCGGCGCCCGGCGT
The DNA here is from genome assembly GCF_037889955.1 of Variovorax robiniae. Lineage (NCBI taxonomy): Bacteria > Pseudomonadati > Pseudomonadota > Betaproteobacteria > Burkholderiales > Comamonadaceae > Variovorax > Variovorax robiniae. The sequence continues at coordinate 131,733 of NZ_JBBKZS010000004.1, forward strand.
GGTACTGCAATCCATTGGCGGCTCCGGCGGCAACGGTGCACAGGCCGGCGGCGCCTTTTCCTCGCACCAGGGCAATGGCGCCAAGGGCGGCGATGGCGCTCCCGTGTACGCAGCCTTCTCGGACAAGACGGGCGGCAATGGCCTGATCGCTACCACTGGCAACGACTCGGCGGCGGTGATCGCGCAGAGCATCGGTGGTGGCGGCGGTGTGGGCGGCAGCGCGCAGACGGGATCGGCTGGCGTGACCTTTGCCATCGGCGGCAACGGTGAGAGCGGCGGCGACGGCAACTATGTGGATCTCTTCAACGGGCAGTCGTCCGGCGCGGGCTACGTCATCAGGACGGAAGGCAACAACTCCAGCGCGCTGGTCGCGCAGAGCATCGGTGGCGGCGGCGGCGCGGGCGGCTCGGCGGGCTCGACCTCTATCGGGGCCCTGGCCTATGTAGTGGGTGGCCGAGGGGGTGGCGGCGGCTCCGCAGGGACGCCAGGGTCCAAGGGCCAGGTCTGGGTTGACGCAGTGAACAACGGCATCGTCTACACGAGCGGCGATCATTCGAAGGGGCTGGTCGCACAAGCCGTTGGCGGCGGCGGTGGGGACGGGGGCTCGGCCGCGTCCATGACCAGCAGCACGCAACTCGACATCAACGTCTCGCTGGGTGGGTCGGGTGGGGGTGGCGGCGACGGCGGCAACGTGCAAGCCGTGAACAACCGGCAGATCCTGACCTCCGGCGCGGACGCCTGGGGGCTTCTCGCGCAGAGCGTGGGTGGCGGTGGCGGCAACGGCGGCTCCAGCAAGGCAGATTCCTGGACGCTGGCCGCGCCTGGGCCGGTTCCCAACCTGAGCCTGGCGGTGAGCGTGGGTGGCAGCGGCAAGAGCGGCGGCACCGGCGGCGACGTGACCGCCATCAACAACGGCGTGATCATGACCAGCGGCGCGGGCGCGCACGGCATGCTGGCCCAGAGCATCGGCGGCGGCGGTGGCAATGGCGGCGATTCGTCGGCGCTCAATGAATCCGTGGGCACCGGCGATTCGCTCAACGTCACCGTCAACGTGGGTGGCCAGGGCGGCACGGGTGGCAGCAGTGGCAACGTCACCGCGACGAACGCCGCCGGCCAGTTGATCTGGACCATTGGCGACAGCGCGCGCGGCATCTTTGCGCAAAGCATCTCCGGCGGCGGCGGCTCGGGCGGCACCGCCAAGACCGACAGCGACTTCCTCAAGAAGGCTGGCGCCGACAGCACGAACTTCAACATCACCCTCGGGGGCACCGGCGGTGGCGGCGGCGACAGCACCACCGTTGCCGTGAACAACGACGGCAACGTCATGACGCTGGGAAATACGGCGGATGCGATCTTTGCGCAATCGGTCGGTGGTGGCGGCGGCCTCGGTGGGCATGCCAGCACCGAAGGAGCCGGTGGAAAGAACACCGCCAACCTCACCGTGGGCGGCTCCAGCGGCACACCCAGCAACGGCGGCACCGTCACCGTGACCAACAACGGGAACGTCTACACCCGTGGCGGCAACTCCGCCGGCATCTACGCGCAATCGGTGGGCGGCGGCGGCGGCAAGGCGGGTACCGTTACCAAGGGCGGCGATGCGCAGACCACGCTGAGCCTGAAGGACTTTCTGGCCGACAGTTCAGTGGCGGGCTACACCGCGACCTACGCCGGCGGCACCATCGGCTGGAAGAAGGGGGTCCTGGACCACCTGAGCATGAGCGATCTTGGCAACTTTGCCGGGTTGTATCGCGCGGCGCTCGCCAAGAATCCGCCGCCGGCCAACACCGAGCCCGACCAGCAAGGCGCATCGAACGGCCTGAACCTGGGCTCCGGCGACAAGACACCCACTGGCCACGTGCCCGACGGCTCGGGCGGCACCGTGCAGGTGACCAACAACGGCCAGATCCTGACCAACGGCCCGCTCTCCGCGGGCATCTGGGCCCAGAGCGTGGGTGGCGGCGGCGGCGAGGTGGGCGCGACGCACGTGGCGGCCACGACCTCGGGTGCCTTGACGAACCATGACACCACCGCGAACGTCGGCGGCACGGGCTTCAACTCCGGCGACGGCGGCACCGTGACCGTGTACCAGTACGGGCAGGTCGTGACCGCAGGCGATGCCAGCTACGGCGTGCTGGGCCAAAGCCTGGGCGGTGGCGGGGGCCATGCAACGACAACCGACAGCGTCGACGCCTCCAGCACGGGCATGCTCGACATCACCATGGGTGGCGGCGGCAACGTGCACGGCAATGGCGGCGCGGTCAACGTGCAGGCAACCAACAACGGGAACGCCCACGTCTGGACAAGCGGCAACGACGCCATCGGCATCTTTGCGCAGAGCATCGGCGGAGGCGGTGGTGCGATGGCGGTGATGCACACCACCGCGAGCGCGGACGGCAACACGCAAGGCAGCACGCTTGCGTCTGGCGACTCGCGCATCGCCGGCATGACGACGAATCTGTCCATCGGCAGCACCTATGTAGGCCCGGTCGGGCCGAACGATCCGCCCAGCAATCTGCCGCAATGCAATGGCTATCTGGTCGCATCCTGCGGCAGCGGCGGCAGCGTCACCGTGGCAGCCGACAACATCAGCACCAGCGGCCGCAATGCACACGGCATCCTGGCGCAGAGCTTCGGCGGCAGCGGCGGCACGCTCATCGGCGCCACGCCGACGTCCGGCACACCCTTCGTGAACACGGCCACCACGTGGGGCACAGGCGGGAGCATCGACGTCACCGTCAACAACTCGATCAGCACCACCGGCGCGGGCGCCTATGGCGTCCTGGCGCAATCGGTCGGCGCCGGCGGTCTGCTGGCAGGCGATCTGTCGGCGACCAACCTGGCCACAGGCGCCACGGCATTCCCTGCGTGGCCGCACAACGGGGACCCCGCCACCAAGTTCCTGATCGGCGCCGGTGGAGACGTCACGGTCAACGTGGGACCCAACGCTGTCGTGAGCACCACCGGCGCGAACGCCCATGCCATCTTTGCGCAGAGCGTCGGCGGCGGCGGCGGCCTCGTGCAGACCACGGGGGGCACCTACATGGGCACCGCGGGCGGCGCGGGCAAGGCCGGGGCGGTCAGCGTGAACATCGGCGCGAACGCCACCGTGCAGGCCAGTGGCGCGGGGTCGAGCGCGGTCTTCACCAACTCCGAGGGCCAGGCCGGCACCAGCAGCAACCTGTACGTCACCAACAGCGGAAACATCCTCGGCAACACAAGCGCGGCAGCCATTGTCTTCAGCGGCAACAACAACGCTGGCGGCAACGGATCGCTGGACAACCACGGCACGGTGTCCAACGCGGGCGGCATCGCCGTGCAGGCCATCGGCACCATCGGGAGCAACAGCGGCGCGTTCGCTGCCGTCAACAATCAATCGGGCGCCCGGATCACCGGCGACCTGCAGCTCGGCAACCAGGGTTGGCTGAACAACGATGGTGTCTGGACCATTGGCACCAGCAGTACCGTGGGAACGGTCAACAACCGAAGCGACGGTTCCTTGGATCTGGGGAGCACCATGTCCTCGCCGCAGGTTGCGTCCACCAGCACGCTCTGGGGCACTCTGAACAGCGCCGGCACCATTCTGACCACCGTGGACTTCACCAAGCAGACGTCGAGCAATCTGATCGTCAGCAACGGAAATGCCAATCTGACGGGAGGCCAGTTCGTCGTCACGGTGCCGGCCGATGCCGGCCTGCAGCCCTCGAGCGTCCAGGTGCTGGCAGCCGGACAGATCAACCAGACAGGCAACGTGACCGCAATAGATTCGTCCAACTCCAGCGTGACCTACCAGATTGGCGTGCAGAACGACCCGATCGAAGGCGGTTCCCTGACAGTCACCCCCAATACGCAGTTCGCCGCCGTCGGCACCCAGCGCGGCTATTCGGCCAACCAGCAGAGCCTGGCCACGCACCTGGATGCCGGCTTCACGAGGAACATGACGCCCGAGATGGCCCGCGTGTACGGGCGCCTGTCGAACCTGGACGATGCCCATGTGCAAAGCTCCATGGACACCCTGGGCAACGAGGCCGTGCAGTCTGTGGGCGTGGCACGCCTGGCAGCCAGCCAGGACTTCGTCGAGCGCATGAACAGTTGCCCGCAGTTCGACGGCGCCAATGGCTTGCAGGTGCGCGAGCAGGACTGCCTGTGGTCGCGCGCCGTGGCCACCGACGCGAACCGCGACGCCAGCGCCAACGCGGTCGGCTACGGCACGCATTCCAGCAAGCTCCAGATTGGCGGCCAGAAGGCAGTCGGCAACGACTGGTTCCTGGGCGGCTCCATCGGCTATGACCAGGCCAGCCTGTCGGCGCCGCAAACCAGCGTGAGCGGTACGGGCTGGACCGCTGCGCTGATTGCCAAGAAGCAGTTGGGCGACTGGATCTTCTCGGGTGCGATCGATGCCGGAACTGGAAGCTACGACAGCCGGCGCCAGGTGCTGCTCGGCGACGTGCCGGAGACGGCCAGCGCCACCTTCGATGCGACCCATGTCGGGCTGCATGCCCGGGCTGCGCGCCAGATCGGCATGGACGGCTGGTATCTCAAGCCCTATGTGGACCTGCACGCCGTGCACCTGCACACCGGCGCCTACAGCGAAAGCGGCGCCGGCGGCCTGAACCTGCAGGTGGGCGCCGCCAATGGCACCGCCTACACGGTCTCGCCCATGCTCGAAGCCGGGAGCGTCTTCGGCCTGGGCAATGGCATGACGCTGCGCGGCTTTGTCAGCGGCGGCGTGGCCTTCTCCAGCCAGAACGCCTGGACTGCGAACGCCAGTCTGCAGGGCTCGGTGCCGGAGGCGGGCACTTTCCGGACCACCGCCGAACTGCCCAACGAGCGCTTCAAGCTGAACGTCGGCATGGACCTGATCGCGACGAAGAACCTCGATGTGCGGCTCGAGTACTCGGGCGAGTTTGCCCATGGGTTTCGCGCCAACGGCGCGATGCTGAAGGCGGCGTATGCGTTCTGAGGCCTCGATGGGACGCTCGTGCAAGAACTGGAACGCTCGGTACACCCAACCGGGGCCCCGAAGAGCACCATTGAGGCACTGGAGAATGTCCATGCCCACTGCCCTCGTCCCCCACGCATTCCGACGGATTCCCTGCTCGAGCTTCGACTCGGGCGCGTTTGCAGCGCATGAGGCACTCGAGGCCTTCCAGGCAAGCCACTCCCCGAGCTGGGACGTGCAAACCAGCGATGCTTCGGCCCGGGCGCAATTCCACGGGGCGGTGCACATGTGGCGAGCCGATCGCCTGCTGGTCAGCGCCGGACGGTTCGGGCCAAGCCAGATTCGCATCCGGCGCGAGCACCACATCCGCGCCGACCGACTGGACCACTACCGCGTCATCCTGGTTCGGCAAGGCTGGTTCAATTGCGACGCGGATGGCCAGCAGACCCGGCTCACGCCCGGCCGCTTCGTGATCACCGACATGGCCCGCACCGAGTCGAGCGAGACGTCGTCCGACTGCGTGGCTCTCTTCATTCCCCGCGAGCAACTCGACGCGCTCTTGCCGGCCGGCATGGACATCCACGGCCTGGTGCCCGGCGGCATGTTCGCGCAACTGCTTGTCGAGCATCTGCTGGCCATGCCATCGCAAATGTCGGAGGTCACGGTCGATGAGGCGCCCGGCTTGTCGCGCGCCACGGTCGGCCTGGTGGCCTCCAGCGTGATCTCGAGCCCCGAGGCGCGCGAGCAAGCCGGCCTGGCCATTCAGAACGGCCTGCTGCACCGCGCACGGTGCGTGGTGGAGCAGAACCTGCGGGTCGAAGGCTTTGGCCCGCTGCAGTTGGGCAAGCAACTTGGCGTGTCGCGCTCCAGCCTCTATCGGCTCTTCGAGCCATTGGGTGGCGTCTCGCAATACGTGAAGGAGCGACGGCTCGCGCATGCCCACGAGCTGCTGTGCCGCGGTGAGGGCGAGCAATCCATCGCCGCCCTTGCCGAGCAGTTCGGTTTCAAGACGGCAACCCACTTCAGCCGTGCCTTCCGCGAGCAATTCGGCTACTGCGCGCGTGAGGCCGGCAAGATGACGCCCAACGCCCCGGCAGCCAGGTCGCCGAATGCCAAGGACGGCTTGCACCAGTGGCTGAGCGCCACCTTGCACTGACCCGCGCCGCCATCGGAGTGGCATTGCCTGGGCAGCCAGAAACCCAGTGCCACGAACATCACGGCAGCCGGCCAAAACCGGGCACCCGCAGGGCGCGATCGTCGACATCGATGCCGAACCCCAGGCCGAGCAGATTCAATTCCAGGCCCTCGTCACGTGCCACCGTCACGCCGGCCAGGCCCAGCAGCGACACCTGCCAGCCGGTGCCGCTCGGGGCGTGGTCGAAGAAGGTGGTCGCGCCGAGATAGTCCTTGCCGATGGCGGTGGTCGGCAGGTCCAGGCGAAGACCAGGCACCCGGCGCGCCACCCACGCCACGAAGGTGTTGCTGTTGGGGCCGGGCCAGAGGCGGTAGGACGTGCGCCAGGGATAGGCCGCCACCGCGGATTCGATCTGGTCGATCAAGGCTTCGGCCCGGGCCCCCCGGTGATCGGCCAGCAGTTGCGGCCAGGCGCCGAACCAGAGCATGTCCGGGGCGTTCGATTCGCTGGTGACCAGGGCATCGCCGCCGTAACGGGCCCGCCAGCCGACGATCTGGTAGGTCGTGTAACGCTCGGAGCCGGCGCGCTTGATCGCGATCCAGGGATGAATGCCGAAGGCGCCACGCCATCGCACGGTGCGCGCGCCATAGACCTGCACCACGGCACCCCGCTCGACCGCCGGGTCGGGCGCCTGGCCGGTGCTTTCACGGCTCGTCTGGTGCCAAGGTGTGTCCAGGTCCAGGTTGCCGAAGGCCAGCACGCTGATCGGGCCGAGCATCAGCAGCGCGAGCAGGCACATGAACCTCACTGGCCAGCGCGCCCAGCGCGGCACGCGCCGACGCACCGAAGTCGAAGATGGGGCATCGGGCATGGGACCAGTATGCCCGCGGGAGCAGGGCGCCGGACGCGACTCCGCGGGTTCAGGCAGCTTGCGCGAGCGGGATGACCTTCCTCCCGCGATGCACCTCGGCCTCGCCGTGCTTCGCAAGCAGTTGCATCAGGTGCTTGCGGATCAGCATGCCCGGCTTGTCGGACGCCATCGAGTATTCGACGCCGCGCCGACGGGTGTCGATCAGCGCGTCGGGGTCGGTCGATTCGAGGATGTCCTTGTCCTCGCGCGTGATCTCCGCGTCGAAGTCGATCAGCATCTGTGCGGCGCAATCGGCCTCGCGGTCGTTGCGGAACAGCCATTGGCACAGCTGCATGCGCCCGTCGTCGATCGGCGTGAAGCAGTTGATGATGACGTGGCGGATGCCCGAGGGGTATTCGATGTCGAGCCGGCGCGCGAAGGGCAGGAAATACGCATTGCGCATGTGGCGCGTCGTGATCGGGTCGGTCACGCCGCTGATCGCGTGGAACCTGGCCGGGTTGGCCGCGTCGATCACCGTCTCGGCATGAAAGCCGCCTTCGTTCTCGACCAGCTCGTAGCGGCTCGGCTTCGGGCTGGCGGCGACGCCGAAGGTGGCGCGGTGCACGAAGCTGAAGTGGGCGTTGTCGAAGGAATTCTCCAGCGCGCGCATCGGGCTCGTGTTCCAGGTTTCGTAGAACTGGAAGATCGTGCGGTAGGCCGGGTCGTCGAACTCCGGCACGGCCGGGATGTCGGCGATCGGGTCTTCGAGCGCGACCCACGCATAGCCGTAGCGCGCGGTGCAGTGGTAGCCCGTGGTCCTGTAGTCGGGCGAGATCCTGCGTTCGGGCTCGTACTGCGGAATGCGGATCACCTGGCCGCTGCGGTCGTAGGTCCAGCCGTGGTAGCCGCACTGGATGGCGCCGCTGCCGCAGGCCTTGCCGTCGGTGTCGACGCACCAGCCCTTGGAAAGCTTCGCGGTGCGGTGGCAGCAGCGGTCGCGCAGCGCAGCGGGCTGGCCGATGGCGTCGATGAAGAGAACGATGTCTTCGCCGAGCAGCCGGAAAGGCTTCGGGCCGTTTGCCAGTTCGGTCAGCGGCATGACGGCGTGCCAGAACTTGCGAAAGACGGGTTGTCGGGTGACGAGCATTGCAGTGAATGCATGCGCTTGAGATAAATCAGCCGCGGGTCGACGGCAACAGCTCGCGCATCGCATCCAGCCGCAGGTACAACGAGGTCCAGGCGGCAATTCCCAGCAGGACCGAAATGATCTGCGGCGGCGAGCCGATCTCGCCGAGACGCAAGTGCGTGCAGATGGCACCCCCAAGGAAGCCGGTGACAAGGATTGCGCCGAGCACGCTGGTCATGGGGAGCGCATAGAGCAGCGTCGAGACGAGCAGGGTCGCGCCAATGACCGGCAGGAGCCCGGCCGGGAAGCCGGCCGCCTCCATTTCCTTCGCGAGCAGGTGCGGCGCGAAGAGGCTCGCGCCCGCGTCCACCAGCAACGCCAGGACCACGATGGCGCCGAGAACCCGGCCGGTCCAGAGGGCAGTGTTCGAACTTGTCGATGGGTGAAGAATTGATTGCATGGGTGAACGATAAAGAGGCACGCGCCTTGGTTGTTTCCCCTGCGTCCCAGCTTGTGCGCCGTGGTGTCAAGCCACGAACACGACGCGGCCACGCAGCGACCGCTGCTGGCACATCATTGCTTTGCCATGGCCTGCGCGAAGAAGCCCCGCACGAGCGCATGGCAGAAGGGCGGCACGAGTTCGCCGTGGTACTTCATCTCCCAGTTCTTTCCGGCCTTCAGCTTGGCCAGTTGGAATCCGTCGTAGATGTCGCTGGCGTCCTTGCCTTCGGGCAGCGTGGAGCGCGTCTCGAGGTCCCAGGTCGGCACTTTCAGTCCGCGCGTGGCGAAGTCGTCGCGCATGCTGGTGGTGTTGGAGTAGTAGACCGTCGGATCGTCGAGGCCGCCGCACAGGGCCACGGGTGCCTTCGGCGTCCAGCCCAGCAAGGTGTTCCGGGCCAGTGCCGCGCGGAAGTTGGACGTCGGGTACGCATTGCGGAAGCTGTCCGTCAGCAGTCCGCCGGGCCCGAACAGCAGGCGGAAGGTGGGGTCGTTCGGCAGCGAGCCGTTGGCGATCAGCGTCGAGACCGGCGTATCGGTCGGGAAGATCGTCGGTGCGGTCTGGTCGAAGGGCGCCTGGTAGACGTCGGACGGTTGGAGGTACATGCCGCCATAGGCGTTCTGGTAGCTGCGCATCAGGTAGGGCATGAACAGCACGCCGCCGATGTCGACGGTGCCGTCCGGCGAAGTGATGTCGTCGCCGAACTGCACAAGGTCGTAGGGCCCCGACATGGTGCCCGCTGCCGTCACGGTGAACTCGTTCGCATGGTCGCGTTCCAGCACCTTGTGAGTCGCCATGGCCACGTGGCCGCCCTGCGAGTAGCCGGCGATGAACAATTGCTTCGAGGCCTGGGCCTTGCCGTCCGAGGCCACCTGGGCCAGGCCGGCGCGCAGGCCGTCGATCATGTCGTTGGCCTGCACCTCGGCGTTGAGGTAGGGGTGGTAGCTCAGGCTCGACGTGTCGTAGCCCAGGTAGTTGGGCATGACCACGATGTAGCCGTGGGCCGCGTAGTAGGCCTCCACCATCATGGCCTCGGGCGTCTTCGCGGGGTCGGCCGCGTTGTAGCTCTTGAGCGTGGTGGTGCCGTGCGCGTAGAGCAGCACGGGACGCGAGCCGGTGCAGTCGGCGCTCGTGCCGTTGGGGACCATCAGCGCCGTCGTGGCGGTCGCCGGGGCGCCTTGGGGATCGAGCGTGGAATAGGTGAGGTGCTGGATCGTCACGCCGCAGATCGCGTCGCCGGCGCGGCTTTCCACGGCGCCGATGTGCATGTCACTGGCAGCGGGCGTGGCGCCTGCTGCCGATGTGGTCAGGCTCTGCATGGCGGTGTCGACGTCGGCGGTGCTGTGCTGCTGTGTGACCTTGCTGTCGATGATTGATCCCTTGGGGGTAGAAGCTATCGAACCCGTCGTGGTCCTCGCGGCGACCGCTGCGGCCACCGCATCGAGGTTGGCGTTGCCTCCGCCGCCGCAGGCTGTGAGGGTCGCGATCAGGGCCAGGCACAGGCCGCTGGCGTAGGAAGATTTCATGGCTTGGTCAAAGGTGATGGTGGACGATGGCGATCCACGCAAGGGACCGCTTGAACATCCATCGATCGTAGGAAGCAAGGGACCTGCGCAATGGTTCGTGCGTCCCATTCGATGTCCGTACGTCTCCATCGGCAGGTTCCTGCCTGCCGGGAACGGACGCTCGGGCAAGCAATGGGATGCACGTTGCATCGAAGGCCCGCGCTGTTGCCTAGAGTCGAAGCCTCACGATCGACAAGCAGCACACCATGACTACCAATCGCCCATCCCCTTCCGCATCGGCGCGACGCATGCCTCGCAGCAGGCGCCCCGCACGGAAGATTGTTTCTGCCGCCGATGCGGTCAAGCTGATCCGCGGGGGCGACACGGTCGCCCTGGGCGGCTTCGTGGGAATCGGCGTAGCCGACGAGATCGTGCTGGCGCTGGAAGCCTTGTTCCTCGACGCCGGCGACGCAAGACCCGCGCCGGAGCGTCCGCGCAATCTCACCTTGCTGTTCGCTGCCGGGCAGGGCGATCACAAGGAACGGGGGGTGAACCATCTGGCCCACGAAGGCCTGGTGCGACGCGCCATCGGAGGCCACTGGGGCCTGCTGCCCCGGCTGCAGCAGCTGGCGATCGACAACAGGATCGAGGCCTACAACCTGCCCTTGGGCGTCATCACGCATCTGTACCGGGACATCGCCGCAGGTCGGCCCGGCCACTTCAGCCGGGTCGGCCTGGGCACCTTTGTCGATCCGCGATTCGAAGGAGGAAAGCTCAACGAACGCACCGTCGACGATCTGGTCTCCCTCGTGAAGCTGGGCGACGAAGAGTTCCTGTTCTACAAGACCATGCCCGTCGACGTCGCCATCGTGCGCGGCACGACCGCCGATGCGGACGGCAACATCACGATGGAGAAGGAAGCACTGACACTGGAGACCTTGTCCCTCGCGATGGCGGCGCACAATTCGGGCGGCATCGTCCTGGCCCAGGTCGAACGCATCGCCGAAAGGGGAACGCTCAATCCGAGGCAGGTCAAGATTCCGGGCATCCTCGTGGATTGCGTGGTCGTGGCCACGCCCGAGCATCACAGCCAGACCTATGCCACGGCCTACAACGCAGCATTCGCCGCCGAGATGCGTGTGCCGCTCGACGATGCGTCCACGCTGGCGATGAGTGTTCGCAAGATCATCGCCAGGCGCGCGGCCATGGAACTGGAGGCCGGCAGCGTGGTCAACCTCGGCATCGGCATGCCCGAGGGCGTGGCCTGCGTGGCAGCCGAGGAGCAGATCGCGGACCTCGTCACGCTCACGGCGGAGCCCGGTGTGATCGGCGGGGTGCCGGCCGGCGGGCTGAACTTCGGCGCCGTCATCAATGCCCAGGCGATCATCGACGAGCCCTACCAATTCGACTTCTACGACGGCGGCGGGCTCGACCTCGCGATTCTCGGCATGGCGCAGGTCGACCGCGAAGGCAACGTCAACGTGTCGCGCTTCGGCACGCAGATTGCGGGCGCCGGCGGCTTCATCAACATCAGCCAGAACGCCAGGAAGGTGGTCTTCGCGGGCACCTTCACGTCGGCGGCGCCAGGCATCGGGGTGCGTAACGGTCAACTGGCCATCGAATGCGATGGCCAGGCCTGCAAGTTCCCGGCACGGGTCGAGCAGCGGACGTTTTCAGGTGGGCACGCGGCCGCGCGCGGGCAGGAGGTGCTCTACGTGACCGAACGCTGCGTCTTCAGGCTCACGCCAACCGGGCTTGAACTGATCGAGATCGCACCGGGTGTCGACCTGCAGCGCGACATCCTCGACCGCATGGATTTCGCACCCCTGGTGGTCGCCCCTGTGCAGATGGACGCACAGCTCTTTCGCGACGAACCAATGGGGCTGGCCGCAGCGATGGCTCGCAGGCCCAAGACAACCATTACTTCCGGAAACCAACCATGACCCAGACCCTCGACATCGAATCCGTTCGCAAGATCTTCTCGCTCCTGGAGCACGGCTACGACGCCTTCTTCACGCATGTGGCCGACAAGGTGGACTGGACCGTCCACGGCACCCATCCGCTGGCAGGCCACTTTCGGACGAAGCGCGAATTCATCGATGCCACCTTCGCGCGGATCGCCAGGATTCTGCGCGGTGGCACGCAGCTTCGGGTCGTCCACGTCATGACCAGCGGCGACTGGGCCACCGTCGAGATGCAGTCGATGGCCACCGCATTGAACGGCATGCGATTCGACAACCGCTATTGCTGGGTCGTTCGCTTCGAGAACGACAAGATCGTCCAGGTGCGCGCGTACCTCGACTCCGCCTTGATCCAGAAGCTCTTCGACGAGAACGGCGGGTGATCCTGGCTGATCTTCGGCGACCTGGCGTCCGCGAGAAGGCCCATCGATTCCCCTTGCGCTGAATTTCAACGGCCAGCTACAGGAACTGGTACGCGAGGGGCACGTCGAGCGTGAGGTCGCTGGTGGCCTCGGCCACGCAGGGGAGGATCAGGCCCTCGTCCCGTTCGTCGAGGCTGACGCCGGGCCAATCGATCTGGTAGTGGATGCTGCCCTCGACCATGCGGCAGAGGCAGGTGCGGCAGGTGCCGTTGCGGCATGAACTGGGAAGTTCCACGCCGGACTCGTGCGCGGCGCGCAGCAGGGTCTGGCCGGGCGCGGCCTCGAAGGAATAGCCGGCCGGCTCGATGCGCACCGTCCAGCGTGGCGGCGCTGGAGTCTCTTCACTCACGGACTGTCGCCGGGCTCGGCCAGCTTGTTGCGCCGGATGTCGCGCAGCATGAAAAGGTAGAGGCTCTCGACCTTGTCCCGAGCCCAGGGCGTCTTGCGCAGGAACTTGAGGCTCGACCCGACGCTCGGGTCATGCGTGAAGCAGCGCACCGGAATGCGCTGGCCGAGCCCCTCCCAGCCGTAGTGATCCGCCAGCGCGGTGACGATGGCTTCCAGCGTCAGGCCGTGCAGCGGATTGCGTGGCTGGGCGGGCGGCGCGGGCTTCACTTGTTCTTGAGCTTGCCGCGCGGGATCACCGCCGTGGTGACGGTGGGGCGCACCAGTTCGCCGCCGCCGGCGGAGGGCGCCTTGGGCGGTGAAGTGTCCTTCTTCGGCTTCTTCGCTTCCTTGTTGCTCTTTTGCTGACCTTTGGCCATGACGAACTCCGTTCCGGATGCAGGGGGATAAGAAGCCGACGAGTTTAGCGACGCGGCGACAATAGCGCCCCAATTCAGTTTGTTGTTCGATTCCATGTCCGATTACCAAGTCCGCCCCGCCGAGATGAGCGATTCCCGCGCCGTCGCCGAAGTCCATGCCGCCGCCGCCCGCGCCGCCTACGAAGGCCTGCTGCCCGAAGAGCAACTGAAGGCGCTGGCCCCGGCCACCCGTGAAGCCAAGTGGCGCGAGGCCATCGAATTCAGCGAGCCGCAGGTCCATGTGGCCGAACTCGACGGCCAGGTCGTCGGCTTCGTCGGCTTCGACCGTTCCCGCGACCCCAAGACCCCGTCCACCGCCGGCGAGATCTGGGCCATCTACGTCAAGCCCGAGCACTGGGACAAGGGCGTGGGCGTCGCGCTGTGGGATGCCGCGCGCGAAGGCCTCGAGGAAGAGGGCTGCACCACCGTCACCGTCTGGGTGCCGCTGCGCAACGACCGCGCGATCCGCTTCCATGAACTCGCCGGCTTCAAGCGCGAGATGAAGACCGCCCGGACCACGTCGGTCGGCGGCGTCAAAATCGAGGAAGTCCGTCTCAAGCGCAGCGTCGCCTGATGAACATCGGCACCACGTTTCCCGGGCGCGACACGGCGCAGCAGCGTCGCACGGCGCTGGTGCGCTGGCTGCGCGACATGCATGGCTGGTTCGGCCTCTGGGGCGCGGTGCTGGGGCTGGTGATGGGCTTCAGCGGCATCTGGCTCAACCACCGCAACGTGCTCAAGCTGCCGCAGGCGCAGGAGCGCACTCGCGCGCAACTGGCGTTGCCCGATCCGGTGCCGGACACGCCGGAGGCCATGGCCGCCTGGCTACAGGATGCGTTGCGCCTGAAAGGTCCGCCCAACAACACGCGCATCGAACCCGGTCGCGACGTGGCCTGGGCCGAGAAGGGCGACAAGACCGCGCCTGCGCTCAAGCAGCCGGCGCACTGGATCTTCAACTTCGGCGGTCCGCGCGAGACGGTGCAGGTCGACTACTGGCAAGGCAATCGTTCGGTGGGCGTGGCGACCACCAGCAACGGCCTGATCGCCACGTTGACCAACATGCACAAGGGCACCGGCATGCCGGTGGCCTGGATCCTGCTCATCGACACGCTGGCGGGCAGCCTGATCTTCCTGTCGCTCTCGGGCGTGACCTTGTGGCTGCTGACACATCGGCGCCGCAAGCTGGGCTTGAGCCTGTTCGGCCTGTCGCTGGCCGCGCTGTTGACGCTGGCCTTGACCAATCTTTGATTTTGTTTTTACGAAGGGTTGCCGATGGCAGCGAGCCTGTTCCTGTTGCTGGATGACATTGCCACGGTGCTTGACGACGTCTCCGTGCTCACCAAGGTGGCGGCCAAGAAGACCGCCGGCGTGCTCGGTGACGACCTGGCGCTGAATGCGCAGCAGGTGTCCGGCGTCAAGGCCGACCGTGAATTGCCGGTGGTGTGGGCGGTGGCCAAGGGCTCGTTGATCAACAAGGCGATCCTGGTGCCGCTGGCCTTGCTCATCGGCACCTTCCTGCCATGGGCGGTGATTCCGCTGCTGATGATCGGCGGTGCGTTCCTTTGCTTCGAGGGCGTGGAGAAGCTTGCGCACAAGTACCTGCACAAGGCGGAGCACGAGGCCGAGGTCAAGCAGCACGTCGAAGCGATCGCCACGCCGGCGGTCGACGTGGTGGCGGCCGAGAAGGAAAAGATCAAGGGCGCGGTGCGCACCGACTTCATCCTGTCCGCCGAGATCATCGTCATCACGCTGGGCACCGTGGCGGACCAGCCCTTCGGGTCGAAGCTTGCGGTGCTGGTCGGCATCTCGCTCCTCATGACCGTGGGCGTGTACGGCCTGGTAGCCGGCATCGTCAAGCTCGACGACGCCGGCCTGTGGCTGAGCCAGCGCGCGGGTGCGGCGCAACGCGCGCTGGGCCGCGGCCTGCTGGCCTTCGCGCCCTGGCTCATAAAGGCGCTGTCGGTGGCCGGCACGGCCGCAATGTTCCTGGTGGGCGGCTCGATCCTGATCCATGGCGTGCCCGCCATGGGCCATGCGGTCGAGGCCTGGGCTGCGGGCATCGGAGGGATCGGTGGATCGCTGCTGACGATGGTGGTGGATGGCGTGGTGGGTGTGATTGCCGGTGCGGTGGTGCTGGGTGGGGTCGAGGTGGTGAAGAAGGTGTTGAAGAAGTAGCTTGCCCTGTCAGGCGGCGCTTCTGGCGATGTCGTAGTTTGTCGTCACGGCCGCGTCATCCTGCGTGCCCAGTCCCCGCGCGGTGGTGCCCAGGAAAGCGAGGTACGCCGCATGCGCAAGCGCCGCCGGAAAACGCGACTCGCGCGTGGCGTCCAGCACCAGCGACATGTCCTTGACGAAGATGTCAACCGCAGAAGTCACCTTGTCGAACTCGCCCGCGATCATCCTCGGGCCGCGGTCCGCCAGCATCCAGGAACCTGCCGCGCCACTGCCGAGGATCTCCAGCGTCAGGTCGAGCGGCAGTCCCTGTCGCTTTGCCAAGGCCAGCGCCTCGCCCGCGGCGGCCAGGTGAACGCCGCACAGCAACTGGTTCAGGACCTTCATCTGCGCGCCGCTGCCCGCCGGGCCGAGGTAGTGCACCTTGGCACCGAAGACCTCGAGCACGGGGCGTGCGAGTTCGAAGGCTTCGGGCGTGCCCGAGCCCATGATCGTCAGGGTGCCGCGCTCGGCACCGACCGCGCCTCCGGTCACGGGTGCATCGACCAGCGAGATCGAATGCGCCGCCAACCGGCCTTCGAGCGTGCGGACGTAGCCCGGGTCCATGGTGCTGCAAGCGATGAACACGGCGCCGGCCGGCAAGTTGCCGACCAGTCCGCCTTTACCGAACAGCACCGCCTCCGTCTGCTGCGCATTGACCACGAAGCAAACCACGATGCGGACCTGCGCCGCCATCTCCGCCAGCGAACCGGCGGGCGTGCCGCCTTTCTCCCGCAGCCAGTCGAGCGCGTCGGGCCGCACGTCGCAGCCCACCACCTCGAAGCCCTTGGCCAGCAGGTTGCCGACGGCGCCGCGGCCCATGGCGCCGAGGCCGATGAAGCCCACCTTGGTCGCGGCGGTCATGTTCAGAGCCAGCCCTTGATCTGCCGGCCCATCGCCTCCGTGGAGATGCCGTACTTGTCGTGCAGTGTCGGCAGGGCGCCCGCGTCCAGGAACGCATCCGGCAAGCCGATCTGCTTGAAGGGCCGCGTGACGCCCGAGCGCATCAGCAGGCCCGCCACCGCCTCGCCGAGACCACCGATCACCGAATGGTTCTCCGCCACCACGACGAGCCGGCCCAGGCGCCGGACTTCGGCCAGGATGGTCGCCTCGTCAAGCGGCTTGATCGTCGGCACGTGCAGCACGGCGACATCGATGCCATCGGCCTTCAGCTTGTCCGCAACCTCCAGCGAACGCATCGTCATGAAGCCGCTGGAAATCACCAGCACGCCATTGCCGTCGCGGATCAGCTTGGCCTTGCCGAGCTCGAACTTGTAGTCGTACTCGTCGAGCACCAGCGGCACGTTGCCGCGCGGCAGGCGCATGTAGACGGGGCCCTGGTGGTCGGCCATCTGCGGCACGGCCTGTTCGATGTCGAGTGCATCGCAAGGGTCGATGATCGTCAGGCCGGGGATGCCGCGCATCAGTGCGAGATCTTCCGTGGCTTGGTGGCTCGGTCCATAGCCGGTGGTCAGGCCGGGCAGGGCGCAGCAGATCTTGACGTTGAGGTTTTCCTCGGCGATCACCTGGTGCACGAAGTCATAGGCGCGGCGGGTGCCGAACACGGCGTAGGTGGTCGCGAAGGGGATGAAGCCTTCCTTGGCCATGCCGCCCGCGGCTGCCATCAGCAACTGCTCGGCCATGCCCATCTGGAAGAAGCGCTCGGGGTACTCCTTGGCGAACAGGTGCAGGTCGGTGTACTTGGCGAGGTCGGCCGTCATGCCGACGACTTCGGGGCGGTTGCGACCCAGCTCGACCATGGCCTTGCCGAAGGGCGCCGCGGTGACGCGCTGGCCCTCGCTGGCGATGGAGGCAATCATGGCGGAGGTGGTGAGCCTCGGCTTCTTGTTTTCGATCACGGCGTTCATGACAGGGCTCCTTCGGTTTGGGTGCTGTCGACATGGCCGATGGCTTGTTGCCATTCAGGCGGATCGACTCGGATGAAGTGGTTCTTGTCGCGGGTCTCGAGGAAGGGCACGCCCTTGCCCATCAAGGTGTCGAAGAGGATGACGCGGGGCTTGTCCTCTTCCAGCGCGCGGGCCGCATCGAAGGCGGCGATGACGGCGGGCAGGTCGTTGCCGTCGACGCGTTGTACGTGCCAGCCAAAGGCGGCCCATTTGTCGGCGAGCGGCTCGAAGCCCATGATCTTTCCGGAGGGGCCGTCGGCCTGCTGGTTGTTGATGTCGATGAGGCAGATCAGGTTCGACAGGCGGTGGTGGGCGGCGCCCATGGCGGCTTCCCAGGTCGAGCCTTCGTCGAGTTCGCCATCGGACATCGAGTTGTAGACGAAGGCCGGGTTGCCCTTCAGGCGCAGGCCGAGCGCCATGCCCACGGCGATCGGCAGGCCCTGGCCGAGCGAGCCGCCGGACATCTCCATGCCGGGTGAGTAGGTGACCATTCCCGACATCGGCAGGCGGCTGTCGTCGCTGCCGTAGGTTTCCAGTTCTTCCTCGGGAATGATCCCGGCTTCGATCAAGGCGGCATACGCGGCGATGGCGTAGTGGCCATGGGAGAGCAGGAAGCGGTCGCGGCCTTCCCATTCCGGATCTTCCGGCTTGTAGGTCATCGCGTGCTTGTAAGCCACGGCGAGCACGTCGGCCCAGCCGAGGGCCTGGCCGATGTAGCCTTGGCCTTGGACTTCGCCCATGCGCAGGGCGTAGCGGCGGATGCGGTAGGCGCTTTGTTGAAGCGTGGATAAATCAGTCATGGAATTTCCTTGTGTGAGTTGAACTTGGAAGCGCGGGTTGGCAGGGAGCAATCAGAGGAAGCCAGTCGAAATCCAGGGAATGGCAGCGACGACTACCGTCCCGATGAACAGGGCGACCATGTAGCCCACGATGGGTTTCATGCCCTCGTTCGGATGGATACGGCTGATCGCGCAAGCCGCGTAGTAGCCGACACCGAAGGGCGGGGCGAAGAGCCCGATGCCCATCGCCAGCGTGACGACCATGGCGTAGTGCACTTCGTGGATGCCGACCTGGCGGGCAATCGGGAACAGCAGCGGGCCGAGCAGCACGATCGCCGGGATGCCTTCGAGCACCGAGCCCAGGATGATGAAAGCCACCACCGAGACCGCCATGAAGGTGATCGCACCGCCCGGCAGTGCCTTCATCGCATCGGCCAGCGCCGTCGAGAAGCCGGACTGCGTCAGCGCCCAGGCCATGCCGGTGGCCGCACCGATGATGAACAGGATGGAGCCTGACAGCGACGCCGTGCTCACCAGCATCGGGTAGACCCGCTTCCAGTCGAATTGCCGGTACACGAGCAGCCCGGCGACGATCGCGTAGACGATGCCGATGGTGGACACCTCGGTCGCCGTGGCGACGCCTTCGACCACCGCGGCGCGGATGACGACAGGCAGGGCCAGCGCGGGGACGGCAATCATCAGCGACTTGCCGATCTCGCGACCCGACGCTTTGCGTACGCCTTCGAGCGATTCGCCGCGATAGCGCCACCACACGAGTGCGGCCAGCGTCGCACCGACCACCACGCCGGGCAGCAGGCCGCCGGTGAACAGCGCCGCAATCGATACACCCGTGGCGGACCCGATCGTGATCAGCACCAGCGAGGGCGGAATCGTCTCGGTCTGCGCACCCGTTGCGGACAGCAGGGCCACCAGGTCGCCGGGCTTGGCGCCGCGCTTGCGCATCTCCGGGAACAGGGCCGGTGCAACGGCCGCCATGTCCGCCGCCTTGGAGCCCGAGATGCCGGACACCAGGTACATCGCCCCGATCAGCACATACGACAGTCCACCGCGCACATGCCCCAGCAGGTTGGCCAGGAAGTTGACCATGGCGCGGGCAATGCCCGTCATCTCGATGAGCAGTCCCAGCAGCACGAACAGTGGAACAGCGAGCAGGATCAAGTGGCTCATGCCTTCGTCCATGCGGCCCACGACGACGACCGTCGGCGTGGAGGTGGTCAACGCGATGTAGCCGAAGGTCGCCAGTCCGAATGCGAACGCGATGGGCAGGCCAAGCAGCACCATGGCACCCACGCCGAACACGAAGAAGATCAGCAGGTTCCAGTTGCCCAGCTTGACCAGCAGCGGCCCGGCCAGCGCAATCACGCCAAGGACGAGGGCAACGAGACCGACCGCCAGCAGCGCATCCTTGATCGTGCCCAGGCGGAAGATCTGCATCACGCCGACCAGCAGCATCAGCCCGAGGCCGATCGGCAAGGCAGCCGCCCGCCAGGAGTTCACGATGCCCATCGCCGGCGTCGTGACATAGACCTCGTCCTGCGCGAACTCGTAGGCCGGGTGGACCACGAAGGCCAGGAAGGCGATGGCCGAGGCGATGGCGACCAGGTCCAGGAAGGCGCGCTTGCGCGGCTCCAGCTTGCCGACGATGGCCGTCATGCGCATGTGCTCGCCGCGCTGGAACGCGACGACCGATCCCAGCATCGCCAGCCACAGGAACAGGATCGATGCCAGTTCGTCCGACCAGACCAGCGGCTCGTGCAGCACGTAGCGGCTGGTCACGCCCATCAGCAGCACCACCACTTCGGCCAGCACCAGCAGCGCGGCCGGAAACTCCACCATCGTGGCGAGCGCCTTGTTGAGCGTCTCCAGCCAGGCTACTGGCGCTGGCCGGCTCAAATCAACCGCCAGCGCGGGATCGTCATGAGGAATGTTCATAGCTTTCTTTCAGGCGACAGGGGGCCGTGGGCCTGCGCGGCAACGCGCGGCTTCCCGATCAGGAGTTGTGTGAAAGAGCCACCCCGCCCCGGCGTTCACCGGCGCGAGGTGCCGCCGGTCAACCGAGCTTGCCGGAGACCTTTTCCAGCAGTTCCCACGGCGCAGCGCCGTACTTCGACTTCCACTCGCCGTAGAAGCCCGTGCTCGCGAGCTTCTTGCGGAAGTCGTCTTGCTGCACGTCGACGAAGTTGATGCCCTTGGCCTTGAGGTCCGTGATCAGGCTGGTGCTGAGCTTGGCCACGTCGGCGCGCTGGTCGGTGGCCGACTTGTCGAGCTCGCGCTTGATGACCTGCTGCACGTCCTGCGGCAGCTTGTCGAAGGCGCGTTTGTTGCCCAGCACCCAGTAGCCGTCCCACACGTGGCCGGTCAGGCTGCAGCTCTTCTGCACTTCGTAGAGGCGCGCGGTGGCGATGATGGCGAGCGGGTTCTCCTGGCCTTCCACCACTTTCGTCTGCAGCGCGGTGTAGACCTCGTTGAAATTGATGGGCGAGGGCGCGGCATCCAGCGCCTTGAACAGCGAGGTCAAGGGCGGCGCGGCGGGCACGCGCACCTTGAAGCCCTTGAGGTCGGCCGCGCTCTTGATCTCCTTGCCGGAGGAGGTCACGTGGCGGAAGCCGTTGTCCCAGATCTTGGAGACGGTGAAGATCGGCGTCTTCGCGATCTCGGCGCGGATGTGGTTGCCGAGGTCGCCGTCCATCGCCTTCCAGACGTCGTCGTAGTTCTTGAACGCGAAGCCGACACTGGTGATGCCCGACACCGGCACGAAGGTCGACAGGATCAGCGACGAGAGGTTGAAGAACTCGACCGAGCCATTGCGCACCTGCGACAGCAGGTCGGTGTCGCTGCCCAACTGGTTGGCCGGGAAGAGCTTGATGTTGACGCGGCCCGAAGTGGCCTCGCGGATGCGGTCGAGCGCTTCCTTGGCGCGCAGGTTGACCGGGTGTGTCGGGTCCTGGCCGGTGGCGTACTTGAGTTCGAACTCGGCCGCGTCGGCGCGGTGCGTGAGGATGGAAATGAGCGGCAACGCAGCGCTTGCCTTCAGCAACTGGCGACGGTGGAGTCCGGTGGTTGTCAGCTTGTTCATGTCTTGTCTCCTGTTCGTTGAAATGAAGTTCGTCGGCTCAATGGATCAACATGCCGCCGTTCACGTCGAGCGTGATGCCGGTGCAGTACAGCGAGAGGTCGCTGCTGAGGAAGACGCAGGCGCCGGCGATGTCCTCGGCGCGGCCCAGGCGAGTCAGCGGGATGGTCTCGGCGATCTCGGCCTTCTTCTCCTCGGTGAGCTTGCCTTTGATGATGTCGGTGCCGATGAGGCCGGGCGTGATGCTGTTGATGCGGATGCCTTTGGGGCCGAACTCGCGGGCCATGGCACGGGCCAGGCCCAGCACGCCGGCCTTGGCCGCCGAGTAATGCGGCCCCCCCAGGATGCCGCCGCCGCGCTGCGCCGAGACCGAGGAGATGCAGATGATCGATCCGCTGGTCTGCTGCTGCATGGCGGGCAGCACGGCCTGCGACATGTAGAGCGTGCCGCGCAAGCTGACGTCGAGGATGCGGTCGTAGTCGGCGCCGCTGATCTGCAGCGTCTTCACGGGCTGCGTGATGCCCGCGTTGTTGACCAGTGCATCGATGCGGCCGAAGGCCTTGAGCACGGCTGCGGCGGCGGCCTCGCATGAGTCCTTGTCGGTCACGTCGGCGACGATGCCCAGATGGTCCGGGCCGAGCTGCGCTGCCGCTGCGGCCGGATCGGCCCGCTCCAGGTCGAGCACGGCCACGCGGGCGCCGTGGGAGGCCATGAGGCGCGCCGTGGCGAACCCGAGGCCGTTGAGCCCGGCGCCGCCGGTGATGACGACAACTTTGTCCTTGAGAAGCATTGCTTTGTCTCCAGAGTGAGGTGATTCCGATGCGGCTCCGACATGCGATGTGGGGTCGGTGGCCGCTGTGCCGCGAAGTGGATTGGCTTCGTGTGGGCCAATGGTCGTCAGATGCATGCATGACGACAAGCGATGTGTTTTCAGCGTAAGATGACGGTTCATCATCCAACGACCGGGTTGACCCTATGTCCACCTTGCCCGCCGTCACCAACCTGCAAGCCTTCGAAGCGGTCGCGCGTCGGCGCAGCTTTGCACTTGCGGCCTCCGAGCTGCACCTCACCGCCTCGGCGATCAGCCACCAGGTGGCGCGCCTGGAAACGCACCTGGGCGTACGGCTGTTCGAGCGCAGCGCGCACGGCGTGCGGCTCAGCGCTGCGGGCGAGATGTACCTGTCGAAAGTGGGGGGCGCGCTGCTGGCCATCGCGTCGGCGACGGAGGACTTGCGCCAGGGCGTGAGCAACAGCCTTTACGTGCACTCGGCGCCGAGCATCGCGAGCCTCTGGTTGATGCACCGGTTGCGCGGCTTTGCGCAGGCCTGGCCGGACATCGCGCTCAACCTTTCAGCGGCCCACACGCCGAGCGACTTCACGCTCGGGCAGGCCGATATCGACATTCGCTACGGCATACCGAACTGGCCGGACCTTGTGGTGGAGCCGCTTTTCGAGGAAAGCATCGTGCCGCTCGCCAGCCCTGACTTCATCCGGCAGCATGGCCTGAAGCGCATCGGGCAACTCTCCACCGTGAAGCTGATCCAGAGCAACGTCAGCGTGGTGCAGTGGTCGGACTGGTATGCGCAGTTCAGTGACAAGCGGGCGCCGGAGTGGTTTCCCGTGCGCTTCGACCGGGCGCAGATGTCACTCGATGCCGCCACGCAGGGACTGGGCGTCGCGCTGGAGAGCACGACAATCGCGGCCAGGCACATCGCGGAGCGCAAGCTCAAGCCCTTGTTCGGCCTCGACCAGGCCATCAAGGTCAAGGCGCACTTCGTCGTGTATCCGCCGCGTCACGCGAAGCGGCCCTCGGTCGAGGCTTTCCTGGGATGGATCCACGGCGAAGCCGCCAGGGGTTGAGTGGGGCCGGCAGACGCTGTCGCCCACCTCAGCTTGTTCCCACTTGATCGTCCTGCTTGACTCGAGCCCGAATCGGGCGTAATTCCTCGTGCATGTGGAGTTGGTTCTGAAGTCGGGGGTTGCTTGATCCGGAGATGACGGCGGGCCGCGTTGCGATGAAGCGTCATCGTCGGTCCCGTACCCACGGCTCCGGACTCGGCATTGACTGGCGCGAAGCCATCAGCGTTGGAAGTCGGCACGCAAGACTTCAAGCGTGCCCGGGGGACAGTCCAGAAATTGCACCGCAGCCGCAAGAGCCTCCTCGCTCATGATTTTCCGAGCTTGGCCCGGATGTGCGCAGAAGAGCGGCCCGACGTTCTCGATCATGCCGGTGGTAACCACAGCGGCGACACATCTTTTCATGGCGGTGCTCTTCGTGATCTTGCAAGACACATAGCCCTTTAGCAGCGACTTGCCGAGATCCTCGATGGCCTTCTTGTCTGCCGGTGTGAGCGCCGTTGGTGCGGCTGGAGATCGGAATGGCGGTGGTGGTGGCTGTGGTTGTGGTTGTGGCTGTGGTGGTGGTGGTCGCGGTGGCGGTGGCGGTGGCGGTGGCGGTGGCGGTGGCGGTGGCGGTGGCGGTAGCGTCGCCCCGCCAGCTTGACCCAGGAGCGATCCGGATTGCGTCCGGTCCTCGGGCATTGGCGGCTGCAGAATCCGTGTCGGTCCATACGTCGATACCAATCCGTCCGACCAACGAACCGATACTGTGTTCCCCAAGTCGCGCAAGCAATCGATGACTATGCCGTCGAAGCCCTGCACGAGTCCGGCGACCCGTTGGCAGTACGGATACATCCGGTCGAATTCGGCCTGGGTAGTGGCTGCGTGCGGCTCGACGATCAGACTGACCATCACAGGCGGCGGCGCAGGCCGCTGTCGATACTGGGGCCGCGACTGCATCGGCGCGCAACCTGACACCAGCGCCGCCAAGACGCACAATCCCGCCCAGCGTTCCCTCATTCGATGGTTGGATCCCCGGACTGGTTGCACCTGCGCGTCGTGCACCCAGCGTCGCCGGCGATCACCGGAAGGCAGAAGTGAGATGGTGTGCATGTGTCCATCAAGAGTTGGTGAATACGCGCAACCTTTGCTCATACCGCGAACTCGGGATGGGTTTGCCGGACGCTTGCGATCACTGAAGCATCCGAAGCGTTGAAGTTCTGCTCCATGTCGGCTTCGCTCAGGCAGATTCGAGCGGGAGCGTCCAGTGCCTGTGACAGCTCCGACACCACGGCAAATGGGAGCAACGTTGGCACCATGATGTGCGAGCCTTCATCGCGATCTCCTTTGAAGTGGAAAGGAGACGCTAAGGCCGGACGCGGTCACGGCCAAGACCTCAACTGAGGTTGACGCGTGCCGCGGGGTGTGGTTGCGGCGGCTCGAGAACCTGTCTCAGCGCCCCTTGGCCCGCTTGACCAGCCCCACCACGATCAGCGCCACGCCCAGCACGATGGCGAACCAGCCGACCACGTAGGCGCCCGCGAACATCTCGCGATAGGCCTGCGATTGCAGGAAGTTCGGCGCCAGCAGCACGGCCAGGCCGATCAGGATGCAGGCGATGCCGCGTGGCAACAGTTGCGCGTTGTCTTTGATCATTGCCATTCGATGGATCTCCGCAGAAAGGCATAGCCAAGCGCCGTGAACGTGGCGCGCTCGGCGTTGTTCTTGCCGTAGGCATGGCCGCCGGCGTCGAGTTCGAGCAGCCACGCGGCCTGCGAGAGGGCCTGCAGTTTTGCAGCCATCTTGCGCGCGTGGCCGGGATGCACGCGATCGTCGCGCCGGTTGCTGGCCAGCAGGATCGGCGGGTAGCCGTGGCCCGGTTCCGCGCAATGGTAGGCCGACAGGTGCTGCAGGAAAGCCCAGTCCTCGGCGATGTCGGGGTTGCCGTACTCGGCCACCCAGCTCGCCCCGGCCAGCAGCTTGTTGTAGCGCCGCATGTCGACCAGCGGGATGGTGCAGAACAGCGCGCCGAAACGCTCCGGATAGCGCGTCAGCATGTTGGTGATGAGCAGGCCGCCGTTGGAGCCGCCTTCCGCAGCGATGCGCCGGGGCACGGTCACGCCGCGGCGCACCAGGTCGGCAGCCACGGCTGCGAAGTCGTCATGCGACTGGCGCTTGCCCTCCCGCCGGCCGGCGTCCTCCCAGGCCGGGCCGAACTCGCCGCCGCCGCGGATCTGCGCGACGACCGACACGCCGCCGCGCTCCAGCCAGAGCTTGCCGATGGATGCGTTGTAGCCGGGCAGCACGGAGATGCCGAAGCCACCGTAGCCGTACAGGTGCACGGGCGCGCGGCCGGGTTCGTGCCGCGTGGGGTCGGCCGGGCCGGTCATCACGTAAGGGATGGCGACGCCGTCGGTGGAGATCGCCTCGTGCCGCGTCGTGACCAGGCCGCTTGCGTCGAAGCGCTCCGGCGCGCGTTGCAACAGTTGCGCGCTGTCGGCGTCTGCGGGCAGCAGGTAGAGCGACTCGGGCGTGAGCGGGCCCAGGCACATCGCGAGCGCATCGCCGGTGGATTCTTCCTCGCAGGCATCGAGCGGCCAGAGGTAGGCGGTGCCGTCGTCCGGCAGGCCAGTCACCATCGTGCAGGCCCAGCCTTGGGCGGTGGGTGTCCAGCGCTGGAACACTGGCTTCAGGTTGTCGAGGATCGACAGCAACAGTTGCCCGCCAGTCCACGAGAAGCCTTGCACGGCACGCCGGTCCGATGGCTCGAACAGCAAGGTCATCGCGCGGCTGCCGCCGATGTACGCGGCGAGGCCTATGCCGAGCACGCTGCCTTCGCGCCACGTCGTGCCGCCAAGGGTCCAGTCGCTGCGCAGGCGCAGCACCATCCAGTCCTCGAAGATCTCCGGGATGGCGTCGGCAGGGATGTCGATGAGGGTCTTCGGGCCGTGGCGGTCGCCCATCCACAGCACCAGCTTGCGGAAGTCGGGCCGCGCGAAGTACCAGACGCATTCACGTTCGCCGGTGCGGCCCGCCTGCATGCCTGCGGACATGTGCGTGGCCGGCACTTCGAAGAGCAACGGGGACTGCAGCGGATCGGCGCCGCGCTGCCGGCGCCACACCTTGCGGCCGTAGCCCGATTCCGTGGCGTTGTCGTCGCCCAGTGCGGAGATCAGCAGCAGGGTGTCGCGCTCCAGCCATTCGACGCCGCCCTTGGAAGAGGGCAGCGTGAACGCATTGCTGCCCGTGACGAAGCTGCGCGAGGGAATGTCGAACTCGCGCAGCACGACGGCATCGCCGCCGCCGCGCGACAGGCGCAGCATGGCCCGGTCGTGCGTGCGCGGCAGGGTGCTGGCGCCGCCCCAGACCCAGTCTTCGCATTCGGCCGCGGCCAGCGCATCGAGGTCGAGCAGCACGTCCCACTCAGGCGTGCCGGCCCTGAAGCGCGCCATCGTCGTGGTGCGCCAGATGCCGCGCGGATGGGCCGCGTCCTTCCAGAAGTTGAACAGCAGCGCGCCGCGCCGCGTGATCATCGGCAGGTTGTCGTCGCGGTCGTAGATGGCCTGCAGGGCATCGCGGTCCTGCTTGAATCGCTCGTCGCCGAATGCGGCCAGGGTGCGGCTGGTCTGCGCGTCGGCCCATTGCACGGCTGCGTGCGCGTCGATGTCTTCGAGCCAGCGCTGCGGATCGTCGTCGGGCGCCTGCAAGGTGGGGAGGTTGGCGGGGGAGGGCGGCGGGGGCATCGGGGGAGCTTAACAAGGGCTTCGAGGCCATGGTGCGGACTGCTTGACGTACGGATGTGCGGCGGGAGAGGGTCTTGCCCGTGTTGGACAATCCGCGCTCCAATCGAGTCGAATACACCGCATGCAACGAATGGCACTTCGCAACTTTCTTCAACCGGCGGCGCGCACCTTGGCCGCGCTGGCGCTCATGGCCGCATTCGCATCCGGCGCCCAGGCACAGGCAACGGCCGACGAGTTTCCGGCCGCCGCCGTGCGATTCCTGGACAACGAACTGCCTCAGATGGACAACGCGGTCAAGGAACGCGACCGCGACTATTTCGAGCAGGCCATGGGCCGCATGATCGAGTTCTCGGGCGTGTGGGGTTTCAAGACGGCGGCCAACCCCGAGCTGGCGCGCTACTCGATGTGCACGGATGCCGTGAATGAATTCGTGATCGTTGGCCTCTGCCGCGTGATGCCCAAGGGCAGCGAATGCGAGCCGGGGCTGGCGGCGAAGTTCGACGGCAATCTGCAGCGCTGCCGGGAGGCGGCGACGAAGCGCTGACTACGCGGGGAATGTGACGCCCGCCTGGCCGGCCTTCCAAGCCGCGTACTTCTGCGTCGCGTTGGACCACAAGGCGGATTCGGTCAGCGTGGCGAGCCAGGCTTGCAGCGCCGGCCACGGCTGGGCTATGAACCAGGGCAGGTCGGTTTGCGCGAACTGGCGCACGAAGGGAGCGATCGCGTAGTCCGCCAGCGCGGGGCGGTCGCCGAACAGATGGCGTGTGTCGCGCAGCCGCAGGTCGAGTTCGGCGAGGAACAGCGCACCGTTGGACCGATGCACCGCGGCATCGGCGCCTTCGAACCGGTTCGGGTACTTGTAGCGGTCGAGCTGCTGCTTGAAGTCGCCGTCGCATAGCGCAACGAGCGCCAGCATGTCGGCCAGCGTGCCGCGCTCGGGCTGCAGCCACTGGTCGGGGTCGTGGCGATGCAGCGTCCACAACATGATGTCCAGGCTCTGCTCGATCACCGTGCCGTCCGTGTCGACGAGGACCGGCACGGTGCCCTTCGGCGACACGGTCAGCAACTCGGCCGGCTTGTCGCGCAAGACGACTTCGCGCAGCTCGCAGCGCTGGCCGCTCGCCATCAGCGCGAAGCGTGCGCGCATGGCATAGGGGCAGCGGCGGAAGGAGTAGAGGACGGGCAGGGCGGACATCGGGGCGATGCTACAAAATCGCGGCCTCGCCGTTCCCGGCGCCTATCCAGCACACCACACCATGTCCCTCGCCCCCATCGAAATCGAAACCGGCCCGCGCCCCACCGCCTCGGTCATCCTCATGCACGGCCTCGGCGCCGACGGCAACGACTTCGTGCCGATCTGCAATGAACTGGACCTCAGCGGCATCGGCCCGGTTCGCTTCGTGTTCCCCAACGCGCCGGTGATGCCGGTCACCATCAACAACGGCTATCCGATGCCGGCCTGGTACGACATCTACGGCCCGATCGGCGACAAGGGCGAGGACGAGGCCGGGCTGCGCCGGTCGATGGCCAGCATCGAGGCCCTGATCGCGAAGGAAAAGACGCGCGGCATCCCGGCCAGCCGCATCGTGATCGCCGGGTTCTCGCAAGGCTGCGCGATGGCGCTGCTGACGGGCCTGCGGCATGCGGAGCGGCTCGCGGGCATCGTCGGGCTGTCGGGCTATCTGCCGTTGGCCGCCACCACCGCCGCCGAGGCCACGCCCATGAACCGCGACGTGCCGATCTTCATGGCGCACGGGCAGCACGACGGCGTGGTGGTGATGTCGCGCGCCACCGCTTCGCGCGATGCGCTGAAGGCGCTGGGCTATGCGATCGAATGGCACGAATACCCGATGGAGCATTCGGTGTGCCTGGAGGAGATTGCGGACCTGGGGGCGTGGCTGCGGAAGGTGCTGGGCTGACGCTTGCCAAGCGCAATGGTGGTCATGCGGGATCGCCGGTCATGGTGATCTTCAACCCCTGCGCCTCGTCCTCGAAATCCTCCAGCGAGAGTAGTCCCATGCAAGGCACGGCGCCTGTCGTGCACAGCGTCCCCGCGGCCAGCTTGCGCGCCAGCGCCGACGCGGCCAGTGTGGGCACGTACGGTCCGTCGCCATCCGTCGCGACAAGCGCCCAGTGCCTTTGCAGCGTCGTGCCTTCGCTGCCCGTGCCGCTGACCGAGACATGCATGGCCCCCGCGTCCGAGCCCCAGGTCTTGAACAGGTCCGCCGCACGTTTCAACAAGCTCGCGTAGGCCGACCAGTCCCTGACCAGGCCGATGCGCGCAAGCCAGGCCATCAGGTTCATGCCGTGATGAAGAAACTCCAGTTCCAGCCCCGCGCCGAATCGCACGGTGGGCTGCCCCGCATACCGTCCTGGCAACAGCGCCAGATCGGGCACATCGCAAGGCGACAGCAGCCGTGACCCGACTGGCGCCGGATAGCGATGGCGATACGCGCCCGACCAGCCGAACACTTCGCGGCCTTCGCTGGCAGGCAACGCCTTGCCGCAATAGCTCAGGATGCCGGCCACCGTGGACAGCCCGCGCTCGGTCTTGTTGCCGGGGCTGATGCCGATGTCGATGAATTTGATTTCACGCAGGCCCCGCGCCAGTCGATCCACCACCGCCGATGACAGCGACGGCACGGAACTGGCCCCGCTCGTGACCAGCACGCCCGAGGCCTTCGCGCCCGCATCCAGCGCCCCGATGCCTTGCACAAAAGCCCGGCCGTCCGCTAGGTCGACGTAGTGTGCGCCGGCCGACATGCAGGCGAGCGCGACGCGATAGTCCTGCCCCTGGAACGGGCCGGACGTGTGGATGACCAGTCCGGGCCGCAATTGCCCCAACAGGCCCGGCAGTGAGTCCGCCATCGCATCCAACTCGACGCTGTCCAGCCTCGCCATCGCCTTCGGGCGCAACGCGGCCACGAGGCCCTCGGCCTTCCTCGCAGAGCGCCCCGCCACGGTCACATGCAGGCGCTCCTGCCTCGCCAGCCGCTCCACCAGCCTGCGGCCGAAGAAGCCATACCCACCAATCACCAGCACCCGATAGTGATCCATATGGGCGGGCAGTCTATGCCGCAGGCCCGCACGATCGTCGGAGTGGCCCCAGGTCAGGTTCGCAGGCCCATACTGCAAACGGCTGAAAGGGCGGGGCCGTTTCCACCCAGGAGGAGACACGACATGACAGCATCCGCAGTCACACATAACGCAGCGACCTCCGCGCATGGAGCGCATGGTCGCGCAGCGCTGCCCGGACTGGCGCTGGCCGCCATCGGCGTGGTCTTCGGCGACATCGGCACCAGCCCGCTCTACACCATGAAGACTGTGTTCGATCCGGCCAACGGCCTGCCGCTGGACCCAGCCAATCTGTTCGGCGTGATCTCGCTGATCTTCTGGTCCCTGATGCTGGTGGTGTCGCTGAAGTACGTGGTGCTGATCATGCGGGCCAACAACCACGGTGAAGGCGGCATCATGGCCCTGCTGGCGCTGGCCTCCTCGTCGGTGTCGGACCGTCCGCGACTGCGCCACATCCTGCTGTTGCTGGGAGTCTTCGGTGCGGCGCTGTTCTATGGCGATGGCGTGATCACGCCGGCCATCTCCGTGCTCAGCGCGGTCGAGGGGCTGGAGATCGCGGCGCCCAAACTCGCGCCCTACGTGATCCCGATCACGCTGGCCGTGCTGGTCGGCCTGTTCGTCGCGCAGAAGTGGGGCACGGCCGGCATCGGCGCGGTGTTCGGCCCGGTGATGACGGCCTGGTTCGGGGTGCTGGCAGTGAGCGGGCTGATGCACACGCTCGCGACGCCGGCGATCCTCGAGGCGCTCAACCCCTTCGAGGCGCTGGCCTTCTGCGCGCACCACGGCTGGCTGGCCTTTGTCGCGCTCGGCTCGGTGGTGCTGGCGCTCACCGGTGCCGAGGCGCTCTATGCGGACATGGGCCACTTCGGCGCGCCGCCGATACGTCTCTCATGGTTCGTGCTGGTGTTCCCGGCGCTGGCGCTCAACTACCTGGGGCAGGGCGCCTTGCTGATCCGTGATCCGAAAGCGCTCGACAACCCCTTCTTCCACATGTTCCCGCCGTGGGCGCTGGTGCCGATGGTCATCCTTGCGACGGTGGCGACGGTGATTGCCTCGCAGGCCGTCATCTCGGGCGCCTACTCGATGACCAAGCAGGCGGTGCAACTGGGCTTCCTGCCGCGCATGGCCGTGAAGCACACCTCCGACGAGCAGATCGGCCAGATCTACGTGCCCGCGATCAACTGGATGCTGCTGGCCTCCGTCATCGCCGCCGTGATCGGCTTCGGCTCGTCGACCAACCTCGGCGCGGCCTACGGCATCGCGGTGACCGGCACCATGCTGATCACCACCTGCCTGACCTTCTACGTGATCCGCTACGCCTGGCACTACAACTGGTGGCTGTGCGTGATGGCCACCGGCTTCTTCTTCGTCATCGACCTGACCTTCTTCAGTGCCAACCTGCTGAAGATCGTGGAAGGCGGCTGGTTCCCATTGCTGATCGGCCTGCTGATCTTCACGGTGATGGCGACCTGGGGCCGAGGGCGCCAGATGATGCTGGACGAAGCCCGTGCCCGCGCCGGCGCGACACCGCTCAAGCCCTTCATGGACTCGCTGCTCGCGCAACAGCCGGTGCGCGTCGCCGGCACCGCGATCTTCATGTCGATCAACCCTGACGTGGTGCCGCATGCCCTGCTGAACAACCTCGAACACAACGCCGTGCTCCATGGCCGTGTGCTGTTCGTGACGGTGTCCATCCAGGAGATTCCGAACGTGCCCGAGAGCGAGCGCATCACCGTCAGCATGCTCGCGCCCGAGTGCTACCAGGTCACGATCAGCTACGGCTTCAAGGACGAGATCGACGTGCCGTTGGCGTTGCAGGGTTGTGGCGCGCATGGCTTGGTGCTTGAACCGCTGCGCAGTTCCTACTTCCTCAGCCGCGCGACGGTGGTGCCCACGCTGGGCGCGGGCATGCCGCTCTGGCGCGAGAAGCTGTTCGCGACCATGGCCCACAACATCGGCAATGTGGCCGACTACCTCAAGCTGCCGGCCAATCGCGTGATCGAACTCGGCACGCGGGTCGAGATCTGACTACCCGCCCAGCGCCTTCAGCAGCTTCGCCCCATTGGGTGAACCCCAGCCGGTGCAGGCGTCCCATCCGGCCGCCGCGTGGTAGGCCCCGTTGTTGCCGACGGTGATGTCGTTGAACAGGCCCTTGCCCGCCAACTGCCCGTAGATCAGCGGGTTCAAAAAGCCCACCGGCTTGCCGATCTTCTGGTTCATCAGCGCGATCAGGCCGGCCCACAGCGGCGCCACGGCGCTGGTGCCGCCGATGACCATGTTCTGGCCATCCACCCGCACTTCATAGCCGCTGGCCGGGTCCGCGTCGCCGGCCACGTCGGGTACACCGCGCCCGACGAACTTGTTGGGCGCCGCCGGCACATGCGCATTGGCCTGGTAGCCCGGACGCGCAAAGGTCGTGCTCACGCCGCCGCCGGTCGAGCTGTCCGTGCCTTCGTTCCACACCACTTCCGACGTGATCTTCCCGGCCGAGGCCGCGAGCCGCGTTCCACCGCACCCCAGTGCAAAGGGACTGGACGCCGGGAAGTCCACATGCGCCGCGCCATCGCCCACGCCGTCGCCCGATCCGTTGTCGCCGGCCGCGCAGCAGACCGTGACGCCCATGGCCGCGGCAGCCTGGAAGGCCTGGTCGAACTGCGTCATGGCCTGGCCGGTCCAGTTCTTTTCCGCCGAGCCCCAGCTGATCGAAATCACGGAGGGCTTGTTCACCTTGTCGTGCACCGCGTGGGTGATCGCGTCGAGGAAGCCCTGGTTGGTGTTGGGTGCGAAGTAGACCGCGATCTTCGCCTTGGGCGCCACGGCCGCGGCCACTTCGATGTCGAGCATGACCTCGCCATCGGCCCCGTTGGCCGTGGTCGGATGGTTGTGCGCGCCATCGACCAGCACCGCCTTGACGCTGGGCGCCGGAATGCCCAGCCCGGCGAAGTAGGCCTTGATGTCGGCGGGGCGGAAGCCGCCGCCGAGTTCGATGATGCCGATGCATTGGCCCGAGCCGTCGACGCCGGTCGGAAAGTCGTAGAGCTTGGCCAGCGCCGGCGGCGTGAAGGAGGTCGAGCCCGCGCGCGGCGTGAAGGCGCGGCCCAGCACTTTCTGCTGGAAGTGCGGATCGGCCTGCGGTCGGTCGTCCAGCCCGAACACGCCCACCACCACGTCCGCCAGCTCCGCCGGCACCGAGATGCTGCCGGTCCGGCCGCGATAAGTGCCGCCATCGTGCTCCATGTGGTGCAGCGTGACGCCGAAGGCCGCCGACATCGCGGCCGCATCGCCCGAGAGCACGACGCTGCGCCGCTCGACGTTCGCCTCGACCACGCTCAGCTTGTGGGCCTTGGCGAAGGCCTCGACCTTGGCGATGTCCTGCGGGTCCGCGCCGTGGCTGGCGCCGTATTCCTCGCGGCTCAGGTAGGTGCGCTGCGCGGGCAGGGCGTCGGCCTGGACCGATCCCTGTGCCAGGCTCTGGATTGCCGTCCTGGGCCGGATGCGCACAGTGACGTCGATGCGCTCGTCGTTGGGAACCAGTCCGGTAGATTGGGCACCGGCAACGGCCTTCTTGTCGCTGCCGGGTACGGGGACGCGTGCGGTGCCGGTGGCCATCTCGATCTCCTGGAGAGTCTGAGGGGCGCGGAGTGTGCGCCGGCCCGCCTGACGGTCCACTGACGGGTCGATTCGGCTATTTAACGGGTCGCACGAAGGCCAGGACGAGATTGTTGGCGGGCATCGCGACCTTCTCATTCAACAGGAAGCCTGCCGCCTCGGCCTCCCGCGCCACGTCCTCGACCCGGCGAATGCCCCAGGCGGGATTGCGGTCGCGCAGGCTGGCGTCGAAGGCGATGTTGCCCGGCGCCGTCACGACGCCGTCCTGCAGGTAGGGCCCGTAGGTGACGAGCAGGCCGTCCGGCTTCAGCAGCCGCGCCGCGCCTTGCATCAAGGCCGCGCAGGTGGCCCAGGGCGAGATGTGCAGCATGTTCGCGCAGAACACCGCGTCGAAGGGGCCTTGCACCGGCCAGTCGGCAGCCATCACGTCGAGCGCGACCGGCGGCAGCACGTTGGCCGCATCCGTGCGCCATGCGTCGATGGAATCCAGGGACGTCGCATCGCCATCGCTCGGCTGCCATTGCCAGCCAGGCATCGCCGCAGCGAAGAAGGCCGCATGCTGGCCGGTGCCGCTGGCGATTTCCAGCACGCGGGCCTCGGCCGGTAGCAGGCGCCGCAGCACATCGAGGATGGGCTGGCCGTTGCGTTCGGCGGCGGGGCTGGACAGGCGTTGGCTGGACATGCCGGGACTGTACCCCGCGCCGCCTCGATTCAATGCGAAAATGCACGCCAGCGTCCATCTGACGCAGCCCCCCATCTGCTGGTAAAACAGCGTGACGCGCGTCGGTTCCCCGCGCCGGCACCAGCCCATCCAGCGCACGTCAGCGGCCATTGCCGGCCCGTGCTACCTTCCTGCCCCACAAAAGAACCGAGTAAGAAACCTATGAGCAAATTGACGGAGCGGTTGAATGCGCTCTCGCCCGCGCGGCTGAAGGGAATCCGACGCGGTATCGAGAAGGAAAGCCTGCGGGCCCAGGCCGACGGCAAGCTCGCGGCCACACCGCATCCGTTGGCGCTGGGTTCGGCGCTCACGCATCCGCACATCACGACCGACTTCAGCGAGTCCCAGCTCGAACTGATCACCGGCGTCCATGCCAGCCCCGAGGCCGCACTCGACGAGCTGGTGCACGTCCATCAATTCACTTACCGCGTGCTGGCCGAGCTTGGCGACGAGCGGCTTTGGGTGTCGAGCATGCCCTGCGGCCTGCCGACCGATGAAACCATCCCGATCGGCCGCTACGGCTCGTCCAACGTCGGCCGTGCCAAGAGCGTCTACCGCATGGGCCTGAGCCACCGCTATGGGCGGCGCATGCAGACCATCTCGGGCATCCACTACAACTGGTCCCTGCCCGATGTGTCGAGCGAACAGTACTTCGCGCTGATCCGCAATTTCCGCCGGCATGCCTTCCTGCTGCTGTACCTCTTCGGCGCCTCGCCGGCCCTGTGTTCGACCTTCGTCGCCGGCCGTCCGCATGAACTGCAGCCGCTCGGCGACGGTGGCACCATGTACATGCCGCACGGCACCTCGCTGCGCATGGGGCGGCTCGGCTACCAGAGCGAGGCGCAGGCTTCGCTGGCCGTGAGCTACAACAGCCTGGACGGCTATGGCGCCTCGTTGCAAGAGGCCTTGACCAAGCCCTGGCCGGCCTACGAAGCCATCGGCATCCAGAACCTCGGCGGCGACTACAACCAGCTCGCCACCAGCCTGCTGCAGATCGAGAACGAGTTCTACGGCACCATCCGGCCCAAGCGCGTGATCTATTCGGGCGAGCGCCCGCTGCATGCGCTGCGCGAGCGCGGCGTCGAGTATGTCGAGGTGCGGTTGATGGACCTGGACCCCTTCGAGCCGGTCGGCATCTCGGCGCAGACCATGCGCTTCATCGACATGTTCCTGCTGCACTGCCTGCTGAGCGACAGCCCGGACGACACCCCGCAGGAAATCGCCGAACTGGCCCACAACCAGCACCTGACCGCTGCACGCGGCCGCGAGCCTGGACTCAAGTTGCGGAAGGCGGGCGCCGAGGTGTCGCTGGCCGAATGGGGAGCGACGCTGGTGGACGAGTTCGCGCCGATCGCCGCCGCGCTGGACGCGGCGCATGGCGGGCATGACCATGCCGACGCACTGGCCGCTGCGACAGAGGGGCTGCGCAACCCCGACAGCCTGCCCTCGGCGCGCGTGCTGGCGGCGATGGCCGAGTCGCATGACAACTCTTTCGTCGGTTTCGTCCGGGCGCAGTCCGAGCGTACCCGCCAGGCGATCCTCGACCTGCCGCTCGAGCCGCACCAGCTGGCGCATTTCGAGCAGATGACGCAGGACTCGCTGGACGCCCAGGCGGCTATCGAGGCGGCGGACACGATGCCTTTCGAGATTTATCGGGAGCAGTATGTGTCGCCGGCGCGGCTGGGAATCCGGAGCCGGGCGGCGGTGGCTGCTTAGGTTGACTCCTTCTCCCTGAACATCGAGTGAATGGGTAGGCGAGCGCCTACCCACTTTGAACCGCATGGCCCACCGACAACTCGCTTGCGCACGCGCATCGTGTGCACATGGCTTGCAAGACCTACCTCGTTGAAGACAGTGCATTGATCCGGGAGAACCTGGTCGGATTCCTGGAGGATGTGGCCGAGGCGGAAGTCGTGGCCTGCGCCGATTCGGAGAACGAGGCCGTCGCTTGGCTGCATGCGCATCGCGATGAATGGGAGTTGGCGATCGTCGATCTCTTCCTGCTGCAGGGCAACGGCTTCGGCGTCATCAAGGCCTGCCGTGACCGTGGCAAGAACCAGCAAGTCATCGTCCTCACCAATTACGCCACGGCCGAAATGCGCGAGCGCTCCCAGGCGCTGGGCGTCGACGCCTTCTTCGACAAGTCCTCCGAACTCGAATTGCTGGTCGACTGGTTCGAGTCGCGCCGCGCACAGCGACATTGACTGTCCATCACGCAGCATCTGCAGGCTCGCTACAGTCGAGCCCATGCCCGCCGACCTGACCCCCTTGCCGCTGCCCGAGGGCGTGCGTTCCAGCTTCGCCGACAACGGCAATGGCCTGCACATGCACTGGCTGGAGGCGGGCTTCGAGCAGCCAGGGCCTCCCTTGGTCGTCCTGTTGCACGGCTTCCCGGAGCTGGCCTTCAGCTGGCGCCACCAGATGCTGCCGCTGGCGGCCCTGGGCTTTCATGTGATCGCGCCGGATCAGCGTGGTTATGGCCGCACCACGGGCGGGGATGCGCGCTACGACGGCGACCTGGCCTCCTTTCGCATGCTGAACCTGGTGCGCGACGTATTGGGCCTGGTGTTCGCGCTCGGCCATCGCCAGGTGGCCGCGGTGGTCGGCCATGACTTTGGTTCGCCGGTCGCGGCATGGTGCGCCTTGCTGCGGCCCGATGTGTTCCGCTCGGTCGTGCTCATGAGCGCGCCCTTCGGCGGCCCGCCGGCCTTGCCTTTCGACACCGTCAAGCGAGACACCCCCGGCCGTGGGCCGATGGTTGAGGTGCTGGAGGCGCTGGCCGCGCTGCCGCGTCCCCGCAAGCACTACCAGTGGTACTACTCGACGCCCGAGGCCAATGCCGACATGCACGGCGCGATACAAGGCGTGCACGACTTCCTGCGCGCCTACTACCACCACAAGAGCGCCGACTGGCCCGGCAACCAGCCGCATCCGCTGTCCGGACTCAGCGCCGAGGCGCTGGCCGAACTGCCCACCTACTACGTGATGGACAAGACCCTGGGCATGGCCGCCACGGTCGCCGCCGAAATGCCTTCACCCGAGGCAATTGCCGCCTGCCATTGGCTGCCTGACGAGGCATTGCGCGTCTACAGCGCCGAGTACGCGCGCAACGGCTTCCAGGGCGGCTTGCAGTGGTACCGCTGCGGCACCTCGTCGCGCTTCATCGCCGAGTTGCAGACTTTCGGCGGCAGGACCATCGACGTGCCAGCCTGCTTCATTGCCGGCCGCCAGGACTGGGGCGTGCACCAGGTCCCCGGCGCCTTCGAGGCGATGCAGCGCAGGGTCTGCACCGACATGCGCGCGGTGCACCTCATCGAGGGTGCCGGCCACTGGGTGCAGCAGGAGCAGCCGGAAGCGGTCAACCGGCGGCTGGCGGAGTTCCTGGCCGGGCTGGACTGAGGCCCGGCCGCCAGGTTCATTCCGGCGCGATATCCACATCCTTGCGGATCGAATCGCGGTCGCGCCGCCCTTCGATGCGGGCCAGCGTGTGTTCGACCAGACGCTTCAGCTTGGCCAGCGCGCCGCGGAAGGCCTCGTCCTGCGTCGGCCCGTCGTGCGTCGCCGCCACCGGCTGGTGATGCGCCAGCCGTGCCTCCATCGTGCAGCGCTTGTCGCCGCCGCCGCTCTTGCCGGGCGTTTCGCCGCTCATGTGCACCTCGACGCGCGTCACCTCGTCCAGGAAACGCGCCAGCACCCCCTTGATTTCCCCGTCCGCCCATCGCTCCAGTGCGTCCTTGTTCTCGATTCCATTGCTCGCGTTCACTTGAATCTGCATGGTGCCTCCTCGACCAATTCAACACTTTCGGCGGATTGCCAGCCCCATCATGAACCGATGTGACTGCCTTGGGCTTGCCGCTGCCTTAAATTCGACGCTTTCTCGCATGGGCACTGCCCAATTACCTACAGGAGCAATATGTCAATCGAATTCAAGGGCCGCGTGGCCATCGTCACCGGCGCAGGTGGCGGACTGGGCCGCCAGCATGCATTGGCCCTTGCGGCGCGCGGCGCCAAGGTGGTGGTGAACGACTTGGGCGGTGCACGCGACGGCTCGGGCGGCTCGGCCAGCGCGGCGCAGGCCGTGGTCGACGAGATCCGGGCCGCCGGCGGCGAAGCCATCGCCAACGGCGCCTCGGTCACCGACTTCGAGGCCGTGCAGGCCATGGTCCAGCAGGCCGTGGACACCTGGGGCCGCGTCGACATCCTCGTCAACAACGCGGGCATCCTGCGGGACAAGACCTTCGCCAAGATGGAACTGGCCGACTTCAAGCTGGTGATGGATGTCCACCTGATGGGTGCGGTCAACTGCACCAAGGCCGTATGGGCGCTGATGAACGAGCAGAAGTACGGCCGCATCGTGATGACCACCTCGTCGTCGGGCCTGTACGGCAACTTCGGCCAGAGCAACTATGGCGCGGCCAAGATGGCGCTGGTCGGCCTGATGCAGACGCTGAGCCTCGAGGGCGCCAAGAACAACATCCGCGTCAACTGCCTG
This sequence comes from Variovorax robiniae, assembly GCF_037889955.1. Taxonomy (NCBI): domain Bacteria; kingdom Pseudomonadati; phylum Pseudomonadota; class Betaproteobacteria; order Burkholderiales; family Comamonadaceae; genus Variovorax; species Variovorax robiniae. The sequence goes on from NZ_JBBKZS010000004.1 coordinate 170,443, forward strand.
GCGCCCACGGCCGCCACGCGCATGACGGAAGACCTGATGCCCGCCGAAGTGCTGGAAGCGCTGAAGCCCGAAGGCGTGGTGCCCGCCATGCTGGTGCTGGCCTCGCAGGATGCGCCGACGCGCGCCATCCTCTGCGCCGGCGCTGGCGCCTTCGAGGCGGCCCACATCACGCTGACGCAGGGCGTCCACATCGGCATCGCGCCGGACGCACCCGAGGAACTGGTGGCCCGCATGGCCGAGGTGACCGACCGTGCCGGCGAGCAGGTGCCGATGAGCGGCGCTGCGCAGGGCGCTGTCGAGATCGGGAAGGCAATGGAAGCAGCGAAAGCGCTGGCCTAGTCGAGAAGATCAGGCCTGACGGGGAACCATCAGGCCGGCAGCGGCTACGACGACGTCCCGAACCCCGTCACGCTCGACGACGTCGTGCGTATCGGCTTGGGCGCGGGTTGCGCGCCCCATGCCGCCGACTGCTGCCGCGGTTCCGCCTCCAGTGCGATGCTGTGCTTGTCCATGAGCCGGTAGAGCGTCATGCGCGACACGCCCAACTCACGCGCCGCATGCGTGATGTTGCGGCCCACGCGGTTCAGCGTGAGGCAGATCACGTCGCGTTCGGCGGTAATTCGCGCCGTGTTCAGCGCCATGCCGATGGTGCTGTCGGCCATCGACAGGCCGAGATCGGCCGGCGCGATCAGGCGGCGGTCGGTCATCACCACCGCGCGCTGCACGCGGTTGAACAGCTCGCGCACATTGCCCGGCCAGGTGTGGGCCTGCATCGCTTCCATCGACTGCCGGCTGAAGCCGCGCGCATGGGTGCGGGTCTTGGCGGCGCAGCGCTGGAAGAAGTGCTCGGCCAGGATCGGCACGTCCTCCATGCGCCGGCGCAAGGGCATCACGTCGATCGACAGCACGTTGAGCCGGTAGAACAAGTCCTCGCGGAACTGGCCCACGGCCACCGCCTCCGCCAGGTTCACATGGGATGCCGCCACCACCCGCACGTCGACGTGCAGGTTGCGCACGGCGCCCACGCGGTTGATGGTCTTCTCCTGCAGGAAGCGCAGCAGGTTGGTCTGAAGCTCCAGCGGCAGGTCGCCGATCTCATCCAGGAAGATGGTGCCGCCGCTGGCCGCCTCGATCAGTCCGCGCCGTTCCGCCGATGCGCCGGTGAACGCGCCGCGCTCGTGGCCGAACAGTTCCGACTGGATCAGCGTCGGCGCGATGGCGCCGCAATTCACCACCACGAAGGGTCCGGACGCGCGCGGCGAGCACTGATGGATGGCGCGCGCCGCCAGTTCCTTGCCGCTGCCGCTCTCGCCGCCGATGAGCACCGGCGCCTCGGTCTGCGCCACCTTGCGGATCTCCGAGCGCAGGCGCGCCATGTCGGCGCCCTGGCCGACCATGCCGAGCGCATCGACCGAGCGCGCGTCGGCCCGGTGCCGCCGCTTGAGCATGCCGCGCTGGCGCGCATGGCCCAGCATCATTGACAGGTCGCCCCAGTCCTCCACCGGCAGCACCTGTTCGTCGAAGAAGCAGTTGAGCACCAGGTCGCGGAACTCGGCCGACTCCAGCGCCTCGGGCTGGCACAGGGCCACCCATTGCGTGGTGTCCGAAGCGCCGACCAGCGCCTCAACGGCAGAGGCCGGCACGCCCAGCCTCGCGCCGACGATCAGCAGGCCGACATGGAAGCTCCCGTGCGTGAGGATGCGCACGGCCGAGCCCACGTCGCGCGCCTGCGTGACGGTCCAGCCGTTCGCGGTCAACTGCGAGGCCGCAGTCTCGGCATCGCCTTCCAGGTTCAGGCAAAGAATGTGTTGGGGTTGCATGGAGGTGGCCCGGTGGGCCGATACATTTAGAAGGAGAAAGGCACCCGCACGGTCAGCGTCAGGTCAGGCGTGTCCCGGGTGAGGCCGGCGCCCACCGACACATTGAGCGTCTGGCGGTCCGTCATGCGGTAGGAATAGCCCAGCAGCAGGGAAGCGAGCTGGGTGCGCACCGAGCCGGCCACCGACTGGCCGTTCTGCTGGGTGCGGCCGATGGTGTAGAGCTCCACGCCCAGGCTGAAGGAGGAGCGGTCGTTCAAGGCCAGGCCCATGCCCACGTTCAAGCCCCAGGCGGCGCCCGGCTTGATGTCGCCGAGTTGCTCGACCCCGCCGCCCAGCACCCGGCGGCTCACATCCTTGCGGGCGAAGCTGTAGGTGTAGTTGATGCCGCCGAAGAACACCGCCGGATCGGTCGGGAACAGCCAGGTCAGGCTGGGCTGAAGGGAATAGAAGCCCGAGCCGGTCGGCAGTTCCGTCGGCAGGCCGGTGCCGGTGGCGTTGGTGCCGACGCAGCGGACCTGGCAATCGGTCACGACGCTGAATGGATCGGTGCCGGTGCGCGACTTGAAGCGCAGCCCGCCGACCATGTAGGGCCAGCCGTCCTTGCCGGAACTCAGCTGGTAGCGCATGGCCGCTTCCACGTCGCCGACGGCATGGCCCTTGGTGTTGAAGACGTTGTCCCCCGCCGAGCCGACGCCGAGCTCGCGGCTCACGGTGGCGTCCGAACGGATCACATAGGGCACCTTCAGCTCCAGCTCCATGCGGTTGGTGACGCCCCAGCGGCCGGTCAGGCCGGCGACGAAGGTATTGCTCTTCTGCTCGCGCACGTCGATCAGCCCGATCAGGATGGCCGGGATCACGGTATAGCCGACCAGCGCCACCCGGTTGCTGGACGAGTAGCCGTACTGCAATGTGGGTTCCAGCACGAAGCGGCCGCGCGGCGTGAGCACGCTCGGTTCGTCGAACAACTGCGCCACGGGCGCCTGCGGCTCGGGGGTCGCGGCGGGCGCGACGCCGACGCGCACCGCGCGCTCGCCGTCAGCGGGTGGCTGGCCCTCGGCCGGCCTCGCACCGGAGGCCACGGCGGCGCCGCCGAATGCCGCCGCCGCGCTCGGCCGGGTGGGCGCGGCAGGAGCGGTGGCGGTACGCGCGGCTTCCTTGTCCAGGCGCTCCTGCAGTTCGCGGTAGCGTGCGTCCTGGTCGGCGACCTGCTTCTTCAGGGCCTCGATCTGCTGCCCTTGCGCGTTGACCTGCCGCTGCAACACGCTCTGAGTGGGGGTCGCCGGCTTGGTGCTCTTGGGGGGCGTCTTGGCGCCGCTCTTGGACGGGCTGGCCGCCGACGATTCAGACTGCGCGAAAGCGCCCGTGCATGCCAGCGAAGAACACACCACCGCCAGCGCGCGCAACTTGTGCGGATGAAAAGTCGTCATCTTGTCCCTCAAGTGTTTCTAGGTGTGAGGTAGCAGGCGAGAGCGTAAGTGTTTCACTCAAAACGTGGCAAGAAGTATTTGAAAACAAAGGTAAACAAAATGGGAAATCGGGGTGGTGCTGTCACGGACTTGTGCCACCTCCCGAAAAACGGGTGTGGGAGGCTGAAAAGCCCGCCATCAGTGGGCTTCCGCCGAGAAAAGGCGTCAACGGCAGGCATGCAGGGGTGCCTCGGCGTCACACTGATGTGACGATCGCGGACGGCGGCTTTACATGGCGCTTGTAAGCCGCACAGAGGTAGAGCTGTTGCAACGGGGCCTACGCGGCGGCCGATTCGTCAAGGCAGCGTGACAGAAGCCGCGCCAATCGGCCTGCTTTCCAAGCCCCGCACGACGCCGGTCGCGCTGCGCACACGACGCGTCGAACTCATTTCCCCAATGAAGCGACGCGAATCACCAGGACAGATTCGCAAGCTGGTACCGAAGTTGCAGAGGGCGCTCCCGATTTGCGATTGCGCAAGTCGATCGCATGTCCTGCCCTTTCATCATCAACCTTTTGGAGACTGTATGAAAAAGACACTATTGGCCGCTGCACTTGCGCTGGCCTTTTCCGGAGCTGCGTTCGCGCAGAGCGGAGCACAGACAGCAGACAGGGGAGGGGAAAACACCACAGGTGAGAACACGGCGAGTGCGGCACGCTCGGCCGCGCTGAACAACGGATCGACCGGTACCTTCGACAACGCATTCAACAGCACGTCCTCGCAGATCACCGGCTACAGCGAACTGACGGGCACGGTCTCCGGCAACACGGTGTCCAACATCGGCAACAACCCGGGCAACTGGGGCAATGCCAATGGCGGCAAGGGCTATGGCGGCGCGGGCGGCACGGGCAAGGGCGGCTCTGCTTCGGGTAGCGGCACCGGCGCGACGGGCGGTACTGGCCAGGCCGCGCTCGGCGGTTCGGGCGGCAGCGCCACCAATGGCAGCGCCTCCAATGGCAGCAACACCAATGGCAGCGCCAGCGCCGGCAATGGTGGCAGGGGCTCCGGCGGCGATTCCAATGGCCGCGCCTCGGGCGGCGATGCCACCACGACGGCTGGCTACGGCGGCAAGGCAGCGGCGGCTGCGAACGGCGGCTCGGGCGGCGACGGCGGCAATACCGGTCGTTCGTCCACGGGCAGCGGCGGTAGCGGTGGCGACACCGGCAGGTCGTCCACCGGCAGCGGTGGCAGCGGCGGCGGCACCGGCAGCGCCGATTCCGGCAGGACCGGCGGCGGCGGCGACACCGGCAATGCGAATGCCGGCAGGGGCGGCGGCGGCGGCGCGACCGGCACGGCCAACTCCGGCTACACCGGCAACGGCGGCAACACCGGCAATGCGAACGGCGGCCGGGGCAGCGGCGGCGGCGCAGGCGGCAGCAACACCGGCGGCGCAGGCGGCGCGAGCGGCGCGGGCGGCTCGAACACGGCTGGCGCTGGCGCAGCCGGCGGCGCAGGCGGCACGAACACCGCAGGTGCCGGTGGCACGGGCGGCGCAGGCGGCACCACCAACGGTGGCGCGGGTGCAGCAGGCGGCGCGGGCGGCACCAACACCGGTGGCGCAGGCGCGGCTGGCGGTGCAGGCGGCACGAACACCGCTGGCGCAGGCGCGACCGGCGGAGCGGGCGGCACGGGTGGCGCAGGCGGCGCGGGCGGCGCAGGCGGCACGGCCAATGGCGGCGCCGGTGGCGCACACACGGCTGGCGCAGGCACCGGCGGTGCAGGCGGCAACGCCACCAACGGCAGTGCTTCCAATGGCAACGCCACCAATGGCAGCGCCACGGCAGGCAATGGCGGCGCAAGCGGCGGCGGCACCGGTGGTGCGGGCGGCGCGGGCTCCGGTGGCACCAACACCGCTGAAGGCGGAACGGGTGGCGCGGGCGCGGCCGGAACGGGCGGCGCTGGCGGTACCAACACCGTCGATGCCGGCACGTTCAATGCCTACAACAGCATGACGGGCACCGCGCAATCGGCGGCCGGCGTGTTGAACATCGTGCAGAACACCGGTGCCGCGGCCTTGGTCCAGCAGAGTGTGAACGTGCAGGCCAACCTCGCGGTCGGCAAGTAACGCCTGCGTGCATCACGGCATTCGCCGCGCGGCCTGCATGCGATGCAGGACCGCGCGGTGTCTGCCGCGTTTGCACACCATCAACGCCACAGGACAGACGCCATGAAATCCATCCATTCCCTCGCATTCGCTTGCGTGGCGATCGGGTCCCTCCTTGCGGCACCTGTTGCCGCGCAACCAGACGCCGTGCCGGCGTCTGGCGCATCCGCGATTGCGGCGGCGGACCAAGCCGCCGCATTCGTGGCCATGCCGGCCGATGAAGACACCTTGTCGGCGTCGAGGGGCGGGGCCCAGACGACCAATGAAGCGACATTGACCGGAACGACCGCGGACAACTACGCGCGCAATGTCAACACGGGTTCCAACAGCATCGGGGGTGGCTCGTTCGAGAACATGAGCGGCTTGCCGGTCGTGATCCAGAACACGGGCGCCAACGTGCTGATACAGAACTCGATGATCCTCAACCTGCAGATGAACTGAGAGCGCCGATGCGCCACCTGATGATCTGCATGATGCTCGCTGCGACGGCTGCCTCGGCGCCGGCGCAGCAAGCCTATTTCCCCGGCATCGCTGGCGGCGGCGACGTGACGCTGCCGGTGACCAATATGCGGCAGGCGAAGTTCAAGACGACGATGCTGCAGAAATACGACTTCAGCTGCGGCTCCGCGGCTGTCGCCACCCTGCTCACCCACCACTTCAGCTATCCGGTGACGGAGCAGTCCGTCTTCGAGGAGATGTACGCCCAGGGCGACCAGCAGAAGATCCACAAGGAAGGCTTCTCGCTGTTCGACATGAAGCGCTACCTGGCCAACCACGGCTTCATCGCCGATGGTTTCAAGCAGCCGCTCGAGAAGCTCAACGACGCACGCGTGCCCGCCATCGTGCTGATCAACGAGAACGGCTACCACCACTTCGTCGTGATCAAGGGCGTGCAGCCCGATCGCGTGCTCGTCGGCGACCCTGCGCAAGGCACGCGCGCGATTCCGCGCCATGCCTTCGAGAAGCGCTGGGCCAACAAGCTGCTCTTCGTCGTTCACAACCGCATGGACATCGCGCGCTTCAACCTCGCGGCCGACTGGCGCGTGGCGCCGCGCGCGCCGGTGGGCGACGGCGTCGACCGCAACAGCCTGACCGCCATCACCTTGCCCAAGTTCGGCCCGGGAGACTTCTGATGAAACGCCGCGCGGCCCCCGTCAAGAAGTCGCTGCTGCGGCCCCGCTGGGGCTCGCGCTGGTTCACGCCGGTGCTGGTGTGCGCAGCGCTGATGGCCAACGCGACCGGCGAAGATCCGGACGAGCAGTCCGAGGTCTGGATGGCCGTCAGCGACAACAAGCTCGACGACCTGCGCGGCGGCTTCGACCTGGGCTCGGGCCTCCTGGTGAGCTTCGGCATCACGCGGGCCGTGTACGTCAACGGTGACCTGGTCACCCAGACTACGCTCGACTTCGGCAACCTGACGAACCTGACACCGGCCCAGGCCGCCCAACTCAATACGCAGTTGCGCACGCTCAACCTTGTGCAGATCGGCCCCGGCAACGTCGTCGACCCGTCGATCAACCTGGGTGCGGGCGGCACCATCGTGCAGAACACGCTGAACGACCAGCACATCAACAACCAGACCATCATCAACGCGAGCTCCAACTCCATGGGCACGATGAAGGCGCTGAACTCGATGGCGACCATCAGCGACGCCGTGACGCGCGGCCTGGGCCGTTGAGATGGTCCACATCCTCGCCCGCATCAGCTTCAGGCCCGAGGCCGCGGCGCAGGGGCTGACCATCATGACGGAGCTGGCGGCGAAGTCGCGCGAGGAGAAGGACTGCATCTCGTACCAGCTCTACCAGCAGGCCCAGGCGCCGCACATCTTCGAGACCGTCGAGGAATGGACCGACCAAGGCGCGGTCGACACCCACATGGCCAGCCCGCACGTCGGTGCGGCGGTGGCTGCGGCCGGCCCCCTGTTCGGGGCGCCGCCGGAGATTCTTCCCTACACTCGGCTCGCCTGACGACCTCTGCGCGCCAGGTGCTGGCCGACGGCTCGTCGGCACCTCCTGGATCACGCATGTCTTCTTCCGCTCCACCGCTTCGCATCGGCATCCTCGGCTGCGCCAACATCGCGCGGCAGTTCTCGCGTGACGTGGCGCCGAGCCCGGCCGTGCAGGTCGTCGCCGTGGCCAGCCGCAATGCCGAGACGGCCGCCGCCTTCGCCGCCGCACAGGGCATCGGCCGGCATCACGGCAGCTACGAGGCCTTGCTGGCCGACGAGGGCGTGGATGCCATCTACCTCCCGCTGCCCAACAGCCTGCATGCCGAATGGGCCGTCAAGGCGGCGCAGGCCGGCAAGCATGTGCTGTGCGAGAAGCCGCTGGCGCTGAACCGGCGCGAGGCGCAGGCCATGTTCGACGCCGCCAGCGCCGCCCGGATGATGCTGCTGGAGGCCTACCCGTATTACTTCCAGCCGCAGACGCGCGACATGCTCGCCTTGCTGGCCGAGGGCGCCATCGGCGAGGTGCGCTCCGCGCAGGCGAGCTTCGGCTTCGTGCTGGCCAATGCGCAGGGCAACATCCGCATGAACCCCGAGTTGGGCGGCGGCGCGCTGCTGGACGCCGGCAGCTATGCGCTGAGCGCGATCCGCCTGGTCATGGGCTGCGCGCCGCAACGCGTGACGGCCGACGCAAGCTGGGCCGAATCGGGCGTGGACATCAGCACGATGGCGACGCTGCACTATGCCGACGGCCGCCGCGCCCAGCTCTCCTGCGCCATGGACACGGCCAACCACCGGAACCTGCTGGTGACGGGTAGCAAGGGCACGCTCGACAGCGAATACCTCAACCACACCAGCGACGTCGCCGGCACGCATCCGTTCGGCTACCTGCCCAGCCAACTGCGCGTGCGCCGGGGCACTGCCAACTCCGTGCCGTTCGAAGTGATTCGCTCCGCCACCGGCAGCGGATTTCGCTTTGCTGCGGAAGCCTTTGCCAAGGTCGTGCGTGAAAGGGACTTCGACGCAATCGGGCGGGCCGCGCAGGCCAGCCTGGACAACGCGGCCACGCTGGAAGCGATCGCGCAGAGTGCGCGTTCGGGCGGCGCGGTCGACGTGACAGCCTGAGCGTCGGCGAGCGCGTCGGCCCCGCGATCACTCCGCGAACACGACCTTGCTGCCCTTCTGCACCCATTCTTCGAACCGTGGTGCGTAGGCCTCCTCGACGACGCCGCGCTTGACCTTGAGCGTGGGCGTCAGGAAGCCGTTCTCGACCGTCCAGGGCGTCTTCAGCAGCACCAGGCAGTCGAGTTGCTCGTGCGGGTCCAGGCGGGCGTTGACGTCGTCCAGGTGCGCGAGCATCTGCGGCTCCAGTTCCCGCCGCGCGGCCTCGGTGTCGAAGGCCGTCGGCAACAGGCTCACCAGGCCCAGCGGCTGGCTCAGGTTGGCGCCGGCGACCATGCAGGTCTCGATGGCCGGATGCATGCACAGGCGGTCCTCGATGTGCGAAGGCGCCACGTACTTGCCCTTGCCGGTCTTGAATTGGTCCTTTATGCGGCCGGTGATGCGCCAGCAGCCTTGCGCATCGACCTCGCCCTTGTCGCCCGTGTGCATCCAGCCGTCGTCGGTGAAGGCCTCGCGCGTCAGTTCCGCGTCCTTGAAGTAGCCGAGCATGAGGCCGGGGCTGCGCATCTGGAGTTCGCCCGTCGTGGGGTCCCTGCGCGCCTCGACACCCTCGCTCGCGGGGCCGACGGTGCCTTCCTGGTTGACGCCCGGCACGGTGCAATGCGAGACGGCCAGGTTCTCGGTCATGCCGTAGGCCTCGTTGATCGGCAGGCCCAGGCGGCGGTACCACTGGAGCAGCGCCAGCGGCATCGGTGCCGCGCCACCGCCCGCCACGCGGCATTGGTCCAGCCCCAGCGCGCCCAGGATCTTCCTGCGCACGATGCCGCCCACGATCGGAATGCGCAGCAGCAGGTCGAGCCGCTGCGCCGGCAGGTGAGAGAGCACGCCCTGCTGGAACTTGACCCACAGCCGCGGCACCGAGAAGAACAGCGTCGGCCGGGCGCGCACGAGATCGCTCGCAAAGGTCTCGAGGCTCTCGGCGAAGTAGATGTGCATGCCGGTGGCCAGCCAGCCCTGCTCGACCAGCACCCGCTCCGCGACATGGGCCATCGGCAGGTACGACAGCACCCGGTCGGTATCGAAGCGCTGCACCTGCTTCTTGCCCGCCTGCGCCGCCCAGGCCAACGTGCCGAAGCTGTGCATCACGCCCTTGGGTCGGCCGGTGGTGCCCGAGGTGTAGATCACCGTGGCGAGTTCGTCGGCGCCGCGCCGCACCTCGCCCTGTAGCGGCAGCGTGCCGGCACCGATCGCGTCCCAGCTGGCGTAGCGGTTCACCGCATCGGCCGGCGCGAGCGGGAAGCAGACGCAGGGCAGGTCGTCCGGGATGCCGCGCACCATCGAAGTCCAGCCGTCCAGCTTGCCGATGAAGCAGGCGCGGGCCTCGCTGTGGTCGAGGATCAGGCGGATCGAGTCGGCCGACAGCGTGGGATAGAGCGGCACCGACACATGGCCGGCCATCCAGATGGCCAGGTCGCTGATGAGCCACCAGGCGCAGTTCTTCGAGAAGATGCCGATGCGCGAGCCCGGCTCGAAGCCCTGGGCCTGCAGCCATGTCGCCATGCGCCGCGCCTGGTCGGCCACCTGTGCCCAGGTGAAGTGCTGCAACTGGCCGCCGCCGACCGGCTGGGTCAGGATGACGCGCTGCGGCGCGGTGCGCTCCCAGTGGAAGAGGCGTTGGAGGGGGAGGTTCTCGCCGGAAATCTCCGTCATCAGGACTCCTTGCCAAGCGTTGGAACTCTGGCAAAGAGCTTAGAGGCGAAGGCGGGCGTCGGTCCAGCGGGTTTGCCGCTCATCTTCCGGGTGCGCTGGCAGCGCTCTTGCTTGCGTTTTTCTTCTTTGCACGGCACCTCGAAGTCGCGTTAAGGTGCGGCCCCGTCGCCCAGCACAAGCATCCAGGAGATTCGGTCATGAACGTTCGGCATCGATGGCTCGGCCTGTTGGCCTGCGCCGCCTTGCAGGCCTGCACCACGCCGCCACCGCCAGCGCCCGCATCACCCCCTCCTCCGCCAGTAGCGGTGGCGCCACCACCCATGTCGGCCGTACCGCAGCCCGTGCCCGCAACTGCGCCGGTTGCCGCCACGCCCGTGCCGGTCGGTGTCGCACCCGCGTCGGCGCCGACGCCCGTAGCGCAGGTCCAGCCCGAGCCCGTGGTCGACGTGCGGACCCTGTGCGATGGACGGAACGAAGGTGAACGCGTGCAGGCCCGTGGGCCGGGTGGCGAGATGCTGGCGGGTGTCTGCGTGCGCGGCGCGAACGGCTGGTTGCGGCTCAGCACGAACGGCCGGCGCTAGACGCTGAACGGCGCCTCCGCGGCGCACGCATCCTTTGCCAGGTTGGCGAGCGGCACCGCAACCCGGTGCGTGCCGCGCACGCCCGGCCCGCCCAGGCTCAACTCTGGATGTAGCTGGTCAGCTGTTCGATGGTCTGCTCGTGGTCCGCGATGATGTCGTCCATCAGGTCGCGGATCGAGATCATGCCGATCACCATGCTGCCGTCGACCACCGGCAAGTGGCGGATGCGCTTCTGGCTCATCAGCGTCATGCACTCGGTCGTCTGCGATTTCGAGGTCACCGTGATCACGTTGGCGGTCATGATCTCCGAGACCTTCATCTCCTTGGAGTTCTTGCCCAGCAGCGCTACCTTGCGTGTGTAGTCGCGCTCCGAGATCACCCCGACCAGCTTGCCCTCGCTCATGACCAGCAGCGCCCCCACCTCGTGCTTCGCCAGCACGTGCAGCGCATCGAACACGGTGGTGTCCGGCGAGATATGAAACAGGGCGGGGCCACGGCGCTTGAGCAACTCTGACACGGGTTTCATGGGGTTCTCCTCTGGATCGTGATCGCGACACACGCAAGGGTCGCGCCTGACAAATCATAGGCGGCACTGGCGTCACCGCCATTGCAATTCGCAACAAAGGGGCTTTGCGCCACTTCGTGGCAATACCTTGGTATGCATTTTTGCTTCGCAGCGCCCGATGAACGCGCCGGATCAGGCTTGCCGGAGCAGCAGAAAGCCCAGCGCCAGCATCATCACGCCCACCAATGCGTCGAGCCAGCGCCAGGCGACCGGCCTGGCGAACAGCGGCGCGAGCAAGCGCGCACCAATGCCGAGCAGCGCGAACCAGGCCGTGCTGGCCAATGCAGTGCCGGTCACGAAGCTGATGCGCGCCGCGCCAACCTCCTGCGCGCCGACCGAGCCGACCAGCAGCACCGTGTCGACATACACATGCGGATTCAGCAAGGTGAACGCGGCCGTCTGCGCCAGCACGCGGGCACGCGATGCAGGCTCCGGCGCGCCCTGGGTGGCCAGCAGCGCATGCGGCTTCAAGGCCCGCCGCAGCGCCAGCAGGCCGTAGCCGAAAAGGAAGATGGCGCCGCCCAGCGTGAGTGCAGGGGCCAGTGCCGGCAGCGTCGTACGCAGGCTGCCCATGGTCCAGACCCCGACGATGACGAGCAGCGTGTCCGCCAGCGCGCAGAACACCACCACCGGCCCGACATGCTCGCGCCGCAGACCCTGCCGCAGCACGAAGGCGTTCTGCGCGCCGATGGCGACGATGAGGCCGAGAGTGATGCCGAAACCGGTCAGGAAGGCGGAGGCGAGGGCGGTGGTGGGTTGCGGCATGGTGGTCCGCATTCTCGCCACCGGATGGCCATGGGGCTGGGCAGCTCAGCGCGTCGAGATCCGCACATCCTTCGGATAGCTGATCGTGTAGTCCGCGGCGACGCGGGCGCTTTCCCCGGCGGCCAGGTCGAAGGACCACAGCGTCATGCCGGGCTGCTTGTTCCACTCGCGCTCGGTGGGCTTCGGCTGGAAGGCGGCGCTGACCTCCACCGCTTCGTTCACCGACACCGGCGCCGCTTCCAGCACCTGCACCGCGATCGGCGTGCGATGGCGATTCTCCACCACGTAGCCGCGCTGGAGCTTGCGTTCGGCGCGCAGGCCGACGAAGCCACCCGTGCCCTGGTTGTCGCGCTCCGGCTCGGCCTGCACGCGCACCAGTTCGTCGCGGCCGAAGGAGAGCGTCAGGCGCGCATCGGTCGGCGGCGTCCACCGGCCGTTGCCGACGAAGGCGCCGTCGCGATAGAGCTGAAGCGGACCGGCCGGCCACACGCCTTCGGGCGGGGCCATGTCGGCGATGAGGAAGGCGCTCGCATCGACCTGCGGACTGGTGCGCGCCGCGAGCTTGACCGTGTCCTCGACCTGGCCCAGCGCCAACCCCACGCGCTGGCCGCTGGAGGGCACGTCGACCGCATTGGGCACCGCGAACTCGGTGGCGAAGCTGTTGTTGAACACGCTCACGTCGAAGGCGGGTTCGTCGAAGCGGTCCATGGCGGCCTTCATCATCGGCGCGGGTGCTGCCGCCGGCATCGATGCAGCAGGCGCGCCGCTGCGTTCGCGCAGGGGCTGCGGTTGCTCGATGCCGATGCGCCACGGTGCGGGCAGGCGGCCGGTGGTTTCGCGGCGCGGCTGGCCGGTGGAGAGCGTGAGCTTTACGCCGCGCCAGTCCTCGCCGGTCGATTGCGCGACCAGCGCCTGCCGTTCGATGCGGACCTTGCGCGTGGTGGTGTCGAGCAGCGCGCGGTAGGCCGGCGACCAACCCGGCCCGGCGACCTGGTAGCTGAGCTTCACGTCGGCATCGCGCGCGGCGGCCAGCGTCACTGTGACCGTCGTCACGTTGCCGCCCTGGCCCTGCCCCTGTGTGCGACCGCGCTCGGCGATCAGGGGCGCGAGCTGCTTGTCCAGTTCGGTTTGGCGGCGCTTGAGCAGGTGCTGCTTCTGAAGCGAGTCCTGGCCGGTGCGACGCAGCGCCTCGGCCATGGCCGCGACGGACTTCGCATCGGGCGCGGCGGGGCGCACCTTCGGCACGCCATCGTCGTGCGTGCCACCGCCGCCGTTCACCGTGATGCCCTTGAGGTAGCCGGTCACGAGGTCCAGCGCATCGCTTTCCGACTGGAGCACGGCCTTCTGGTCCTCCAGGTCGCGGATGCGGCCGTCGAGCGGGTTGGTGGCGCATTCGGTGGAGAGCGCGCGCGGCTGCGTCAGCACCGACGTTTCACCCAGGCGCACGGCAGCGTCGGCGCTCACCTGGATGCTCTGGGCGTCCAGGCCCGCGGGCAGGCAGGTGAAGCTGAGCGTGCGTGTGCCGGCGGTGACGCGCGCCACGCGCTCCACCGTGGCGCTGCCCGGGTAGACCTTGACCTGCGTGATGCGCGAATCGGCCGGTGCGGCCAGGGCCAGCAGGGGGCAGGAAAGCGCAAGCGCGATGGCGCAGCGTCGAAGAGCGAAGGGGAGGGGCATGAGGGCCTCGTGAAGTGATGAACCGGCTTGTACGGGGCACGAGGGCGAAGCGGGTTAATCCACGCGGCGCAAGACTGTCGCGCATGCAACTGCCTGGGCGAACTCGGTCGCCGGAGTGACGCGCCGCCATGCGATCCATCCGTAGAGTGGCCGCTCGATCCACGAGAAGGAGGCACGCCATGCTGGACACCATCCAGGCCGTCAACCAGACCGCCGCGTTCAACCGCTGGGCAGGCTTCGATGTCACGCACGCGGCCGACGGCGAAGCCGAGTTGCGCATGCCGTGGCGCGACGAACTGGGCCAGTACGCGGGCTTCCTGCATGCGGGCTTGATCGGCGCCATGCTCGACACCGCCTGCGGCTTCGCGGCCAGCACGGTGGCCGGCAAAGTGCTGGCGTCCCATTTCTCCGTCAATTGCCTCGCGCCCGCCGTGGGCCGCGCCTTCGTCGCACGAGGCCGCGTCGTGAAGGCCGGGCGCAAGCAGGTGTTCGCCGTCGCGGAGTTGTTTGCAGAGGGAGAGGGCGACGCAGCGCCCAAGCTGGTGGCGACCGGGAATGCGATCCTGGTGCCGGTGAGTTGAAGTCGTCGCTACGAGAGCGCGATCTCACGCATCAGGTTGCTGCGCACCCAGGTGAAACCTCCCGCCTGCACGTTGCTGGCTTGCCAACGGCGGAATTCGGGGTCGGCCGACAGGGGGTCCGTCACCTTGGCGTACGCCGCCGCGTTCTCGAACTGGATGGTCAGGACGTAGTTGCCCAGTTCACCCGCAGCCACGCTCCAGAGTTGCGGGTCGGGTGCGCCATGTTTCTTCCAGAGGGCCGCGCCAGCCTTCACGGCTTCGATGACGGCACCGAGATCGGCGCCCGGGTTGGGGCGCAGGACATAACGCGCTTCGTAGGCCATCGCAGTCTCCTTCATCACGAAAGAGGAACGATTGAATCACTCGCGCGCACGGCGGGCAATCGGGAAGTGCGGCTGAGGGGTGTCTGATGCGTTCGCACGCGACCACGACGGCGTAGCGCGCCCTCCTTGATGGCGCGAGGGAATCTAGACGACCAGCAAGTCGGTCTGCCCGTTTTCCGTCCCCAGGCGCTGCGCCAGCGCATCGAGTGCCTCGAGCGAGAAGGGGCGCATCGCGATCTTCTTTTCGCTCAAGTCGCAGAAAGAGCTGTATCCGGCCAGCTGCAGGGCGCCCCTGAAGCGTTCCATGCTGCCGCTGTTGATCAGTCCGCCGGGCCAGAACTCCGTCACCAGCGGCAGCTTGCGTTGCAGCGTGCGCGTCGCGCCGGCCAGCACATAGCCTTCGAAGCCTTGTGTGTCCATCCACAGCAAGGTCGAACTGAGATCGACGCCGTCCAGGATGCGGTCGAGCGTCTGCGACGGCACCTGGATCGTCTCGCGGCCCGGGTCGGACTTGCCGTTGCCGTAACGCGCCCGGTGGTCGCCGTAGTTTTCAGTGGACAACTCGAAGGCGAGGGACTCGTCGTCCTTCTCGCCCAGCGCGATGTTGTGCGTGGTGATGCGGTCCGCGACCCGGTTGAGTTCCGCGTTGGCTCGCAGCAATGAAAAATTCTTTGGCTCGGGCTCGAACGCGATGGCCTTCTCGAACAGCCCGCGGTTCACTGCCGGGATGCAGATGGTGCCGATGTTCGCGCCGATGTCGAGCAGCAGCTTCATGCGCTGCTCGCCCAGCATCCCGACGACCCGTTGCAGCTTGTCGAAGTCGAAAGGCTCGCGGTGCTTGAACAGCCACTGTCCGATGATCTGGTCACCGGCCGCGACGACGAAGGATTCGGACGGGCAGGACGCCAGCATCATCGCCTCGCGCGGCGCCGTGTCCCAGAGCAGGCGCGTCACCAGCGGGCTGCTGAAAAAACGATGCCGGCCAAAGCCCCGCACCACCGGGAGGATGGCCTGATAGATCCCGCTCTTCAACATGTACGCCCCTCCTCTGCCCGATGTCGGACATGGTTAGAAACAATTGTGAGTAACTATAAAGGGCTACAAATGGATTCATGACCCTTTCCCGGCGGACCGGATGCATATTCCGGACCATCATTCGGCCAGGGATGGAGCGCCTCGCTATGGCGATCGGCCAGGGGCGTACACCTTGCGGCGGGTCGGCGGCAAGGCGGAGGGCCGGCCCTCATGCTTCAATCGTTGGCGCTGCGCGCCCGCAGCCGGTCGAACAGCACCGCCACGATGATGAAGCTTCCCACGAAGGTGCCTTGCCAGAAGGTGCTGATCCCCAGCAGGATCAGGCTGTTACGGATCACCTCGATCAGCGCCGCGCCCACTACCGCGCCAAAGGCCGTGCCGATGCCTCCGGCCAGGTTGGTCCCGCCGATCACCGAGGCCGCGATCACCGACAGCTCCATGCCCTGGCCGAGGCTGGTCGTCACGGTGCCGAGCCAACCCACTTCCAGCACGCCGGCAATGCCCGCGCACAGCCCGCAGAACATGTAGACGCTGACCTTCACCAGCTTGACCGGCACGCCCGTCATCGTCGCCGCGCGCTCGTTGCCGCCAATGGCATAGAGGTGCCGCCCCCAGCGCGTCCAGCGGAACATGAAGCTTGCGACGACCAGCAGCACGATGAGGAACAGCACCGGGCTCGGCACATGGATCGCATCGGTGAAGGGCAGGGGCACGGTGACGAAGCCGCCGCCGAGTGCCAGCAGCTTCGGCTGGTCCGGCCCGAACTGGTAGACCATGCGGTTGTTCGACAGCACCATGGCCAGGCTGCGCACGATCGACAGCATCCCCAACGTCACCACGAAGGGCGGCACGCCGATGTAGGCGATCATGAAACCGTTGATCGCGCCGACCAGCAGCGAGGCGCCCAGCGCCAGCGGAATCGCCAGCCAGATGGACATGCCTTCGGCCATCGACATCCCCACCACCATGCCAGAGAGCACCAGCGTCGCGCCTACGGAAAGATCGATGCCGCCGGTGATGATCACGGCCGTCATGCCGATCGCGATCAGCGCCACGAAAGCGAAGTTGCGCGTGACGTTGAACAGGTTCTGCTGCGTCGCGAACACGTCGCTGGAAAAGGCCAGCACCACGAATGCGACCACCGCCGCCACCGAGACCCAGAAGGTCTGCTGGCTCACCAGCCAACTCAGCCAGGTGCCGTGCACGCGCCGGTCGATGGTTTCTTCGAGGCTGATGGCGGCCATGCGTTGGTCCTGCGTTGTCATGCGGTCTCGATCGCGCCGGTGATGAGGCCGGTCACTTCCTCGGGGGAGCTTTGCGCGATCGGCTTGTCCGCTACCTTCACGCCGCGGCGCAGCACGACGATGCGGTCGGCCACCGCGAACACGTCGGGCATGCGATGGCTGATCAGCACCACCGCGATGCCGTGGTCGCGCAAGCGCCGGATCAGGCTCAGCACCTCGGTGATCTGCCGCACGCTGATGGCGGCGGTGGGCTCGTCCATCAGCACGATCTTCGGGTCGGCCAGGCGCGTGCGCGCGATCGCCACCGCCTGCCGCTGGCCGCCCGACATGCGCCGCACCAGGTCGCGCGGTCGCGTCTCCGATTTCAGCTCCGCGAACAGTTCGCCCGCACGCTGGTACATCGCCCGGTAGTCGAGGATCTTGAAGGGTCCGATGCCGCGCCGCAACTCGCGGCCGAGGTACACGTTCTCGGCCGCGCTGAGGTTGTCGCACAGCGCCAGGTCCTGGTAGACCACTTCGATGCCTTCGCCGCGCGCGTCGGCCGGCTTGTGGAAGGCCAGTGGGCGGCCCTCCATCGCCAGCGTGCCGTCGCTCGGCGGGTAGTTGCCGGCGACGATCTTCACCAGCGTGGACTTGCCGGCGCCGTTGTCGCCCATCAAGCCGACCACCTCGCCCGCATGCAGCGAGAGGGAGACGTCGGTCAGCGCCTGGATGGCGCCGAAGTGCTTGGAGACTCCGCTGAGCTCCAGGACAGCCATGCCTGTTACTTCGCCGGGCACTTGTCCAGGTTCGTGGGCACGCATTCATCGAGCCCGGTGAAGAGCGGATCCGCCACCTTCTTGCCGCCGATCAGGTCGATCAGCACGGCCGGCGCACGATGCCCCATCTCGAACGGACGCTGGCCGATCTGCGCATGGCTGCGGCCGTTCTTCAGCGCGTCGAGTTGCGGCGGCAGCGTGTCGCCGGCGATGATGATCAGTTCCTTCGAGGCCAGCTTCGGCTTCACCTGGTCCGTCACCTGCGCATAGGCCGACGGTCCGAACTGCGCCCAGCCACCCACCAGGATGAAGGCGTTGAGCTTCGGGTTCTTGGTGAACACGTCGGACATCTGCTGGTTGGCCAGGTCGATCTGGTCATTGGTGAACAGCGGGCAGCCGGCGATCTCGGTCCAGCCGCCTTCACCCTTCAGCCGGTCGATGCCCTTCTTGCCGGCGATGGTGTCGCGGAAGCCCGCGGCGCGCTGGTTGATGTTGTCCGCCGCCACGTTGCCCAGCTGCATGCAGACCGTGCCGCCCTTGGCGTTGAGCCCCTTCAGGTGCTTGGCCATGAGCACGCCCATGTCGTAGTTGTTGGTGCCGAGGTAGGTCTTGCGCAGCGCCTTGTCGGCGGCGCCGAGGTCGGCGTCGATGGTCATGATCGGCATCTTCGGCGCCTTGGCCTTGAGCATGGTGGCCATGGCCGGCGCGTTGGACGGCGAGATGGCGATGCCGGCCACCCCCTTGTTGATCAGGTCTTCGACGATCTGCACTTCGCCGGCTTCATCGGCGCTGGAGGCCGGACCGGTGTAGAGGCAGGTGTATTCCGACGTGGGGTTCTCCTTGTTCCACAGCGCGCAGCCATCGCCGAGCACCGTGAAGAAGGGGTTGTCCAGCCCCTTCACGACCACCGCCAACGTCTTCTTCTGGGCCATCGCCGGCGTGGCGGCGAGGAGGGCGGCCAGGGCCGCGCCGACGAACACAAGAACCGACTTCTTCATTGCGTCTCCTTCGTTGTGGGATATGCACTGACAAGGCTCTCTTGCACCGCTGGCAAGCCGCGCGGGATCTCTCATGCGGGCTGTCTGGGACCCAAGAGAAGGCGGACTGTAGTACTTGTATCGGAAGGTGTCGAGCGGGCAGACCCGCGCTTGGGCGCAGGCGCGGATCAGCCGCGGCCTTCGGGCTTCACTGCCCCGGTGTGTACTGCACGATCGCTGCGGCCGGGCCGGCGACCGACTTGACCTTGCCGGCCTTGTCGAAGGCCGCCTGGTACTCCGACCAGGAGTCGATCCAGTAGCGCCACACGTCGGCCTCGAGGCGCGGGTTCTCGCTGGTAATGGGATAGCCGACGGCCATGATGACCTGTTCGCGCGTCATGCCCTCCATGACCTTCGCGGCCTGTATCGCCTCGCGCACGGGCGGCTCGAAGCCGGCGATGCGGACCTTGGGGTCTTCCTTGACGATGTACCGGCTGGCGAACTCCGGAATGCGAATGTCGCGGCTGTAGTCGTTCTTGAGGCGCTGCGGCTTGCCGCCGATCGTGGTGTCGACCCAGCGGAAGTCGTAGCTCGTGACCTGCGCCGGCGTGCCGATGGGCACGAGGGTGGTGCCGGATTCGCGGTAGTTCGCGTCGCCCATCTGCCTGCCGTAGGTGTACATGTTGCAGCACAGGTAGCCCGTGAGCATCGGGCCTTGCGGGCTGGCCGGGCGTTGGGCATGTGCGGGGGAGAAAGCGATCGCAATGGCGGCTGTCAGCGCAAGGCGTTGGAGCATGTGAAGGTGACCCTTTGTGGTTGAGGTGCGCGCGGATTCTAGGGTCGCCCATTGATCTGATCGGACGCCCCCCGCCCGTGCAGCGGAGCCGTCCGGTGCAGCCGCCTATTGCGCCGGCACGAACAGCACGCGGTCCAGCACCGCGGGCGTGCCGGTCACGGCCTTGACCTTGCCGACCTTGTCGAAGGACACCTGGTACTCCGACCAGGAGTCGGCCCAGTAGCGCCACACATCGGCCTCGAGGCGCGGGTTCTCGCTGGTCATGGGCCAGCCGACGGCCATGGTCACCTGTTCGCGCGTCATGCCTTCCGTGATCTTGGCCGCCCCGATCGCGTCGCGAATCCGCGGTTCGAAGGCCGCGATCCGCACGCGGGGATCTTCCGTGACCACGTACCGGTAGGCGAACGGCGTCATCGCGATATCGCGGCTGTAGTCGTTCTTGAGACGCTGCGTCTTGCCGCCGACGTTCAGGTAGATGAAATGCCGCTCGTAGCCGGTGACCTGGGTCGGCGTGCCGACCGGCAGCAGGCTGGTGCCTTCCTCGCGGTAGTTGGCATCGCCCATCTGGGAGCCGTAGGTGTACATGTTGCAGCACAGGAAACCCGTGATGAGCGGGCCTTGCGGTGCCGCAGGACGCTGCGCATGGGCGACTGAAACAGGAGCGGCGATGGCGATCGCGAGTGCCAATGCGTGGCGTCGAAGCATGACTTGTCTTCCCTGATTGTTTGTGTCGAGGGAATTCTATGGGTCGTCGACAATTGAGTTCCTTCAGGCAAATCACCGAGTGAGAGAAAGTACACAGATGGCCATCCAGTGGTTCCCCGGTCACATGCACGTGACGCAAAAGGCCATCGCGGAACGCGTGAAAGATATCGACGTGGTGATCGAGTTGCTCGATGCCCGGTTGCCCGGTTCCAGCGCCAACCCGATGCTGGCGGAACTCACCGGCCACAAGCCTGGCCTCAAGGTGCTCAACAAGCAGGACCTGGCCGACCCAGAGCGCACCGCGCTCTGGCTCGCACACTACAACGCCCAGCCCGACACGCGCGCCATCGGGCTCGATGCCAGCCTGAGCACGCCGGCGCAGCGCCTCATCGCCGCCTGCCACGAACTCGCGCCGAATCGGGGCGGCATGGCCAAGCCGATGCGCGTGCTGATCTGCGGCATCCCCAACGTCGGCAAGTCGACGCTCATCAACACCATGACCGGCAGCAAGAAGGCGAAGACCGGCGACGAGGCCGGCATCACCAAGCTGGAGCAGCGGATCGTGCTGGCCGACGACTTCTACCTGTGGGACACGCCCGGCATGCTGTGGCCGCGCATCATCGTGCCCAAGAGCGGCTTCAACCTGGCGGCCAGCGGCGCGGTGGGCCGCAATGCGTACGACGAGGAACTGGTCGCGCTGGAGCTGCTGGCGACTTTGAAGAAAGACTATGCGGGGCTGGTGGAGGCGCGCTTCAAGCTCACGGAGTCGATCGCAGACCTGAGCGACGAAGAGGCGCTGGAAGCCATCGGCCGCAAGCGCGGCGCGCTGCTGGGCAAGGGCAAGGTCAATACGCAGAAGGCGGCCGAAGTCGTGATGCACGAGTTCCGCAACGGCAGCATGGGCCGCATCACGCTGGAGACGCCGGAGGAGTTCATGCAATGGTTCGCGGCGGGCATGCAGGCCGACGCCGAGCGCGCCGCGAAGAAGGCCGCGCGCTCGAAGAAGAAAAAGCCGCAGCGCGGCGGCGAGGAGGCGCCGACCGCCACGCCTCGGCCCGACGAGCCGGACGCTGCCTGACCCGCTCGCGGCGCGTCAGTAATCCAGCTTCGGATACCAGTCGGTGCCGCGCCCGGCGGGCGTGAGGTCGAGGATGTTCCACAGCGGTGTCGGGTCGGGTGCGCCGCGTGCGTCCTGACCCGGGTCCTCGGTGCCGCCCATCTCGCCGGCCCAGAAGTGGTGGACCTTGCCGTCGCGCTTGACCCACACGTCCAGCGCCGGCCATTCGTCGCCGTTGGGCGCCAGGCCGCGGTAGTCGCGCGCGAAATCGTCGCCGACCGTGGCGTAGAACTTCAGGTTGCGCCAGCCGCGCTCGCGCGCAAAGGCCAACTGACGCTCGACTGGTGAACGCCCGATGACGGCCATCGCCACCTTCTGGCTGAGGTCGCGCGCGGGAATGTCGAGGGCGCCCAGCATGGCGGTGCACATCGGGCACGGCCGCTCGCGCTGCGGGCCGTACATCCAGAAGTAGCTGACCAGCGTGTCGTGCGCGCCGAACATGTCGGCCAGGCCGATGGTCTTGCCGTTCTCGTCCTTGAACTGGTAAGGCGGCGCTTCTCCGCCGAGCGGCAACTGGCGGCGTTGTGCGGCGACGCGCTCGATGTGGCGGCGCAACTCGATCTCCTCCGCGAGCAAGGCCGTGCGGGCCTGGCGATAGTCGGCGCTGTCGTTGGGATAGGGCTTGCTCGCAGCGGCGGCGGCGAGTTCGGATGCGGATTGAAGTTGAACCATGGTTGCTCCTTGTGTTCCAAACGATCAAGTGCCTGCCGCTGGGCGGCAAGGCGCCTGCGCGGGAAATCCTTGTCAGCCTGCGCCGACGAAGGGCGTTGAGCGGGCGGCGCACACCGCATGCAAGCAAAGGAGCCACGCATGAAGCGAATCCACCCGGCCGGACTGGCCTTGGCACTTGGCGGCTTGCTCACGCTCGGCGGCTGCGTCGCCGTGCCTGTGGACGGCAGCTATACGACCACCTATCCCTATGCCTATTCGTACGGCTACGGGGTCCCCTATGCTGCGCCCTGGCTGTACGTTGGCGGCGCCTATTACGGAGGCTGCTGCTACGGTCGGCCTTATGGCTGGTACGGAGGGCGCTATCCCTACTACGGCGGGCGGCCCTTCTATGGATACGGGCACGGCTACGCTGCGCGGCCCGGCTACGGAAGGGGCTACGGTTGGGCGGGCGGTTCCGGCCGAGGCGGACGCGGTGGGTGGCGTCGGTAATTGCGCCCCTGAATTCGACCCACGCGAAACTTATTGCCGGCTTACATCAGCCTCGGGTTTTCGCTAGGGTTGTCACTCTCTGCCGTAAGGTTACTTTTGGTTAAGTTCTTACAGCATCGCGCGTCGGCTGCGCCGTCGCTTTTGTTCGGGCCACTGACCCTTTTCTCCGGAGACTTTTTTTCATGCAGTTTCGTTTTCACCGCCTGGCCATGGCCGGCCTCATCGTTTGCTCCGCCGGCGCCTTCGCCGCTGACCCGATCAAGATCGGCGTGGATGGTCCCTTCACCGGCGGCTCGTCGTCG
Organism: Variovorax robiniae; assembly: GCF_037889955.1. Lineage (NCBI taxonomy): Bacteria > Pseudomonadati > Pseudomonadota > Betaproteobacteria > Burkholderiales > Comamonadaceae > Variovorax > Variovorax robiniae. The sequence goes on from NZ_JBBKZS010000004.1 coordinate 193,196, forward strand.
ATGGGCGTGAGCATGCGCGACGGCGTGCGCCTGGCCGCAGAGGAAATCAACAAGGCCGGCGGCGTGCTGGGCCGCCAGATCCAACTCGTCGAACGCGACGACGAAGCCAAGAACGAGCGCGGCGTGCAGATCGCGCAAGAGCTGATCAACAAGGAAAAGGTGGTTGCTACCGTCGGGTACATCAACACCGGCGTGGCCCTGGCCTCGCAGCGCTTCTTCCAGGAAGCCAAGATCCCCGTGATGAACAACGTGGCCACCGGCTCCATCATCACGCACCAGTTCGACAAGGACCCCGAGAACTACGTCTTCCGCAACTCCGCGCATGACAGCATCCAGGCGCCGATGATCGTGGAAGAGGCGGTCACGCGCCGCGGCTACAAGAAGGTCGCGATCCTGGCCGACTCCACCAACTACGGCCAGCTCGGCCGCGAAGACCTGGAGAAGGCGCTGAAGGCCAAGGGCATCACGCCGGTCGCCGTCGAGAAGTTCAACATCAAGGACGTCGACATGACGGCCCAGTTGCTCAAGGCCAAGGAAGCCGGTGCCGAAGCCGTGCTGACCTACGGCATCGGTCCCGAGCTGGCGCAGATCGCCAACGGCATGACCAAGCTGGGCTGGAAGGTGCCGATGGTCGGCAGCTGGACGCTGTCGATGGCCAACTACATCGACAACGCCGGCCCGGGCGGAGAGGGCGCGCGCATGCCGCAGACCTTCATCCAGGAGCCGACCACGCCCAAGCGCAAGGCCTTCATCGAGAACTACGTCAAGACCTTCAAGCCGAAGAACAACCGCATCGACTCGCCGGTGTCGGCCGCGCAAGGCTACGACTCGATCTACCTGCTGGCCGCCGCGATGAAGCAGGCCAACAGCACCGACGGCCCGAAGATCAAGGAAGCGCTGGAAGACCTGAAGGCGCCGGTCGAAGGCGTGGTCACCACCTACAACAAGCCCTTCTCCAAGACCGACCATGACGCGATCACCGCGAACATCCCGGTGTTCGGTGAAGTGAAGGGTGGCCGCGTGGTGTTCGCCAATCCGGACGACCTGAAGAACGCCGTGCGCGTCAAGCAGCAACAGTAAACGCCATCGTGCGCGCGCCGCCGCAGTGCTGGCAGCCTGCGGCGGCGCGTTGCATTTGAGCGCCGCAAAAAGGCCCACGGGCCAGGCTACAACAACTCCAGAGAACGCCATGCAAATCCTTACCCAACTCATCTTCAGCGGCATTGCGCTGGGGATGATCTACGCCGTCATCGCGTTCGGCTACCAGCTGACCTTCGCCACTTCGGACACCCTCAACTTCGGCCAGGGCGATGCCCTGATGCTCGGCGCGCTGGTCGGCCTGACGCTGGTCGGGCTGGGCGTCAATTACTGGCTGATGATTCCCATCGTGTGCCTGTTCGGCGCCTTCCAGGGCGCGGTGGTCGAACGCATCGGCGTGCGGCCCGCCATCAAGATCAAGAGCGAATTCGGCTGGATCATGTCGACCATCGCGCTCGGCATCATCTTCAAGAACGTCGCTGAAAACGTGTGGGGCCGGGACGACCTGAAGTTCCCGTCGCCGCTGCCGGAGTCGCCGCTCAAGTTCCTCGGCGCGAACGTGCTGCCGATGGAAATCCTGGTGGTCGCCGGCGCGCTGCTGATGATGCTGGCCGTCGAGTTCTTCAACCGCAAGACGATCTACGGCAAGGCCGTGGTCGCGACCTTCAACGACCGCGATGCCGCCAAGCTGATGGGCATCAACACCGGACTGGTCATCACCTTCTCGTATGCGCTGTCGTCGATGACGGCGGCCTTTGCCGGCGTGCTGATCGCGCCGCTGACGCTGACCGGCGCGACCATGGGTGCGGTGCTCGGCCTCAAGGCCTTTGCGGTGGCGATCATCGGCGGGCTGACCAGCGGCATGGGCATCGTGGTCGGCGGGATCATCCTCGGCGTGGCCGAGACCACCACCGGCTTCTATCTCAGCACCGGCTACAAGGACGTGCCGGGCCTGGTGCTGCTGCTCATCGTGCTGGCCGTGCGGCCGGCGGGCCTGTTCGGCAAATCGGCGATCAAGAAGGTCTGAGGGCCGATTCAGCAAGACAACATGAACAACACTTCCAGAATTCTTCTCGCCACCATCGGCTTTGCGCTGCTGATGCTCTTTCCGGTGGCGATCCACAACCCGTACTACATCCACCTGCTCGAGACCATCATGATCTACGCGATCCTGCTGTTCGGGCTGGACATCGTGGTGGGCTACACGGGCCAGGTCTCGCTCGGCCATGCGGGCCTGTTCGGCATCGGCTCGTACACCGCCGGCGTGCTGGTGTTCAAGCTGGGCGCGCCGCTGATGGTGTCGCTGCTGGCGGCAGTGGGCGTGACGGCCGTGTTCGGCGCGATCCTCGCGCTGCCCGCACTGCGCGTGACGGGGCCGTACCTGGCCATGGTGACGCTGGCCTTCGGCACGATCATCCAGATCCTCATCAACGAGATGACCTTCCTCACCGAAGGCCCGATGGGCATCAAGCTCGAGAAGCCGCCGCTCTTCGGCCACAAGCTGGACGAGCGCGAGTTCTTCTGGGTGGTGGGCGTGATGCTGGCGATCTCGCTCATCATCGTGCACCGTGTGCTGCGCTCGCACCTGGGCCGCGCCTTCGAGGCGCTGCGCGGCAGCCCGGTGGCGTCGGACTGCATGGGTGTTTCCGTGTACCGCTACAAGGTCTACGCCTTCGTGATCAGCGCGGGCTTCGCGGGCATGGCGGGCAGTCTCTATGCGTACTCCGAGCAGTACATCTCGCCCAACTCATACAACTTCGAACTCACGGTGCTGTTCCTGCTGGCGGTGATCATGGGCGGGCGCAAGAGCCGCATCGGCTCGCTGCTCGGTGCAGCCATCATCGTGCTGCTGCCCAAGCTGCTGGACGACGTGGAGTTGTTCCGCTACGTGTCGGTGGTGCTGGCGGTGCTGGTGGCCATCAGCGCGACGGTGGCGGTCAAGCGGGGCAAGGCGACGCCGGCGGCGATGGCGATTCCGGTGGTCGGCAGCATCGCGTTGGCGGGCCTGGCCTTCTGGTTGCAGACCATGACCGACTGGCGCCTGTCGATCTTCGGCGTGATCATGCTGTTCGTCGTGTACTACCTGCAGGACGGCATCGTCGGCTTCGTGCGCAATGCGCTGAACCTGCGCCGTCCCAAGCCGCAGATCGACGTGGCGGTGGAAGGCGCGCCGGTGGCGGATGCCGTGTCGACCGCGGCCGGCGCCGGCGGCAGCGACCAGGTGCTGGAAGCGTCCGGCGTGCTGATGCAGTTCGGCGGCCTGAAGGCGCTCAACAATGTCGACCTGGCCGTCAAGCGCGGCACCATCCACGGGCTGATCGGGCCCAACGGTTCGGGCAAGAGCACGATGATGAACGTGCTCACCGGCATCTACGTGCCGACGGCCGGCAACCTGAGCTTCGGCGGGCGCTCGCTGGTCGGGCGCACGTCCTCGGACATCGCGCTGTCGGGCATCGCGCGCACCTTCCAGAACGTGCAGTTGTTCGGCGAGATGACGGCGCTGCAGAACGTGCAGGTGGGCCTGCACCACACCTTCGCGAGCAACCTGTTCGACGTGGCGGTGCATACGCCGCGCTACCGCCGCGAGAGCGCTGCGGCGGTGAAGCGCGGGCTGGGGCTGCTCAAGTTCGTCGGGCTGGAGGAGTTCGCCGAGGAAGAAGCGCGCAACCTGCCGTACGGCAAGCAACGCCTGCTGGAGATCGCCCGCGCACTGGCGCTGGACCCGCAACTGTTGCTGCTCGACGAACCCGCTGCCGGCCTGACCGCGCCGGACATCAAGGAACTGATCGCCATCATCCGCAAGATCCGCGACCACGGCATCACCGTGATCCTGATCGAGCACCACATGGACGTGGTGATGAGCATGTGCGACACCGTGTCGGTGCTGGACTTCGGCCAGAAGATCGCCGAGGGCGAACCGGCCAAGGTGCAGGCCGACGAGAAGGTGATCGAGGCCTACCTGGGTGGCCAGGAAACGCAGGCCCAGCCCGCCTGAGAGAAAGAAAAGAAATGCTGAAAATCCAGAATCTCTCGGCCGGCTATGGCAAGGTGCAGGTGCTGCACGGCATCTCGATGGACGTGCCCAAGGGCAAGGTCGTCACGCTGATCGGGTCCAACGGCGCCGGCAAGACCACCACCATGCGCGCCGTCTCCGGAATGATCGCCGCCACGGGTGGTGAGATCACGCTCAACGGCAAGCGCATCGACGGCCTGGAGGCCTACAACATCGCCAAGCTGGGCCTGGCCCATTCACCCGAAGGGCGGCGCGTGTTCGCCACGATGACGGTGACCGACAACCTCACGCTCGGCGCCTTCCCGCGCCTGACCGGCAGCCGTCCCGAGGGCGACGTGGCGGGCGACCTGGAACGTGCGCTGGAATTGTTCCCGCGCCTGAAGGAGCGCCGCACGCAACTGGCCGGTACGCTGTCGGGCGGCGAGCAGCAGATGCTCGCGATGGCGCGTGCGGTGATGCTGAACCCCGAGGTCGTGCTGCTCGACGAACCCTCGATGGGTCTTGCGCCCATCCTGGTGGCCGAAGTGTTCCGCATCATCGAGCGGCTCAAGTCGCAGGGCGTCACGATGCTGCTGGTCGAACAGTTCGCCGCCGCCGCATTGGGCGTGGCCGACTATGGCTACGTACTGGAAAACGGCCGCATCTCGGTCGAAGGCCCGGCAGAAAAGCTCCGCAACGATCCGGCGGTGAAGGCGGCGTACCTGGGCGGCGGGCATTGAGCTAGCGTCTCCCCTCGTCGTGGGATGCGCGCTGCGACGCGCATTCCTATGCTGCCGCTTCCACTCACGCAGGAGCTTGCATGCTGTTCTTCACCAACCGCGAAATCGACGTCTCGAAGAACGACGAGGCGGCGTTCACCAACCGCTTCACCATCATGGACGAGTCCCTTGCCGCAGCCGATGTGGCTGGGGTCTACAAGGCGGGGGGTGGCGCAACCTGGACCCTGGCGAACGTGAGCCCGCAGGCTGACGACAACGACCTCATTCCAAGGCTGGTCGCCGTGTTCGGGGCGGGCAGGCCGGTGCTGGTCTACCTTCATGGAAACAGCAATCCGCCGGCCAAGTCTTTCTACAGGTGCAAGCGGCTCGAGGACATCTACGGCATCAGCGTCATCGGTTTCTCATGGACATCGGAAGGCTTCCTGCCCGACGGCAGCAACGCCGTTGCCCTCGCTTCGGACGGCGATGCGGAGGATTCACTGAAGCAGGTGAAGTCCGGCAACCTCGGCCTGGGCGCCATCAAGAGCAAGATCCAGCGCTACCACCAGGCGAAGATCAACGCCCAGCAGTCGACGATGGCCGTCGCGCGCTTCCTTCGCCTGGTCGCCGTGGCGCGGATGTTCGCTGGCGTGCAGCAACCCTACAGCATCGCCGGACACAGCCTCGGCTGTCATCTCCTGCAGAAAACGCTGCCTTTGGACGGCACGCACGCGGCGGTCGCCACGGCCGACAACGTGATCCTCCTTGCGCCCTGCACGCGGGCCGAGCAGCACCGCGGCTGGGTCGAGAAGCTGAGTCCGAAGGACCGCGTCTACATCGTCTTCAACAACCTCGACCCGGTGCTGGCTGCGGCCGACATCGCCGATTCGGGCGAGATCAAGCTGGGGCTCAACCCGGGGCTGGACATCATCCGTTCGCCCAGGTTCCGCTACATCGACATGCAGAGCAATGTGTCGAGCAGCAAGATGCATGCGTGCTTCTCGGCCGACAACCCGGACACGCCGCGCAAGGCCGATCTGAAGTTGTTCACTGCATTGTTCCGGTCCGAGGACGACTTCCCCGTCAACGGCAATCCGAAGTCGGTCTACCTCGCAGGATGCAACGGCGATCTTTCGATCTGCTCGATGTCATTTCATTCCTAGTTCGCGTTCCTCACGAACTTCTGCGCCCGCTTGCCAGTGTCGACCTCGCCCGCATACAGGTTGCCCTGCGAGTCGATCGCCAGGTCGTGCACCCAGTGGAACTCGCCCGCATAGCGGCCCGCGCGACCCAGCCGGCCCTGCACCGCACCGGTGTCGCGTGACAGCACCAGCACCTGGTTGTTGCGGCCGTCGGCCATCAGCAGCCAGCGTTGCGCCGGATCGCGCGACAGCACGATGTCCCACACGGCGCCATTGCCGGCCGTCTGCGGCTCGACGGAAAACTCCTTCACGTATTCGCCGTTCTTGCGGAACACCTGCACGCGGTTGTTGAGCCGGTCGCACACATAGACCAGCCCGTCGCGTGCAACCCGTGCGCAATGTACCGGGCTGCCGAAGGTCTGCAACTGTGCGGCGGTGGGCGGCGCAGTACGACGGCCATCGGGCTTGCCGACCGCGATCGGCGGCTTGCCAAAGGCGCCCCACATGCGCTTGAACGCGCCGCTGTCGGCATCGAAGACGATCACGCGGTTGTTGTGATATCCATCGGCCACGTAGACCTCGTTGGCCGCCATGTCGACCTCGACGCCGGCCGCGCGGCCCAGGCGCGTGGTGTCGGCGCTGCCGGTCTGCGGACCGACCTTGCCGATCTGCATCACGAACTTGCCGTCACGCGTGAACTTGAGCACCTGACCGTCGTTCTCGCCGTTGCCGGTGATCCAGACGAAACCCTTCGCATCGACGTGGATGCCGTGTTCGTTCTCGGGCCAGTCGTAGCCCGCACCCTTGCCGCCCCAGGAGCGCAGCAAGTTGCCGGCCGCGTCGAACTCCAGCACCGGCGGCGCGGCGGTGCAGCAGGTGGCCTGCGGCGGGTTGAGCGCGGCGCTGCGTTCGTCCTCCGTCAGGCTGCCCGGGCGTTGCAGCACCCAGATGTGATCGTCGGCATCGGTGGCGATGCCGCTGACCTGGCCGAGGATCCACTTGTTGGGCAGCGGCTTGGGCCAGGCGGCGTCCACGCGCCAGCTCGGCAGCGTGGCGCTGGCCATGCCGGACGAAGGCGAGGTGCAAGCCGTGGTCGACGCGACGATGGCGGCTGCGCTGGCCAGCAGCACCAGCCAGTGGGGGAGGGGGTACTTCATGTGCGATGTTTCTTGGTGTTGTTGTTCGAACCCGGCAAGCGCGCCGGCGGCCTACTCCATGACGATCTTCCCGTCCTCGACGTACTCGTCGAACTGCATGCGCGGGATGGCTGTCAGGCCGACCACGCCGCGCTCGGCTTCCCAGCTCAGCGTGGCACTGTCGAAGGTCAGGTCGACCTCGATGCGGCCCTTGGGGATGGGAATCGGCGTGCCGTCGCCGGGCGTGTAGGTCACGTCGCCTGTCACCGTCGCGAATTGGGACATGTCATTTCCTTCCTCGTGGATGAGCTGCCATTAGAGCGGGTTTGGAGGGCTTGCGTGTGTCGGATGATCGGCCGACAGCGCAAAGCGGCAAGGTGTAGCAAACTCTTGCAGGCAACGCACTCCCCACGATCCATGACCGCAGAAACCATCGCCCCTTCCTCCCATCCCATCGAAGTCATCCAGGGCGACCTGTCGGCCTATCGCCGGGGCAACACCGGCGTCGACTACGTGCATCGATTCGCGTCGGGCAAGCCGGGCCCGCATGTGCTCATCAACGCGCTCACGCACGGCAACGAGATCTGCGGCATGGTCGCGGCGAAGCACCTGCTCGACACCGGCGTCCGCCCGCTCGTCGGCACGCTGACGGTGAGCTTCGCGCACGTCGAGGCCTACGAAGCCTTCGACGTCGAGCGACCGTACGAAAACCGCCAGATCGTGCACAACCTGAACCGCATCTGGTCCGACGAACTGCTGGAGGGCGCCGAGGACAGCCCCGAGTTGCGCCGCGCCCGCGCCCTGCGCCCGGTCGTCGCGGCGGCGGACCATATCCTCGACATCCACTCCACCAGCCAGGACGTGGTGCCGTTCTGGGTCTATCCGGACTTCGCGCGCAATGCCGACGTGGCGATGGCCATCGGCCTGCCGCCGGTGCACCTGGTCATGCCCAATGGCCTCGGCTCCGGCACGCCGCTGATCCAGCATGGCCGGCATGCGGGCGCCGACGCGCCGGGCGCGGCGGTGGTGGTCGAATGCGGCCAGCACTTCAAGCGTGCCACGGCGGACCTGGCCACCGAGGTGAGCTTGCGCTTTCTCGCGCACTTCGGGCTGATCGCGCGCGAGGCAACGCCCGCGACCGAGCCGCAACGCCGCTTCGAATTGCTGCAGACGCTGATGGTCAAGACGAAGGACTTCGCCTTCACGCGGCCGTTGATCGGCTTCGAGACCTTTGCCAAGGGCGAGCTGATCGGGACGGACGGCACGGAGGAAATCCGCTCGCCCTGCGACGACTGCACCGTGTTCATGCCGACGCGCGAGCCGATCGTCGGGCGGGAGGCCGTGTACCTGACACGGCCGATTGCGCGATAGACGGCCCGGCCGGGGCTGCGGATTCAGGTGGCCTGGCTCTTTACGTCGCAGGATCAATTCCTTTACGTCGGCGCATTAATATCCGCCGACACCATCGGGAGACCTCATGCGGAACTTCTACGGCGCGAGAGTGATGTCGGCATTCGCCACGGCCGCCATGCTCGCGGCTTGCAGCAACACGACCGGGCAACCGGAATGGCCGGCGGTGGTCTCATCGGCCAACGTCGGCGGCGCGCCGCAGCGTGCCGTGGCCAACTGCGTCAATTCCTCGGCGCGGACCCTGAAGGTGCCGGTGTCGGACATCACCGTGGTCAACGGCACCTCGATGGTCGATGGCGTCTATGCGATCAACCTCCAGGTGGGGCCGTCGAAACGCAGCGCCGTGTGCAGCGTGGACGACAACGGCACCGTAATGGGTGTGGTCTACAAGCGGCCTGTTTAGGAAGACTTCAGGTCGATTCCGGCACGTCGAAGGTGACGCGCTGGTTCACGCGGTGATGGGGCCAGTAGTCGGCCACCGCATAGTGCTGCGTGCTGCGGTTGTCCCAGATCGCGATGCCGCCGGCTTCCCACTGGTGATGCATCATGAACTCCGGCTTGCGCAGCCAGTCGAGCAGGAAGTGCAGCATGCCGCGCGCCTCCACCCGGTCGACGCCGAGGATGTGGCGGGTGAAGTCGGAGTTGACGTAGATGCACTTGCGTCCTGAATCGGGGTTGAGGCGCACCACCGGATGTGTCACCGGCTTGAAGGCCTTGATCGCGGCGATCAGCGCGTCGTCTCCCTTCCTGCCGAGGTACTCGCGGAAGCCCGAGACCTCCCAGGTGTGCACCGCGCTCAGGCCTTCCAGGTACTGCTGCATGCCGGGCGAGAGCCAGTCGTAGGCCTTGCTGGTGCTGATCCAGCAGGTGTTGCCGCCGACCGGCGGCGTGTCGACGATCTGGATCGCCGTGCCCAGCGGAGGATTCGGCTTCCAGCTGATGTCGGTGTGCCAGCTGTCGATGGCAGGCGGGCGCTCGCGGTCGGAGACGATCATCTCCAGGTCGGGCGCGTCGGGCCGGCGGTCGAAGTAGGAGCCCTTGGAGATCGGCCCGAACACCTTGCCGAGTTCGATGTGCTGTTCCGGCGTGAGTGTCTGCGGCTTGAAGAAGATCACCTCGAAGTCGAACAGCGCCTGGCGCAACTCGGCCTTGACCGCGTCGTTCATAGGCTGGATGAGGTCGACACCCTCGATCCAGGCCGCGAAGTTTGGCATGCGTGGCACCGGCCGGATGTGCTTGTAGCGGGCCGGAATGTCGATCAGGGTCATGGGGGCGATGTTGGCCATCTGTGCAGTCCTTTGCTTGGTTGTGTGTGACAGGGCGTCAATTACACGGTCAAGCGTCGGCCGCCGATCGCCGCGAACGAGACAATCCAAGGGTCGACCCCAAGCTCGAAATCCCTGACGGCTTCGCAATCGAGCACATGACGGCGTTGGATCGCCTTGCCGTGCTACAGCACTGTCTGCGGCGCCCCGCCTTGTCCTGCGCTCGATTGCGAAGCCGTCGTCAATCGATGAAGAGCGCCGGGTCGACCATCGCTTTGTTCAACATCACCGACCAGTGCAGGTGCGGTCCCGTCACTCGTCCGGTGGCGCCGACCAGCGCGAGGCGCGTACCGGTGTCCACCATGTCGCCGGGCATCACGTCGATGCGGCTCAGGTGGCAATACATGGTCAGCAGGCCGCCGCCGTGGTCCATCCACACGGTGTTGCCGTTGAAGAAATAGTTGCCGGTGTCGATGATCCGGCCCGGCAGCGGCGCCAGCACCGGCGTGCCCGTGCCGGCCGCGATGTCCATGCCGCTGTGGGGATTGCGCGACTGCCCGTTGAACACGCGGCGCAGGCCGAAGGAACTGGAGCGACGGCCCGGCACCGGCACGCGCATCCGGAATTTCTGGGGCAGCGGCTCGGTGAAGACGGAGGTCACCGTGTCCTGGTGCGCGCGCTCGCGCTTGTAGCGGGCTTCGTCTTCCGCGGAAAGGTCGACCGTGCCGGGTGCGACCTTGAGGCGCTGCACGCTGTATTGCTTGGGCGCGATCGTGTAGCTGATTTCGCGCGATGCGCCGCCTTCGGGCGGGAGCACGGAGATGTGGGCCTCGCCGGGCTGGGCGGACAAGGGGATGCCGACGAGTGCGGTCCATTCCTTGGGGCCGCCGATGACGAGCAGCGGAATGTCGCCATCGTGGGCGGCGGGGCGGGTCTTTCCAGGGCCGAGCGAAAGGCGTGCGACTCCGCCCGGAACCTGGGATGCGCGCGGCCAGGCGCCTGTGGATGACGAGGACGTCTTTGCCGGGCGCGCGGCCAGCGCAGGCATTGCCGCGATGGCCAGGAAGCCGGCGGCGCCGAGCAGCGCCGTGCGGCGGTTCAAACGCACCGTGGACGAATCAGGACGGAAGGCCTTGTCGACGGCTTCCAGAGGGTGCGATGAAAGGGCTTCGGGGGGACGCATCGGTCGAGTTTAGTGCGGCATCCACAGGGAGCGCGCGACACGGCCGTCACCTCGATGCCGTTACTTTCCCCAACTGTCGCGCATGCCCGCGGCGCGGTTGAAGACGCGCTGCCCTTGCGCCGCGGCCTTCGTGTCCGCCACGAAGTAGCCATGCCGCTCGAACTGGAAGCCCGAGCCGCCTGAGGCCATCGCCAACGAGGGCTCCACGTAGGCCGTGCAAGTCACCAGGCTGTCCTTGTTCAACTCGTCCAGCAGTTCCCCGCTGCCCGGATTCGCCGCCGCGAACAGCCGCTCGTACAGGCGCACCTCGGCCTGCAAGGCATCGGCCGCGGCCACCCACGAGATGTTGCCCTTGACCTTGATCGCATCGGCGCCGGGCGTGCCGCTCTTGGTGTCGGGCACCAGCTTCGCCTGCACCTCGACCAGCTTGCCGTTCGCATCGCGCGTGCCGCCGGTGCATTCGATGACGTGGCCGTACTTGAGACGCACCTTGTTGCCGGGGAACAGGCGGAAGAAGCCCTTGGGTTGAACGTCCTCGTAGTCGGTGGCCTCGATCCAGACCTCGCGGCCGAGCTTGAACTCGCGGCGGCCCATCTCCGGATGGTGCGGGTGGATGGGTGCGGCGCAGTCGTCGAGCGCATCGTCGCCGCCCATCAGTTCGCCCCAGTTGGTGATGACCAGCTTGACCGGGTCGAGCACGGCCATGGCGCGCGGGGCGATGGGGTCCAGCGTGTCGCGCAGCGCGGCTTCCAGGCTGGCGTAGTCGATCCAGCCGCCGGACTTGGTCACGCCGCTGCGTTCGCAGAAGAGCTTGAGCGCATCGGGCGTGTAGCCGCGGCGGCGCAGGCCGGCGAGGGTGGGCATGCGCGGGTCGTCCCAACCGTCGACGTGGCCCTCTTCGACCAGTTGGCGCAGCTTGCGCTTGCTGGTGATGATGTGCGTGACGTTGAGGCGTGCGAACTCGTATTGGCGCGGATGGGGGCTCTCGATCAGGTCGCCCTCGGCCAGGCGGTCCAGCAGCCAGTCGTAGAAGGGGCGCTGGTCTTCGAATTCGAGCGTGCAGATGCTGTGGGTGATGGCTTCCAGCGCGTCTTCGATCGGGTGCGCGAAGGTGTACATCGGGTAGATGCACCACTTGTCGCCGGTGTTGTGGTGCGTGGCCCGGCGGATGCGGTAGAGCGCCGGGTCGCGCATGTTGATGTTGGGGCTGGCCATGTCGATCTTCGCGCGCAGGATGGCGGCGCCGTCGTCGAGCTGGCCGTCGCGCATGGCGCGGAAGCGGGCGAGATTTTCTTCCGGGCTGCGGGTGCGGAAGGGGCTGTCGGTGCCGGGCGTGTTGAAGTCGCCACGGTTGGCGCGGATTTCCTCGGCGCTTAGCTCGTCGACGTAGGCCAGGCCGGCGCCGATCAGGTATTCGGCGGCGCGGTACATGAAGTCGAAGTAGTCGCTGGCAAAGTACTCGTGCGACTGTGTCGTGCCGGCGGCTTCGGGACGGTCGGCCAGGTCGGTCGCGTAGCCGAGCCAGCGCACGGCGTCGCGGATGGAATCGACGTATTCCTGTTCTTCCTTCTCGGGGTTGGTGTCGTCGAAGCGCAGGTGGCAGACGCCGTCGTATTCCTTGGCCAGCTCGAAATTGAGCCAGATGCTCTTGGCATGGCCGATGTGCAGGTATCCGTTGGGCTCCGGCGGAAAGCGCATGCGGACCTTGGCCGGGTCTGGCATGCCTTGTGCATGGTGTTGCGCGTCTCCGGGGCTGCCACCCCACTTGCGGGCGCTGTAAACCCCCTGCTGGAGGTCGCTTTCGATCACGTGGCGCAAAAAATTGCTTGGCTTTGCGGAATCTTTGTCAACGGGGGAAGTCATCCATTCATTCTAGGTGGCGGGGCATCGCGTTACCTTTGGGTACCTTCTTCACAGAGGAGGAGGCATCCGCTTTGCACCTGGCGCGTTGAATACTTGCATGGGCGGTCTTTTTCAGCCCCTGAAACCGGAGAACCCGAATCATGAGCCTCAATCGTTCAACTCTTTTCAAGTTCGCAGCCGCTGCCGCCGTGGGGGCGGGAGCGCTTTTCGCGGCTGCGTCGGCCAATGCCGGGGTGGCTTGGTCGGTGGGGGTCAATGTCCCGGGCGTGGCGATCGGTGTGGCCCAGCCGGGTTACTACGCACCCGCGCCGGTCTACTCGGCGCCTGCGCCGGTGTACTACCAGCCGGCACCGCCTGTCTATTACCGGCCGGCGCCGGTTTACTACGCACCCGCGCCTGTGTACTACCGTCCCGCGCCGGTCTACTACGGTCCGCCGCGCGGCTACTATCGCCATGGTCACGGCCACGGCTATTACCGTTGATCTTCCCATAGGCCTTCATTATTCTTGAAGGCCTGCGGCACCAGCCGGCTCTGCAAGGAGTCGGCTTTTTTCATGGGTGCACGGTCCGCGCGGCGACTACATCGCGCGGAACAGGTGCGCGAACAGGCGGCTGACGGCCAGGCGCTCGGCGCGGTTGCGCAATTGCAGGTGCAGCTTGCCGGCCTCGTCGCGATGCACGGCCTCGATCGCATGGGTGTTGACCACAACGGCACGGTGCACCTGCCAGAAGGTGTTGGGGTCGAGCTGGGGCAACAGTTGCTTGAGCGGCGTGCGGATGAGGTACTCGTGCGATGCGCTGAGCACGCGCACGTACTTGTCGGCGGCCTCGAAGTACTGCACCTCGTCGATGGGGACCATGCGCACGGTGGCGCCTCCGGCGTCGCTGGCGGCGATGAGCTTGAGCGGGGCGGGCGCTGTGGCCGGCAAGCCGGGTAGCGCGCCGTTGCCGGCGGCGGAGAGCATGCGGCGCCATTGCGCGAGCGTTTCCTCGATCGCGGCGCTGGCGCTGTCGGGCGGCGCGGGCGAGCGTGCCGTCAACGCGGCTTGCAGGCGACCGACGGTCTTGCGCAGGCGCTCGGTTTGCACCGGCTTCAGCACATAGTCGACAGCTTGCTGCTCGAAGGCGCGCACGGCGTACTCGTCGTAGGCGGTGACGAACACCAGTTGCGGCAGCGGCGCCTTGTCCAGCGGCCAGGTGTCGGCAAGTTCCGCCGCGGCAGAAAGGCCGTCCTGGCCGGGCATGCGAATGTCGAGGAACAGCACCTCGGGCAAGCGCTCCAGCGCGGCGACGACGGCGCTGCGGCCATCACCGACCATCGCGACCACGTCGAGCTCGGGCCAGGCTTGAGCGAGTTCGGCGCGGAGGGCCTGGGCCAGCAGTTGTTCGTCTTCGGCGATGAGGGCGGTGGGGCGGGTCATGGCTTGCGGGCGGCTTGATCGATCACTTGTCGGAATGACGGCGCTTGAAATGGGTCCGGATGCCCTTCTTCAGTTCATCGAGCGACTTGGCCGGTGGCGGGCACTCCTCCTTGAGAAACAGCGCATCGTGCACAGCTTGCGAATCGCGCATCGGCCCGGGCGGGAGTTTCGGAGCGCACCGGGCCGATGTGGAATTGGGAGCTTGCCTCTGCGAAGTAAGTCTGCTGCGCGTGTTGGCCATTCGAACGAGCCTAGCAAAATGCCGAGGTCATGAATGCGCCTCAGCCCATCGGCAACGTAGCCGCCGCGCAGGCCCCGCCGCTGCCTGCCGGGGCGAGCGTGATCGCGCCGCGATCGCCGTAGGCGCTGGCCAGCCGTTCGCGGACCTGGGTGAGTCCGAAGCCGCGTCCCGGTTCGTCCAGGGTGCTCGCGTGCTGCGACAGCCCGACGCCGGTGTCGTTGACCTCCAGGACGAGTCGCGCCTCGCTTCCCGTGCCTTGTTGCGAGGCACGCACGATGATGCTGCCGCCGCCCACCTTCGGCTCCAGCCCATGCTGAATCGCGTTCTCGACCAGCGGTTGCAGCAGCAGCGGCGGCACTTGCACGTCGCGCAGGTGGTCGGGCAGGTCAAGCGTGTAGTGCAGGCGGTCGCCCATGCGCACCGACATCAGCTCGAGGTAGTCGCGCAGCAGGTCGAACTCGGCGGACAGCGGATGCGCCAGCGCGCGTGAGCCGCTGAGCGTGGCGCGCAGGTAGCTGTTGAGCCGGTCGAGCATGGCTACGGCGCGCTGCGGGTCGGTGGTGATGAGCACGCGCAGGTTGGCCAGCGTGTTGAACAGCATGTGCGGTTCGAGTTGGCTTTCGAGCAGCTTGAGCTTGGCCTCGCTGGCATCGCGTTCGGCGGCGTTGACCTGTGCAGCCAGCATGGCCGCCTTGCCGCGCGAATGGAAGTAGAAGGTGACGACCGTGCCGGCCATGGCAGTGATCACCACGCTGATGACGGTATCGCGCGGCGAGCTCGCCTGGCCGGTGCCAAGGAGCATGCCGGCGATGCGTTCGCCGAAGAAGAAGCCGCAGGAAATGCCGATGGTGGCCAGCAGGATGCCGCGCCAGCCCTTCGGCCAGCCATGGCCTCCGCTGCTGTCGGTGTGGCAGTTGCGCGGGTCGAAGAAGTAGCGGCCGAATTCGATCACCAGCCATGACACGATGCCGATCGAGAGCGCGTAGCCAAGCTGGTTGCCGTAGCTCCTCGCGGGCCAGATCAGCGTTGTGAGTACTGCGATGGCGCAGCAGAACGCGGCGATCTGGAGGAAGTGGCGAACGGCGTCGCGCCAGCGGATGTTCATGGGGCCAGGGTCATGTCGTCCGTGGCGGGCCGGGCACCGCCTGCGGCACGTGCCTCGCCACCTGCTGGAGCCACCATCACGCGCGCACGCTGCCGCAACTCTTCCGTGGTGGTCCCCTGCCCATCCGGCGACCAGCCCGGTGGCTTGAACAGGTAGCCCCACACCGCCCGTGCCGAGCGTGCCGAGCGCAGGTCGCGCCACAGCGCCTGCCAGTGGCAGAACTCGATATGCAGCAGGTTGTAGGTGGTGATGGGCGTGACCAGGCCGTAGCGGCAGGGCAGGTCGTCGCGCTCGGGAATGTAGGTGCCGAACAGGCGGTCGAACACGGTGAGCACGCCGCCGTAGTTGCCATCCAGGTATTCGAGGTTCGAGGCATGGTGCACGCGGTGCGCCGAGGGCGTGTTGAGGAACCACTCCAGCGGGCCGAGGCGCGGGATCCACGTCGCATGTACCCAGAACTGGTAGAGCAGGTTCAGCGTGAGCATCAGGAGGATCACGTCGGGCGGCATGCCCAGCAGCGGCGCCAGCATGAAGAAGACCAGGCTGCCGGTGAGCTTGCCGGTCCAGCCGAAGCGGTAGGCGGCCGACAGGTTCAGCTGATTGGGTGAATGGTGAATCGCATGCGTGCACCAGAACCAGCGCACGCGATGCGCCGCGCGGTGGTACCAGTAGTAGCAGAACTCCTGGCCGATGAAGCAGGCGACCCAGCCCCACCAGTGGTCCAGCGGCAGCGTCCAGAGGCGGTGCTGCCAGACCCAGTCCATCGCGCCGCTCCACATCGCGAAGGGCCACAGCAGCAGCCAGGTGAGCGCGTATTGCCGCACCAGGAAGTCCACCACGGAGATGCCAGCCGCCTTCCAGTCGTAGGCGGGGCCGCCGCGCCGGGCATGGCGCCACGAGAGGACCAGCGCTTCGGCGACGGAAGCGACGAGCACGGTGAGCACCGACAGCTTGAGGACCAGCAGCAGGACGTTCATGGCTTGAGATTCTGGAGGAAGAAGCGGCTTTCAATCACCATGGTTCGGACTTCGACACCAGCCTGGTCCGTTCGCGCCGGACCATGCTTTCCATCATGTCGCCGCCCGGCGCGAAGACCCACACCGACAGTCCGTGCGCCAGCAGCCCGACGCCCCAGCCCAGCAGCGGGAACAAGGCCCAATGCCGGCCGGTGCTCAGCGAAAGGGCGATCAGGCCGAGGTTGACGGCGACGTAGATGGTCGCGTGCGAGAAGAAGCCCATCTTGGCGCGGGCGCGGCGGCGGGCCAGCTTGTCCAGGCGCGTGTCTTCGTCCAGGGGCAGGGTGGTGGCTTGCATGGCGTTTCTCCTTGATTGCGTTGCGATCAGGCGGCCTGCTCGGCGGCGAGGCTGCGGTCGTGGCGGATCGCCAACTGCCAGAGGCGGATCGCGCGTCCAGCGAAGGTGCCGGTAAATGCGCCGTACAGTGTGCCGATGCCGAGGGCCAGGTTGTGATTGTGGGCAAGCTCGGGATGCATCGCCATCACCACGCCGACGGCGTACTTGGTGACGAAGATGGCCATCATCAGCACCAGCGGCACGGCGCTGCCTGGCACGTGGAAGCGGCGTGCGTCGGCGTCGTAGCGGGTGCCCGCCGGTGCGCCACGTTGCAGCAACAGGGCTGCAAGGGCGATGGCCGCCACGGCCCAACCAACCAGTGCCATCGGCGAGTCACCGAAGGCGGACAACACGCCGGACATCGACAGGGCGGTCATCGCGATCGGCATGACGGTGGTGCGCGCGAGGCTCACGCTGCTGGCGAGCAACTGTTTCGCGCCGAACCAGACAAGCACGGCGAACAGCACGAAGACCCAGCGGGGCGTGTGGGAGAGGATTTGCAGCAGCATCATGGTGGTGGTCCGATCAGGTAGTGGTCTGGAAGACGATGGGCGGACTGTGCCGATGGTCGGCCGCAGCGACGAGCGGCATGCGACGAAATGCAGTGGGGCGGCGCGAAATGCAGCCGGGCGGCGTGAAATCCAGTGCGCTGCGGCGCGCTTTACACACGCTTTACGGCACGGCAGAACAGCCGTCGTATTAGCCGTGGATGAGCGCGCTACCATCGCCGCGACCCGTATCGAAGCGCCGTTTTTCGCGCATTGCCCCGTTGACCCAGGACCCTCCATGGATTCCCGCCCCCCAGACCTCCAACCCTTGCCACCGACCGCTCCTGTGCCGCCGACGCGGCGGCGGCGCTGGCTGGGCGCCGTCGTGGCGCTGCTGCTGGTGGTTGGCGTGGCGGGGGCGGCCTGGTACCTGATCAATCGACCGCCTGTCGACGCGGCGGGCGCGCGCGCGGGTGGCCCGCGCGGACCGGGCGGGCCCGGTGGGCCCGGCGGGCCGCGCGGCGCCGGCAATGGCGCAGGGCCGACCGTCACGGTGGGCATGGCGGTTGCGGCTCACGCGGACATCCCCGTGATCCTCGATGCGCTGGGCACCGTCACGCCGTTGACCACCGTGATGCTGCGCTCGCAGGTCAGCGGCGTCATGACCGACGTGCTGTTCAAGGAAGGCCAGGTCGTGAAGAAGGGCGAGGTGCTCGCGCGCATCGACCCGCGTCCGTTCGAGCAGGCGCTGATGCAGGCCAACGGTACGCGCGTGCGCGACGAGGCGCAACTGGAAGCCGCGCGCGTCACGCTGACGCGCTATCGCACGCTGCTGGGCCAGGACTCGATCGCGCGGCAGGACGTGGACACGCAGGCCGCCCTGGTCAAGCAACTCGAAGGCACGGTGATCACCGACAAGGCCGCGGAAGCAGCCGCCAAACTGAACCTCGACTGGACGCGCATCACCTCGCCGGTGACCGGCCGCGTCGGCCTGCGCACGGTGGACCCGGGTAATTATGTGTCGGCGGGCGGCACAACCGGCATCGCGACGATCACGCAGATGAACCCGATCGACGTGCAGTTTTCGGTGCCGCAGGACCGGGTGCCGGAGATCGAGGCGCGCATGGCGCAAGGCGCGAAACTCAGCGTTACCGCGCTCGACCGCACGCGTGCCACCACGCTGGACACGGGCACCTTCTCCACGCTCGACAACATCGTCGACACCACCACTGGCACGGTGAAAGCCAAGGCGCGTTTCGACAACACGAAGAACACGCTGTTCCCGAGCCAGTTCGTCAACATCAAGCTGCAATTGCGGACCATCGCGGCGGCAGTGGTGGTGCCGGTGACGGCGCTGCGCACGGCCGGGACGGGCAACTACGTGTACGTGATCAACGAGGACCGCACGGTGAGCATGCGCAATGTGAAGCGCGGGGATGCGTCGGTGGATTCGGTGGTGATCACGGAAGGCCTGAAGGAAGGCGAGCGCGTGGTGACGGAAGGCGGCGACCGGCTGAAGGATGGTTCGCGCGTGCAGTTGCCGACCGACGCGCCCGGCGATCGGCAGCGCGGCAAGCGGCAGGGTGCAGCGGGTGGGCAGGCGCCGGCTTCGGGAGAGGGCGCCGCAGCGCCAGGGCCGGCGAATGGCGCGGCCGCCGCGCCGCCGCAGGCCGCGCCCGCAACGCCGGCACCTGCGGTCGCAGCCGCGGCCGTCAAGCCACCCACGCCCGAGCAGCGCCAGCGCATGCTCGATTCGGCCAAGGACGACCCCGAGCAACTGGATCGCCGCAAGAAGTTCCTCGAGGCTATCGACCGGGGCGACCCCGCCGCGTTGGAGCGTTGGCAGCGCATGAGCGAGCGCCCGCGGCGCCAGGCGGAATGAGCGTGGCACGCAGGATCAGGGACAGGGCCATGAGCGAAGTGTCGAGCCGTGCCAGGCACGCTCGCATGCTCTGCAGTGGCGGTGCGTTGAGTTGGGCGGGGAGACTGCCATGAGCCCGTCCCGCCCCTTCATCGAGCGTCCGGTCGCGACGGCCTTGCTCATGGTCGCGATCGTGCTGGCCGGTCTGGTGGGCTTCAAGTTCCTGCCGCTGTCTGCACTGCCGCAGGTCGACTATCCGACCATCCAGGTGCAGACGCTCTATCCGGGCGGCAGCCCCGAAGTGATGAGCCGTACCGTGACGGCGCCGCTGGAGCGCAACTTCGGCCAGATGTCCGGGCTCAACCGCATGAGTTCGACCAGCGCGGCCGGTGTGTCGATCATCACCCTGCAGTTCTCGCTGACCGAGACGCTGGACGTGGCCGAGCAGGAGGTGCAGGCCGCCATCAACGCCAGCAACTCGCTGCTGCCGGCCGACCTGCCCGCGCCGCCGGTGTATGCCAAGGTCAACCCGGCCGATGCGCCGGTGCTCACGCTCGCCATCAGTTCGAAGACGATGCCGCTGACCGAGGTGCAGAACATCGTCAACACGCGCCTCGCGCAGAAGATCAGCCAGGTGTCAGGCGTGGGGCTGGTCACGCTCTCGGGCGGGCAGCGGCCTGCGGTGCGCATCCAGGCCGACACGCGTGCGCTGGCTTCCTACGGCATCGGGCTCGATGCGCTGCGCACGGCCATTTCGAATGCCAATGCCAACAGCGCCAAGGGCAGCTTCGACGGGCCGAAGCGCTCGTACAGTATCAATGCCAACGACCAGTTGGTGACGGTCGACGACTACAAGAACCTGATCGTCGCCTACAAGAACAACGCACCGGTGCGCATGATCGACGTGGCGCAGGTGGTGGACAGCGCGGAGAACACGAAGCTGGGCGCCTGGTCGGGCTGGAAGGGGACACCCTCGGCAGGCAGCGAGGATACGTCGGCGCAGAGCCTGGAAGGCGCACTCACCCCGGCGATCATCCTGAATGTGCAGCGTCAGCCCGGCGCCAACGTGATCGCCACGGTCGATGCCATCAAGAAACAGTTGCCAGACCTCCAGGCGCAGTTGCCCACCGGCCTCGACGTGAAGGTGCTCAGCGACCGCACCACCGGCATCCGCGCCTCGGTGATGCACGTCGAGATCGAACTCGCGCTGGCCGTGGTGCTGGTGGTGCTGGTGATCTTCTTCTTCCTGCACAGCTGGCGCGCCACGGTCATCGCGAGCTTGGCCGTACCGATCTCGCTGATCGGCACCTGCGGCGTGATGTACATGCTGGGCTACAGCCTCAACAACCTGAGCCTGATGTCGCTGACGATCGCGACCGGCTTCGTGGTGGACGATGCGATCGTGATGATCGAGAACATCTCGCGCTACCTGGAGGAAGGCGAGAAGCCCTTCGCGGCGGCGATCAAGGGCGCCTCGCAGATCGGCTTCACGATCATCTCGCTGACGGTGTCGCTGATCGCGGTGCTGATTCCGCTGCTGTTCATGGGCGACGTGGTGGGGCGGTTGTTCCGCGAGTTCGCAATGACGCTGGCGATCACGATCCTGATCTCCGCGGTGGTGTCCTTGACGCTGGTGCCGATGATGTCGGCGCGCATGTTGAAGAGCGAACCGCACAACGCGACGCGCGGCGTGGCGGGCAAGGTGCAGGCCTTCTTCGACGCGGTGATCGCGCGCTATGACGTGTCGCTGGGCTGGGTGTTCCGTGCGCAGGGCCTGACGATGATCGTCGCGCTGCTGACGCTGGTGCTGACGGTGGCGCTGTACGTGTTCATCCCGAAGGGCCTGTTCCCGACGCAGGACACGGGCCAGTTGCAGGCGCGCATCGAGGCGGCGCAGGACGTGTCGTACGAGCGCATGTCGCAGCTTCAGCAGTCTGCCGCGAAGGCGATCCTTGCCGACCCGGATGTGGAGAGCCTGAGTTCGTTCACGGGTGTCGACGCGGCCAACAACACGATGCTCAACACGGGGCGCATGCTGGTCAACCTGAAGCCGAAGCACGGCAACCAGGAAGACGTGATGAACCGCCTGCGCGAACGTGTGCGCGAGGTGGCCGGTGTGACGCTGTACCTGCAGCCGACGCAGGACCTGACCATCGACGCGGAGACCGGCCCGACCGAGTACCGCCTGTCGATCGAGGGCGTGAGTTCGGCCACGGTGACCGAGTGGGTGAAGAAGCTGATGGCCCGGCTGGAGCATGAGCCGCGGGTGCGCAACGTGACCAGCGATGCGGGCGCGGAGGGCTTGTCGGCCTATGTAGACATCGACCGCAACACGGCGTCGCGCCTGGCGGTGACGGCGAGCGCGGTGGACGACGTGCTCTACAGTGCCTTCGGCCAGCGCATCGTGTCGACGATCTTCACCGAGACGAACCAATACCGCGTGATCCTGGAGGCCAAGGCCGATTCGATCGAGACGCCGCAGCAGCTCGGCACGCTGAACCTCAAGACGGGGACCGGCGCGCCGACGCCCTTGTCGGCGGTGGCGACGATCCGCGAGCAACTCGCGCCCCTGCAGATCACGCACGTGGCGCAGTACCCGGCGGCGACGGTGGGCTTCGACACGGCGCACAACGTGTCGCTGGGCAAGGCGGTGGATTCGATCCGCCAGGCCGCGAAGGACATCGGCATGCCGGCGAGCGTGACGATGACCTTCCTGGGCGCTTCGGGTGCCTATGAGAAGTCGCTGTCGAACCAGTTGTGGCTGATCCTGGCGGCGGTGGTGTGCGTGTACATCGTGCTGGGCGTGCTGTACGAGAGCTACATCCATCCGCTGACGATCTTGTCGACGCTGCCATCCGCGGGCGTGGGCGCGTTGCTGGCCTTGTGGATCACGGGCAATGACCTGGGGGTGATCGGGATCATCGGGATCATCCTGCTGATCGGCATCGTGAAGAAGAACGCGATCATGATGATCGACTTCGCGATCGATGCGGAGCGCACCGAGGGCAAGTCGCCGCAGGAGGCGATTCACCAGGCGGCGTTGTTGCGGTTTCGGCCGATTTTGATGACGACGTTGGCGGCGTTGTTTGCTGCGGTGCCGTTGATGCTGGGGTTTGGGGAGGGGGCGGAGTTGCGGCGGCCTCTGGGTCTGGCGATCTTTGGTGGGTTGATCGTGAGCCAGGTGTTGACGCTGTTCACGACGCCTGTGATTTATCTGGCGTTCGATCGGATGGGGCGGCGGTTTGGTCGGAAGACTGCTGAGGTGGTGGCGTGATTCGTGCGCGCCTTTTGCAGAGAGCGCCCGGTACGCGGTACGGTCTGTCCGACCCTACTGCGGCGGCCCCTTCGGGGCTCCCTTGCGGTGCTCGCATTTGCCGGGGTCCGCATGATCTCGCTTCGCTCAATCAGCATGCGGCCCTGATCCGGCAAATGCTGCGCTCCTCAGCGCCGCACAAGGGATCGGCCAGTCCGCACCGCGTACCGGGCTTGGGGGAGATCCACCGTCTCGTCCGTGGGGGAGGGGGCTGCCCTCACCCCGGCCCTCTCCCAGAGGGAGAGGGAGAAATACCGGGTCGACGAGGGCGCACGGGTTGCCCTCACCCCAACTCTCTCCAGGGGGCAGAGGGAGCAAAACCGGCACGCCGCCGCTCCCCGAACTCCGAACGCCTTCGAACCACCACAGGAGCGGAGAAGTGAACCTCTCCAGCCCCTTCGTCAAGCGTCCCATCGCCACGGTCCTGTTGACCATCGGCATCGCACTCGCCGGCATCGCGGCCTTCTTCGTGCTGCCGGTTTCGCCGCTTCCCAACGTCGACTACCCGGCGATCTCGGTGACGGCGCAACTGCCCGGCGCCAGCCCCGACACCATGGCCAGCAGCGTCATCACGCCGCTGGAACGGAGGCTCGGGACCATTGCGGGCGTCAACGAGATGACGTCGAGCAGTTCGACCGGCTCCGGTCGCGTGAGCCTGCAGTTCGACCTCAGCCGCAACATCGACGGCGCGGCGCGCGAAGTCCAGGCGGCGATCAACGCGGCGCGCGTGGACCTGCCCGCCACGCTGCGTCGCAACCCGACCTATCGCAAGGCCAACCCGGCATCGTCGCCGGTCATCATCCTCGCGCTCACCTCCAAGACCAAGACGCCGGGGCAAATCTACGACGCGGTGTCCAACATCGTCAGCCAGCGCGTCTCGCAGGTGCCGGGCGTGGGCGATGTCGAGATCGGGGGGGGCTCGCTGCCGGCGGTGCGGATCGAGTTGCAGCCTTACGCGCTGAACCAGTACGGCATCAGCACCGAGGATGTGCGCGCCGCCATCCAGGCCAGCAACGCCAACCGGCCCAAGGGCGCGATCGAAGGGGAAGGGCGGCGTTTGCAGATCTACACGCCCTCGCCGGGGCTGCGCGCGGCCGACTACCGCTCGATGATCATCGCGTGGCGCAACAACGCGGCCGTGCGACTGTCGGACGTGGCCAACGTGGTCGACGGCGTCGAGAACCGGCGCACCACCGGGCTCTTCAATGGCGAGCCGGCCATCATCATCCTCATCACGCGCGAGCCCGGCGCCAACATCATCGAAACCGTCGATGGGGTGCGCGCGCTCATTCCCGAACTGCGCGCCCAACTGCCGCAGGACATCGACGTCCAGGTGGCATCGGACAGCACCAACTCCATCCGCGCGTCGCTGCGCGAGGTCGAGGTCACGCTGATGATCTCGATCGTGCTGGTGGTGCTGGTGGTGGGCCTGTTCCTGCGCAAGGCGCGCGCGACCATCGTGCCGGCGGTCGCCACCGTGGTGTCGCTGCTTGGCACCTTCGGCGTGATGTACCTGCTGGGCTTCAGTCTCAACAACCTGAGCCTGATGGCGCTGACCGTGGCCACCGGCTTCGTGGTGGACGACGCGATCGTGGTGCTGGAGAACACCAGCCGCCACATCGAGGCCGGCATGAACCGGCTCGAGGCTGCGCTGCTCGGCGCCCGCGAGGTCGGCTTCACCGTGCTGTCGATCAGCCTGTCGCTGGTGGCGGTGTTCATCCCGCTGCTGTTCATGGACGGGCAGGTGGGCCGGCTGTTCCGCGAGTTCGCGATCACGCTGTCGGCGGCGGTGCTGATCTCGCTGGTGATCTCGCTGACCACCACGCCGATGATGTGCGCCTGGCTGCTCTCGTCCGAGCCGAAGGAAGACCCGAACGCGCCGCCGCGCAAGCGTGCCTGGCCGGTGCGCTGGGCCGAGAACAGCTACGACTTCATCCTGCGCACCTACGAGCACAGCCTGGACTGGGCGCTGCACAGCAAGACCATCGTGATGCTGGTGCTGGTGGCGGTGATCGGCTTGAACTTCTACCTGTTCAAGCACGTGCCCAAGGGCTACTTTCCGCAGCAGGACAACGGGCAGCTCAATGGCGGCCTGCGTGCCGACCAGAGCATCTCGTCGATCGCGCTCGGCGAGAAGCTGAAGCAGGCGGTCGACATCGTGCGCGCCGATCCGGCCGTCGACACGGTGGTCGGCTTCTCGGGCGGCAGCCGCGCGGGCGGCGGCTTCATGTTCGTCAACCTCAAGCCGGTGAACCAGCGCGACGCGACCAGCGCGCAAGTCATCGCGCGGCTGCGCCCGCAACTCGACAAGCTCACCGGCCTGCGCGTGTTCCTCGGCCAGGTGCAGGAGTTGCGCATGGGCGGGCGCTCCAGCAATTCGACCTACCAGTACACCCTCAAGAGCGACAATCTCAAGGACCTGCGCCTGTGGGTCGGCAAGCTGGCGGATCGCCTGAAGCTGGAAGAGTCGCTGACCGACATCGACAGCGACCAGTCCGACAACGGCGTCGAGACTTTCGTGAACGTGGACCGCGACAGCGCCTCGCGCCTGGGCCTGAGTTCCAGCGCCATCGACAGTTCGCTCTACAACGCCTTCGGCCAGCGCTCGGTGGCCACCATCTATGACGAGCTCAACCAGTACGCGGTGATCATGGAATGGGCGCCGCGCTTCATGCGCGGGCCGGTGGAGCTCAAGGACCTCTACGTGCCGTCCGACCCGTCGGTGACCAGCGGCAATGTGCCCGTGCTGACCTCGGCCAACCCCGGCCTGCGCGGCGCCTCGACCGGCTCGCCGCTGGCCAACACCACCACGACGATGGTCCCGCTGAGCACGGTCGCGAAAATCTCCGAGCGCGCCATCCCGATGTCGATCTCCCACGAGGGAGGAGAGTTGTCGAGCACGATCTCCTTCGACCTGGTCCCGGGTGTTTCCATCGGCGAAGCACGCGCCATCGTCGAGCAGGCCGGTGCCGACATCGCGATGCCGATCAACGTGCGCGGCAGCTTCAGCGGCACGGCCGCGAGTGCGCAGCAATCGCAGGGGCAGCAGGCCTTCCTGATCTTCGCGGCGCTGGTGGTGATCTACATCGTGCTGGGCGTTCTCTATGAAAGCCTGATCCATCCGATCACCGTGCTGACCACCTTGCCGTCGGCGGGCGTGGGCGCGGTGCTGGCGCTGCTGCTGTTCCGCATGGACTTCTCGATCATTGCGTTGATCGGCGTGTTCCTGCTGATCGGCATCGTGAAGAAGAACGCCATCCTGATCATCGACTTTGCGCTGGAGGCAGAGCGTGCGCGCGGGCTCACCGCGACTGAGGCCGTGCGCGAGGCCTGCCTGCTGCGCTTCCGGCCCATCCTCATGACCACCATGGCGGCGGCGCTGGGCGCATTGCCGCTGGCCATCGGCTTCGGCCAAGGGGCCGAACTGCGGCAGCCGCTGGGCGTGTCGATCATCGGCGGCCTCATCGCGAGCCAGTTGCTCACGCTGCTCACCACGCCGGTCGTCTACGTGCTGATGGACAAGCTGCGCCGCCGCCCCGCCAACGAAAAATACCTGAGCCGTTCCGCCGGCCTCTCGACATGACTGTGCCGCATTCCCTCTTGATCAAACCCGTCGTGCTGGCGCTGGCCGTGTTGCTGGCGGGCTGTGCCGTCGGGCCGACCTATGAAAAGCCGGCGATCGCTTCCCCCGACACCTGGAAGGAAGCCCGCGCCGCCGAAGGCTGGGTGCCCGCCGCGCCCGCCGATACGCTGGACCGCGGCGAATGGTGGAAGCTCTTCGGCGACGAAGGCCTGAACGCGCTGGCCGAGCGCGTGCAGGTGTCGAACCAGAACATCGCCGCAGCCGTCGCCAACTACGACCAGGCCCAGGCGCTGGTGCGCGAGCAACGCGCGGCCCTGTTCCCGACGCTGGGCCTGTCCGGCAACGCGCGGCGCAGTGGCGACCGCACCGTGCCGATCGTCGCGGGCTCCGCCGGCGTCTCGCTCGACGCGGGTTGGACGCCCGACATCTGGGGCAACCTGCGCGCCGCCGTGGGCAGCGCGCAGGCCCAGGCCCAGGCCAGCGCGGCGGACCTGGCGGCGGCGCGGCTGTCGGCCATCGGCCTCCTGGCCACCAGCTATTTCTCGCTGCGCGAAGCCGATGCCGAATTGATCCTGCTGGACGACACCATCGAGGGTTACCAGCGCAGCTATACCATCGCCCGCAACCGCTACGAAGCCGGCATCGCGCCGCAGAGCGACGTGTTGCAGGCGCAGACGCAACTGGTCAATGCGCGTGCGGAACGCGTGGCCTTGAAGCAGACGCGCGACACGCTCGAGCATGCGATTGCCGTGCTGGTCGGCGCGGCGCCGGCGCAGTTCGAGTTGGCCGCCCTGACCGCCTGGAAGCCGGTGGTGCCCGCCGTGCCGCTGGGCATTCCGTCGACCTTGTTGCAGCGCCGCCCGGACATCGCCTCCGCCGAGCGCGCCGTTGCCGCCGCCAATGCGCAGATCGGCATCGCACGCAGCGCCTACTACCCGAGCCTGACGATCAGCGCCACGGCGGGCACCACCTCCCTGCGCTGGCAAGACCTGTTCAGCGCGCCGCAACTGGTCTGGTCCTTCGGCCTCTCGGCCTCGCAGGTGCTGTTCGATGCGGGCGCCATCAGTGCGCGTGTCGATGCGGCGAAGGCTGCGCATGAATCCTCCGTCGCCCGCTACCGCCAGACCGTGCTGACGGCCTTCCAGAACGTCGAGGACCAGCTCACGGCCACGGCCAGCCTGGCCCAGCAGGAGGCGTTGCGACGCGAAGCGTCCGTCGCAGCCGACAAGACCGAGCAACAGTTTCTCAACCGCTATCGCGCAGGCCAGGTGAGCTACACCGACGTGGTCACGGCGCAAGCCTCCGCGCTCAGCGCGCGGCGCACGGTGCTGCAGTTGCAGGTCAGCCGGCAGGCGGCGGCGGTGGGTTTGATACAGGGTCTGGGCGGTGGTTGGGATGCCGATTGGATGCATGACGCAGACGCGGAGAAGACCGCCACTTCGTCGCCGCGCTGACGGCATTCTGCGGCCGCCCGCGCTCGCGGCCTTCATCACGTTCGTGCGTTCGTCATGCTCGCCGCATCCGCAATTCTCACCCCCACCACTCGTTACGCCACCTCCCATTTGCCTCCGAATTCGCCGTTCAACATCGCCTTGTCGTCGCGCTGAAGCAGTTCATCGCAACGACTCGATGCAATCCCTTGAACGGAGAAAACTGAATGAAACGAATCCTCTCGGCAACGATGGCGTCCCTGGGCATGGGCCTGGCCTCTGCGCAGTCGTCCGTGACGGTGTTTGGCGTGATCGACACCGCCGCGAGCTACCAGTCGGCCACCTCGCGCGACCCGGTTACGGGGCAGGGCTACAAGCAAAGTCAATGGAGCTTGACCAACTCGGGCTACGACGCCAGCCGCATCGGCTTCAAGGGCACCGAAGACCTGGGCGGCGGCCTGGCGGCGAGCTTCTGGCTGGAGGCGCCGCTGAGCACCGACGATGGTGGCAGCGGCCTCAACTTCACCCGCCGCTCGACGGTGAGCCTGTCGGGCCGCTTCGGCGAATTCCGGCTTGGCCGCGACTACAACGCCAACTACTGGAACGACACCGTGTTCGACCCGTTTGGCGCCTACGGCTCGGGTGCCAACGTGATCTCGTCCGTGAACGGCAGCAGCACGCTGGCCAACCCGAATTACATGCGCTCCAGCAACGTGGTCGGCTACTTCCTGCCGGGCAACCTCGGCGGCTTCTACGGGCAGGTGCAATACGGCCTGCACGAGAACGTCGACAGCACCACGGTGTCGCCGCTGATCCCTTCGACCAACAGCAATGCGGGCCGCTACATCGGCGCACGCTTCGGCTATGCCAACGGCCCGCTCGACATCGCGGCCTCGTATGGCGAAAACACCATCATCGACACCAGCGCGCTCGGGCGCACCGTGCAATCGGCCAACCTCGGCGCGTCCTGGGACTTCGGGCCGGTCAAGCTGTTCAGCGAACTCTCGAGCGTGCGCAACAAGTTCTCGGGAACGACGGTGGCATCGACGCACGACAGCTACAACGGCTACCTGCTGGGCGCGACGGTGCCGGTGGGCGCCGGGTTGATTCGCGCGGCTTATTCGGCCGTGCGCTACAACGACGGTGCGGCAGGTGTGTACGGCGACAACCCGCGCGTCGACAAATATGCGCTCGGTTATGTCTACAACCTGTCGAAGCGCACCGCGCTGTACACCACGGTGGCTCGCGTCAACAACAGCAACGACGCGTTCTACACGGGCGGCCTGAGTTCGGCCATCACCACCGGCGGCGCGGTGAGCTACACCGGCATCCCGCGCTCGTCGACCGGCTACGACTTCGGCATCCGCCACGCGTTCTGATGACCGGCCCGCTCATCATGACCATCGTGTCCGCGACCACGCTCACCGCGTTCTGGCACACGCTCGAGCGCAGGACGCGCAGGCCCGTGGCGCCCCCGATGCCAGCGCTGACGATGCCGGCGGAGCCACGCACCGACACCGACCTGCTGCAATTGCTGCGCGCCATGCCCTTCGATTGCGCGGCACTGCTCGAGCAGCGCGGCATCGTGTTGAACCAGCAACTGCTGTGCAGCGAGTTGCCGGTGTTCGTCCGGCAGTCCGCCATCCGCCAGTTGCTGTCGCACGTGGTCAAGATCGCCGCACATGCGATGCAGGCCGGCGGTACGTTGAAAGTGCTGGCACGCGTCGAAGGGCAGCATGCGGTGGTGCACTTTCTGGACGCCGCTCCCCCCGGGCAGGGTACCGCGCTGGCCCGGCTGTTCGAGCGCGCGGCGAAGGGGCTTGCGCCGCGCGATTCGGCGGAGGGCGGCATCGACGCCTGCGCGGCAAGCTGCCAGCGTCTCGCGACCGAGCACGGCGGGCGCGTGTACACGGCGCCCGCGCCCACCGGCGAACTCGGCATCACCTTGCGGGTGCCCCTGTGCGCGCAAATTACGAGCGGGGTGGCGGCATGCATGTAGCAGCTGCATGTCGGCCGGTGGCGATCGCGCTCTGCACGCTGACCTTGTGCGCGATGGTCGGCTGCGGCGAACGCAGCGACGATCGGCCGGTCGAAGATACGGGCACAGGCAATTTCCGCCAATTCACGCTGGCGCCGATCATGGCCACCGGGCCGGTACAGGTCGCCAGCGCCGACGGTCCCCGGCAACGCAGGACGCCGGGCTCGGCGCGCCTCACGGCAGGCGCGCCGAGCCAAGCACCCGACCGTGCGCCCGATCGATCCCCCGGCCCATCGATGATTGCCGCCGCAGAATAAAGGTCTTGCGCCGTATGAACCGATGCCCCGACTGACGCTCTCCAGGAAGATCTTCCTGGCGCTCGCCACGCTGTTGCTCGGCGTGCTGCTGATCTTCGCGGGCTTCTCGATCTTCGGCCTGCAGCGCGGCCTCGGGCCCTACGTGGCCGAGATCGAGATCCGGCGCATGGACTGGCTCGTGCAGTTGCTGCAGAAGCACTACGCGGCCAATGGCAGTTGGGGCAAGTTGCGCGACGACGAGGATGCCTGGCGCAGGCTGCAGATGGGCGACTTCGGGCTGGCCAACACCGACGCGCGGGGCAATGAGGACAACCGCTTGCCGCCCTGGTACCAGCGGCCGCCTTCCAGGGAGCAGGAAGGCCAGCGGCCGGACGGCCCGCCACCCTGGCCGCGCATCGACGCCGGCGCGTCGCGTTATGCGCCGCCACCCTGGCTCTTCTTCGGCGGTCGCCCGTCCGGCGATTCGCCCTTCCAGCGGCTGAGCCTGGTCGACGCCACGGGCGCCACCGTGGTGGGTCTGGTGGCCGATCCGCACGAGGCTGCAAGGCTGCCGATCCGGCAGGGCAAGGGCATCGTCGGCTACCTCGTGCTGGCGCCGCTCGAGGGCCTCAAGAGCGAGGCCGACCGTGCCTTCGTCGCGCGCCAGTCGGGCATCGTCATGCTGACCGGCCTGGCTGGCCTGGTGCTGGCGCTGGCCCTGTCGTGGCTGCTCGCGCGGCGCTGGTTCAGCCCGATCGACGCATTGACCCAGGCTGCCAGCGACGTGGCCAGCGGTCGCGCGGTCACGCGCGTGCCCGTGCATGGCACCGACGAACTCGCGCTGCTCGGCCGCACCTTCAACGACATGGCGGCACGCCTGGACACCATCGAGGCATCGCGCCGCGCCTGGCTGGCCGACGTGGCCCATGAACTGCGCACGCCGCTGGCCGCGATGCGGGCCGAGATCGAGGCGCTGCAGGACGGCGTGCGCAGCTTCGACGACAGGACGGCGCTGCGCCTGCACCGGCAGGTGATGCGCCTGGGCCAGCTGGTCGACGACCTGCGCAGCAGCATGCGTGAACCACAGGACCTCGCGCCACCGACGCGCGCGGCGGCGTATCCGCTGGTGCTGCTGATGGAGGCGGTGGGCATGACGCGCGAGCGCTTCGCCCAATGCGGTATCGCGCTGGACGCCAGCGGCGTGCAGGCGGTCGGCGCACGCGCGCAACCACTGGTCGACGGCGATGCGCGACGCCTGCACCAGGTCTTCATGAACCTGCTCGAGAACACGCTGGCCTACACCGAGTCCGGTGGACAGCTGCATCTCGATGCGCGCGTCGACGACACACCGGATGGGCCGCGGCTGGTCCTGCGCTTCGACGACAGCGCGCCGGGCGTGGCGCCCGATGAGCTGCCGCGCCTGTTCGAGCGCCTGTTCCGCGGCGACACCTCGCGCAACCGTGCGACCGGCGGCTCCGGCCTGGGCCTGTCGATCTGCCGTGCGACCGTCGAGGCGCACGGCGGCACCATCGATGCGTTCGCGTCGCCGCTCGGTGGCGTTCGCATCGTGCTGGCGCTGCCGCTCGTGGCCGCCGGAGGATCATCGTGACACGCATCCTTGTCGTCGAGGACGAGCAGGACATCGCCTCGGTGCTGCTCGACTACCTGCGCCACGCGGGCTACGAAGCCGAGCATGCGGCGGACGGTCGCAGCGCGCTCAAGCTCATGTTGGAGAACCCGCCCGACCTCACGTTGCTCGACGTGATGCTGCCGCACCTCGACGGCATGAGCGTGCTGCGGCAGGCGAGGGCGCACACCCATCATCCGGTCATCATGCTCACGGCGCGCATCGAGGAGGTCGACCGCCTGCTCGGCCTGGAACTGGGCGCCGACGACTATGTCTGCAAGCCCTTCTCGCCGCGCGAGGTGGTGGCGCGCGTGAAGGCGGTGCTGCGGCGCAGCGCTGGCCAGGCGGCGGCTGCGTCCGGGGGCGGCGACGCCATACCGCTGCTGCTCGACGATGCGCACTGGCGCGCCACGCTGAACGGCGTGCCGCTCAACCTCACGCGGCGCGAGTTCGGGCTGCTGCAGGCGCTGTCGCGGCATCCGGGCCGCATCTTCTCGCGCGCGCGCCTGCTCGAACTGGCTTACGACGACACCGCCGACGTGACCGAGCGCGCGGTCGACAGCCACGTCAAGAACCTGCGCCGCAAGCTGTCCGCGGCTGCGCCTTCGCACGACTGGATACGCTCGGTCTATGGCGTCGGGTTCGCGTTCGAGGCCCCGACGACTTCGGAATCAAACGCATGACCGCGTTGGATCGCCTTGCCGTGCTACAGCACTGTCTGCGGCGCTCCGCCTTGTCCTGCGCTTGATTGCGAAGTCGTAGGACTGAGCGTCGTCAGTCCGCGCGTTCTGCACGATTCCTCCC
This sequence comes from Variovorax robiniae, assembly GCF_037889955.1. NCBI lineage: Bacteria > Pseudomonadati > Pseudomonadota > Betaproteobacteria > Burkholderiales > Comamonadaceae > Variovorax > Variovorax robiniae. The sequence continues at coordinate 225,444 of NZ_JBBKZS010000004.1, forward strand.
ACATCGCCGCCCAGACTCGGCGCATGAAAACGACGGACTGGTTCGTGACCATCGTGATGCTCATCGGGCTCGCCGGATGTATCGCGATGTCGCCGCTCGTGCAGCCCGCGCGGCCGCTGGCCGCGCCGCCGCCCGGCATGCGCGAGGCCTGCGCCGGGCAGGCCGAAGGCGCACGCCTGCCCTTGCCCGGTCGCCACGACGGGCCGCTCACTGGCCTCTGCCTGCGCGGGCCTGATGGGCAACTGGTGCTGCGGGCCCGAAACCTGACCGCACCATTGACTTGAAGTATCCAGAAGCAATAGCCGTTGGACAGCGTCTTCAAATTGACTAACAATGAATTGACGATTTAAGCCAAGCTCGTCCAACCCGGATCCCCGTATCGGGTTTCAGCACCGCTCCCACGTTCAGGAGGGTTCCAATGAGACAAGTCGACGAGGAATACACCAAGGCCCAGGAACTGCGTACTTTCCTATTCCTTTCCGTGGTCCTGGCGCCCGTGCTCGCCGGCATCATCGTCGGTGGATGGGGCTTCATGGTCTGGATGTACCAGGTATTCGTGGGTGGACCGCCGGGAGTTCACTGAGCCACTGTGCGTTTTCCGCTGAGCCACGCAAGCCACCTGTCACAAGGAAGCCAAAGTGCCCGAGGAAGTCCATATCAGCAGTCTGGTCGTGCATGCGACGCCCAAGCGCCTGCAACGCGTCGAAGAAGCGATTGCGGCGATGCCCGGCGCGCAGGTGCACGGCAGTTCCCCCAACGGCAAGCTGGTCGTCACGCTGGATGCGGACAGCGCGGATGAAATGCTGTCGCGGGTGGGCGATATCCAGCGCACCGATGGTGTTCTTTCAGCGGCGCTGGTCTACCAGTACGCCGACACCGTCGAAGCCATGAACGAGGAGATTCCCGATGCCAGTTGATCGACGGGATTTCATTCGTCAGACCGCTGCCGCCACGGCGGGCGCGATCGCCGGCATACCGCTGCCGGGCAACGCGCAGGTGCCGCCCCTGGATGCGGGATTCGACACGGCCACCGGGCTCAAGTGGTCCAAGGCGCCATGCCGCTTCTGCGGCACCGGCTGCGGCGTGACGGTGGCGGTGAAGGACAACCGGGTGGTGGCCACGCATGGCGACCCGCAGGCCGAGGTCAACCGCGGCATCAACTGCGTCAAGGGCTATTACCTGTCGAAGATCATGTACGGCGACGACCGGCTGACCCGGCCGCTGCTGCGCATGAAGAACGGCAAGTACGCGAAGGACGGCGACTTCACGCCGGTCTCCTGGGACCAGGCCTTCGACGAGATGGCGAAGCAGTTCAAGCGCGTGCTCAAGGAGAAGGGGCCGACGGCGGTCGGCATGTTCGGCTCCGGCCAGTGGACGGTGTGGGAAGGCTATGCCGGCCTCAAGCTCATGAAGGCCGGCTTCCGCTCGAACAACCTCGACCCGAACGCGCGGCACTGCATGGCCTCCGCCGCGGTGGGCTTCATGCGCACCTTCGGCATGGACGAGCCGATGGGCTGCTACGACGACATCGAGGCGGCCGATGCCTTCGTGCTGTGGGGCTCGAACATGGCCGAGATGCATCCCATCCTGTGGACGCGCGTGACCGACCGGCGGCTCACCGGCAAGAACATCAAGGTGGCGGTGCTGTCGACCTTCGAACATCGCTCCTACGAGCTGGCCGACATCGAACTCACCTTCACGCCGCAGACCGACCTGGCGATCCTCAACTACATCGCCAACCACATCATCAAGACCAACCGCGTGAACCGTGAGTTCGTCGAAAAGCACACCAATTTCAAGCTCGGCAATCCGGACATCGGCTATGGCCTGCGGCCCGAGCATCCCTTGCAGAAGGCCGCGAAGAACGCGGGCGATGCGGGTGGGTCCAAGCCCATCACCTTCGACGACTTCGCCAAGTTCGTGTCGACCTACGACCTGGACTACACGGCCAAGCTGACCGGCGTGCCCGCGACCCGGCTGGAGGCGCTGGCCGAGTTGTATGCGGACCCGAAGGTCAAGGTGATGTCCTTCTGGACCATGGGTTTCAACCAGCACACGCGCGGTGTCTGGGCCAACAACATGGTCTACAACATCCACCTGCTGACCGGCAAGATCTCGACGCCGGGCAACAGCCCGTTCTCGCTCACGGGCCAGCCCTCGGCTTGCGGCACGGCGCGCGAGGTCGGCACCTTCGCCCACCGCCTGCCGGCCGACATGGTGGTCACCAATCCCAAGCACCGCGCCCATGCGGAAGAGATCTGGAAGTTGCCCGAAGGCACCATCCCCGACAAGGTCGGCTACCACGCCGTGCTGCAGAACCGCATGCTCAAGGATGGCAAGCTCAATGCCTATTGGGTCATGGTCAACAACAACATGCAGGCCGGCGCCAACCTCATGCAGGAAGGCTATCCGGGCTACCGCAATCCGGACAACTTCGTCGTGGTGTCCGACGTGTACCCGACGGTGACGGCACTCGCGGCCGACCTGGTCCTGCCGGCGGCCATGTGGGTCGAGAAGGAAGGCTGCTACGGCAATGCCGAGCGCCGCACGCACATGTGGCACCAGCTCGTGACGGCGCCAGGCGAGGCACGTTCAGACCTGTGGCAACTGATGGAGTTTTCCAAGCGCTTCACGGTCGAGGAGGTGTGGCCCGCGGAGCTGATTGCCAAGAAGCCCGAGCTGAAAGGCAAGACGCTCTACGAGGTGCTGTTCCGCAACGGCAACGTCGACAAGTTCCCGACCTCGCAGATCGAGGCTGGCTACGACAACGCCGAGGCGAAGGAGTGCGGCTTCTATGTGCAGAAGGGCCTGTTCGAAGAGTACGCGAGCTTTGGCCGCGGCCACGGCCATGACCTCGCGCCCTTCGACACGTACCACAAGGAACGCGGGCTGCGCTGGCCGGTGGTTAACGGCAAGGAAACGCTCTGGCGCTACAAGGAGGGCACCGACCCCTATGTGAAGGCCGGCACCGGCTGGCAGTTCTACGGCAACCCGGACGGCAAGGCCATCATCTACGCACTGCCCTACGAGCCGCCGCCGGAGGTGCCCGACAAGGACTTCCCGTTCTGGCTCTCCACCGGTCGCGTGCTGGAACACTGGCACTCGGGCTCGATGACACGGCGCGTACCCGAGTTGCACAAGGCCGTGCCCAATGCCGTCTGCTACATGCATCCCGACGATGCGATGGAACTCGGCGTGCGGCGCGGCATCGAGGTGGAGATCAGCTCGCGCCGCGGCGCCATGCGCACACGCGTGGAGACCCGCGGGCGCAACAAGCCGCCGCGTGGCCTGGTGTTCGTGCCCTGGTTCGATGCCAGCCAGTTGATCAACAAGGTCACGCTGGATGCCACCGACCCGATCTCCTTCCAGACGGACTTCAAGAAGTGCGCCGTGAAGATCACCAAGGTGTGAGCCGGAGCGCCGCCATGCACCTTCGCAAGCTCATCCCCTTCATCGGCCTCGTCGGCCTGTGCTGCGCCTGCGTCTTTGCGCAGCAACCCGCGGCCACGGGCCTGGTGGACGCCGCCCGCGGCCGTGTCGCGATTCCGGACCCGACCAAGCCGCCGCCACTGACCAACTCGGTCAACGACGACCAGCGCCGCCCGCGCAACTACGACATGCAACCGCCCACCATCCCGCACCGCGTGGATGGCTACCAGATCGACAAGAACTTCAACAAGTGCATGGACTGCCATGCGCGCGACAAGAGCGCGTTCACGCTGGCCGTCCCGGTCAGCCCGACGCACTACATCGACCGCGACGGCAAGGCGCTGCAACAGATATCCACGCGGCGCTATTTCTGCCTGCAGTGCCACTTCGCGCAGGAACCGGTGCAGCCGATCGTGGGCAACGGCTTCGAGAACGTCGATGCGCTGGCGAAGAAGGCCGCCGACGCATCGCAGGCCGGCAAGAAATAGAAGCGGGGACGCCACACCATGACGATCTTTCAGCGTCTTCGCAATTTCTGGGTCATCGTCCGCCGGCCGAGCGTGCACTACAGCCTGGGCTTCCTCACGCTGGGCGGCTTCATCGGCGGCATCATCTTCTGGGGCGCCTTCAACACGGCGCTCGAATTCACCAGCACCGAGAAGTTCTGCACCGGCTGCCACGAGATGCGCGACAACGTGTTCCAGGAACTCAAGACGACCATCCACTACACCAACCGGTCCGGCGTGCGCGCGATCTGCTCCGACTGCCACGTGCCGCACAACTGGACCGACAAGATGGCGCGCAAGATGCAGGCGTCCAAGGAGGTCTGGGCCAAGGTCTTCGGCACCGTCGATACGCAGGACAAGTTCCGCGCGCATCGGCTCGAACTGGCCCAGCACGAATGGGCGCGCTTCAAGGCCAACGACTCGCTCGAATGCCGCAACTGCCACAACTACGAGTACATGGACTTCACGCGGCAGAGCCAGCGCGCGCAGGCCATGCACTCGACCTACCTGGTCAACAAGGAGAAGACCTGCATCGACTGCCACAAAGGCATCGCCCACCGGCTGCCGCACATCCCGCCGGGACAGTCGCCCAGCGACACGCCGGGGCAGGTCGTGCCCAAGGAAGGCGACGAGGCGCTGGCGCCGGCAAGCCCCGCACCCGGCGTCGCACCGGGTGGCGCGAAGACGGGTGGCTGAGGTCTTGGGCAACGGCCTGTCGGTGCGCGAGCTCGAATGCACGCGGGCAGGGCGGCGCGTCTTCCGTGGCGTCAGCTTCGATGTGGCGCCGGGCGAGGTGGTGCAGGTGCGCGGGGCCAATGGCAGCGGAAAGAGCAGCCTGCTGCGGCTGTTGTGCGGCCTGCTGCAACCGAGCTGCGGGGCGGTGCACTGGTGCAGCAGGAACATCGCAGCGCGCGATGCCGGCCTGGCGGGCGACCTGGCCTACATGGGGCATGCGGATGGCCTCAGCGGTGAACTCACGGTGCTGGAGAACCTGCGCTTTTCCCTTCAGGTGGCGGGCCGTGCCGAGGCCGAGGCAGAGCGGACCGAGGTGTTGCACCACCTGCATCTCGCGCACCGCGTACATGAACAGGTGCGCCACCTCTCGCAGGGCCAGCGCCGGCGCCTGAACCTCGCGCGCGTGGTGCTCAGCCGGCGGCGGCTGTGGCTGCTCGACGAACCCTGCGCGGGACTGGACACGCAAGGCGAACAGCGCTTTGATGCGTACTTGGCCACGCACCTGCGCGAGGGCGGCCTGGCCGTCGTCACCACGCATCGCGACATCGGCCGCGACGGGCCTTGCGCGCGTGCGCTCGAGATGGACTGCTTCCATGACAGCTTCGATACCGATCATCGGCCGTGAACTGCGCATGGCCTCGCGCAGGCCGATGGATGCGCTCGGGGCGCTGATGTTCTTCATCGTGGTCGGCAGCGTGTTTCCGCTGGCCGTGGGGCCGGATGCGGCGCTGCTGGCGACGATCGGGCCGGGCGTGGTCTGGGTGGCGGCGCTGCTGGCGGTGATGATCTCGCTGCATCGGCTGTTCCTGCCGGACCTGGAGGATGGCTCGCTGGAGCAATTGATCCTCTCGCCACATCCGCTCATGGGCATCGTGCTGGCACGGCTGGCGGCGCACTGGCTCGTCACCTGCCTGCCGCTGCTGGCCGTCGCGCCCTTGCTGGGACTGCAATTCGGGCTGTCGGCGCCGGCCATCGGCATGCTGCTGCTGTCGCTGCTGCTGGGCACGCCGACGCTGGTGTGCCTGGGGGCCCTCGGCGCCGCACTCACGCTGGGCCTGCGTGGCAACGTGCTGCTGGCGCTGATCGTGCTGCCCTTGTGCGTGCCGGTGCTGATCTTCGGCAGCGGGGCGGTGACGGCCTCGCAGCAGGGGCTGCCGGCGAGCCCGCACCTGTCGCTGCTCGGGGCCTTGTTGCTCGGGGCGGCGTTCCTGTGCCCGTGGGCGGTGGCTGCGGCCTTGCGCCTGGCGGTTGAATGAGGCGAGGCAGCATGGATTCGCTTCGACGCATCGATTCGCCTGGCCTCGCAGCGCATGGCGACGGGGCGCGCGGCGCCACGTGGCGGCGCTTCGCATCGCCCCCGGTGTTCCATGCCTGGGCCGGGCGGGCGGTGCCGTGGTTCGCGGTGCTGGCCGGCTTGCTGGCGGTGGCCGGGCTGTGGGTGGGATTTGTTGTCGCGCCCACCGATCACCAGCAGGGCGAGGTCTACCGCATCATCTTCATTCATGTGCCCGCGGCATGGATGTCGATGTTCATCTACCTCGTGGCGGCGCTGCATGCTGCCCTGGGCCTGGTCTTCAACACGCGCATTTCCCCGCTGATGGCGCGGGCGCTGGCGCCCACCGGCGCCTTGTTCACCGTGATCGCGCTGTGGACCGGCGCGGCGTGGGGCAAGCCGACCTGGGGCGCCTGGTGGGTGTGGGACGCGCGGCTCACGTCGGAATTGATCCTGCTGTTCCTCTACCTGGGCTACCTGGCGCTGGTCTCCGCCATCGACGACCCGCGCCGCGCCGACCGGGGCGGCGCGATCCTGCTGCTGGCGGGGGTGGTGAACGTGCCGGTCATCTATTTCTCGGTGCAGTGGTGGAACACGCTGCACCAGGGCGCGTCGGTGAGCCTCACGTCCGCGCCCGCGATGGCGCACACGATGCTGGCGGGGATGCTCTTGATGGTGGGCGCCTGCTGGGCCTATTCGATCGCGGTGGCACTGGCGCGGGTGCGTTGCCTGATCGTCGAGCGCGAGCGTCTGGCGGGGCGGTGGGGGAGCGATAGGGCATGAGTTCCGCGGGTCACACCTTCTACATCGTTGCGGCCTACGGCGTGACGGTGGTGCTGCTTGCCGCAGAGGTCTGGTCGCTCGTGCGCCGAAGCCGGGCCCTGGCCCGCGAGGACTACGACGCGAGGCGCGCGAAATGAAGCCCCGGCACCGCCGCATGGCCTTCATCGGTATCGGCCTGCTGGTGTTCGGCCTGGCCACGCTGCTGGTGCTCAATGCACTGCGCTCCAACCTCGTCTTCTTCTTCAGTCCGAGCCAGGTGGTGGCGAACGAGGCGCCGCGCAATGGGGCGTTCCGCATCGGCGGGCTGGTCGAACAGGGCTCGGTGTCACGTGGCAGCGATGGCCTGACGGTGCGCTTCGTCGTCACCGATCTCGCGCAGCGCGTGCCCGTGAGCTACAAGGGCCTGTTGCCCGATCTGTTCCGCGAAGGCAAGGGCGTGGTGGCCGCGGGGCACCTGCGTCAGGATGGTTCCTTCGAGGCAACGCAAGTTCTGGCCAAGCATGACGAGAACTACATGCCGCCCGAGGCCGCCGCCGCACTGGAGAAGGCGCGCCAGTCCCACACTTCGCCGACGCTGGAAGGGCCGCCGCAATGATCCCCGAGGTCGGTGTCTTCAGCCTGGTGCTGGCCTTGCTCATGGCGCTGCTGCAAGGCAGCGTGCCGCTGGCGGGCGCGCACTGGGGCGTGGCGGGCTGGATGCGCGTTGCGCGCAGCGCAGCGCTGGGGCAGTTCGTCTTCGCCGGTATCGCGTTCGCATGCCTGGCGTGGTGCTTCCTGGACAACGACTTCTCGGTGCTCTACGTGGCCTCCAACTCGCATGCCGACTTGCCGGCGGCGTATCGCTTTGCGGCGGTGTGGGGCGGGCATGAGGGCTCGATGCTGCTGTGGCTTTGCATGCTCACCGCGTGGGGCCTGGCGGTGTCCTTGTTCAGCCGCCAGCTGCCTGAGCCGTATGTTGCGCGTGTGCTCGCGGTGATGGCCTGGCTCAGCGTGGGCTTCCTGCTGTTCCTGCTGTTCCTGTCGAACCCGTTCACCCGCCTCCTGCCGCCGGCATTGGCCGGGCGCGACCTCAATCCCTTGCTGCAGGACCCCGGCATGGTGGTGCATCCGCCGATCCTCTACATGGGCTACGTGGGCTTCTCGGTGGCCTTCGCCTTCGCCATCGCGGCGCTGCTGTCGGGGGAGCTCAACGCGGCCTGGGCGCGCTGGTCGCGGCCCTGGACGGTGGCGGCCTGGATGTTCCTGACGCTGGGCATCATGCTCGGCAGCGCATGGGCCTACTACGTGCTCGGTTGGGGCGGCTGGTGGTTCTGGGACCCGGTGGAGAACGCGTCCTTCATGCCCTGGCTGGTGGGCACGGCCTTGATCCATTCGCTCGCGGTGACGGAGAAGCGCGGCGCCTTCCGCAGCTGGACCGTGCTGCTGGCGATCTGCACCTTCTCGCTGAGCCTGCTGGGCACCTTCCTGGTCCGCTCGGGCGTGCTGACGTCGGTGCATGCCTTCGCGGTCGATCCGGGGCGCGGCCTGTACATCCTGGCCTTCATGGTGGCGGTGGTGGGCGGCTCGCTGCTGCTTTTCGGATGGCGCGCACCGCGCATCGGGCTGGGTGGGCGCTTCGATGGGGTGTCGCGCGAATCGCTGCTGCTGGCCAACAACGTGGTGCTGACGGTGGCGGCCATGTCGGTGCTCATCGGCACCCTGTATCCGCTGGCGCTGGACGTGCTGGCGGGGCAGAAGATTTCCGTGGGGCCGCCGTACTTCGAATCGGTGTTCGTGCCGATCATGGTGCCCGCGATCTTCCTGATGGGCGTGGGACCGGTGGCGCGGTGGAAGCGTGCCGCGCTGCCTGAGCTGGCGTTGCGGCTGCGCTGGGCGCTGGCGGCCAGTGGCGTGGCGGCGCTGTTGTTGCCGCTGACGCTGCCGGCCGGGCAACGTGCGTGGTCCGCCTTGTCGACCTTCGCCTTGCTGCTGGCCGCATGGGCCGTGGCCAGTGCCATCGCGCATGCGGTGCAGCGCTTCTCCGGCGCGCAAGGCGGCTGGCTCGAACGCGCCAGGCGCCAGCCGCGCGGCTGGTACGGCATGCTGGTCGCGCATGCGGGCATCGGCGTGTTCATCTTCGGCGCCACGATGGCCAACGGCTTCGAGGGCAAGCAGGAGCTGAAGCTTCGCATCGGCGAGCAGGCGTCCGTCGCCGGATACGCGTTCCGCTTCGAGGGTATCGCACCGTTCAGCGGTCCGAACTTCGATGCACAGCGCGCGTCGGTGTTGGTCACGCGCAATGGCGAATCGGTGGCCACGCTGCATCCCGAGAAGCGCATCTACCGCGCCCAGCAGATGCCCCTGACCCAGGCCGCGATCGACGTGGGTCTTACGCGCGATCTTTTCGTCGCGCTGGGCGATCCGGCTGGCGATGCGGCATGGACGATGCGCCTGCACGTCAAGCCCTTCATGGCCTGGATCTGGGGCGGTTGCCTCCTGATGGGGCTGGGTGGATTGCTGGCGGCCAGCGATCGGCGCTATCGCCTTGGCATGGCGTCGCGTGCGTTGGTGGCAGACGGCCGCGCGCCCTTGCCGGCAGCGGCGGCCTTGCAGCCGCGGGAGCAGGCCTGATGCGCTTCAAGCTGCCTTTCTTCATCTTCCTCGTGCTGGCCATCGTGCTCGCGATGGGCCTGAGCCGCGACCCCAAGGTGCTGCCCTCGGCCCTGATCGACAAGCCTGCACCTGCCATCGACCTGCCCTTGCTCGATGACCCGCAGAAGGTGCTGAAGGTCGACAGCCTGCGTGGCCAGGTCTGGCTGCTGAATGTCTGGGCCTCCTGGTGTGCGCCGTGCCGCGACGAGCTTCCGGTGCTGACCGCGCTGGCGGGCAAGGACGGCGTGGTGCTCTACGGCCTCAACTACAAGGACAGGAGCGATGTCGCGCGCAGCTGGCTGCAACGCTTCGGCAATCCCTACGTGGGCTCGGCGGTCGACAGCGACGGCCGCGTCGGCATCGACTATGGCGTCTATGGCGTGCCCGAGACCTTCGTGATCGATCGCGCCGGACGCATCCGCTTCAAGCATGCGGGCCCGATCACGCCCGAGATCTGGCGTACCACGATGCTGCCTGTGGTGAGGAGCCTGCAATGAAGGCCCGCACCATGACCCTGGCGCTGACGATATGCGCGGCGATGCATGTCGCGGCCAGCGCAGCCACCATCGAAGAAAGAGAAGCGAATCTTTCGGCCAGCCTGCGCTGCATGGTGTGCCAGAACCAGACGCTGGCGGAGTCCAATGCACCGCTCGCAGCCGACATGCGCCAGCAGATCCGCGAGCAACTCGCGCAGGGCCGCAGCGAGCAGCAGGTCCGCGACTTCTTCGAGCAACGCTACGGCGCTTTCGTGCGCTACGACCCGCCCTTCATGCCTTCGACCTGGCTGCTGTGGCTGGGGCCCTTCGTGCTGCTGGCCGCGGGCTTCGCCGCGATGTGGCGCATCCTGTCGCGGCGCAACCGCGTCGAGCCTGCGCCGCTGACCGCCGCCGAACAGGCCCGCGCCGCAGCGCTCCTGGGGAGTGATGCGCCATGACGGGCCTGTGGCTCGCCGCGCTGGCCTTGCTGCTGCTGGCGCTGCTGTTCGTGCTGCCGCCTTTGCTCAAGTCGTCGCCGTCGCCCGCCGTCGCGCCCTCGGATCTCGCCCGCCGCCTGTTCGCCGATCAACTGGCCCAGCTCGACAGGGACCTGCAATCCAGCACCCTGGATGCGCAGGACCGCGCGCAAGCCATCGAGGACCTGAAGCGCCAGGCGCTCGCGGAAGCCGCGCAGACCGCGCCGCAACGCAGGCTCACTGACCGGCCGTGGATGAGCCGGGGCATCGCCGCCGTCGTGAGCGTCGGCCTGCCGACCGCCGGCTTGCTGCTCTATCTCCAGGTCGGCAACCCGGGCGCCGTCGCGACGCAGATGCTGGCCGCGGAGCGGGCCGGTACCCATGAAAGCGGCGGCCAGGACATGGAGCGCATGGTCAGCCGCCTCGCCCAGCGCCTGCGCGCGCAGCCGGACGATGTGGAAGGCTGGATCGTGCTGGCCCGTTCCTACGAGGTCCTCCAGCGCTACGACGATGCCGTGCTCGCCTGGCAGAAGGCGATGGCACTCGCGCCAAACCAGCCGCAGTTGCTCGCCGACTATGCGGATGCGCTCGGCTCGGCACGCGACGGCGACTTGGGCGGCCCGGTGCAGGCCGCCATCGATGCGGCGCTGGGCCTCGATGCCAACCATCCAAAGGCGCTGGCGCTGGCCGGCATGGCGGCCTTCAAGCAGGGCGACCTTGCGACCGCAAGGCAGCGCTGGGAAAAATTGCTGGCGCTGTTGCCGCCGGATTCGGAGGCTGCCGCCCAGGTCAGTGCGGACCTTGCCCAACTGGATGCATCGGCGAAGACCACGACGCCGGGCACCAAGCCGGCGCAGGGTGGCAAGCATGTGGGCGGCACGGTCGCCATCGCAAGCGCGCTGCGCGACAAGGCCTCGCCGCAAGACACCGTCTTCGTGCTCGCGAAGACAGCGGCGACCGGGCGCATGCCCGTCGCGGTGTTGCGCCTGCAGGTAAAGGACTTGCCCGCGAAGTTCGTGCTCGACGACAGCCTGGCCATGTCGCCCGAACTCTCGATCTCGCGCTTCGACGCGGTGTCTGTGGAAGTGCGCGTGTCTCGCTCAGGCCAGCCGGCGACGCAACCTGGCGACCTGGTGGGTTCCATCGCGCAGGTGCCGTTGGGGCAGGAGGGCGTCGCGCTGCTGGCGGACCGAGTGGTCCCGTGAACGTCATGAATGTGGACATCCGGACGCAGAGGGCGCGAAGGTCTTCGCGTTTCTTCGGGGCCTTCGCGGCCGGTCAAGTCCGCACTCTTCGAATGCAACCCTGCCGCCGGCCTAAAGATACGCCCCGGTCTGGAACAACTGCGCCTCCGCAGCGTCGATGCGCTTGACCACCGTCTTGCCAGCACGGCTCGCGAGCAGTTCCACCAGCGCCTCCGTCACCGCGAAGCCCGAGGTGACGGACGGAAAGAAGGACGGACTGTGGATGGCGAACAGGATCGTCTCGTCCGCGAGCAATGACAGTGGCGATGCCGCGCTGTCGGTGATGGCGACGATCCTGCAGCCGGCGGCCTTGGCTGCCTCGGCCACCTGCAGCGCCTCGCGCGAGTAGGGCGCGAAGCTGACGACCACCAGCGCATCGCCTTTGGTCAGCGCGCGTTGCTGCATCTCGAGCGACCCGCCCTGGCCGTCGATCAGGTGCACGTCGTTGCGGAACAACCGGTACACGTAGACGAAGGAGAACGCGACCGGAAAGCACGCCCGGAAGCCGGCTGCATGCACGCTGCCGGCCTTCTCCAGGAGTGCGGCCGCCTTGTGCAGCGAAGTGGCGTTGTGGCGCTCGGTGGCATCGAGGTTGCGCCGCTGCGCCTCGAACATCTCGCTCACGAGATCCGGACTTTTCGCACGCCCGACCAGCTGGCGCGCCCGCTCGCCATAGGCATCCGATGGCCCCAGGCCCATGTCGCCCGCCACCGCCTCCTTGAGCTGCGGCCAGCCCGCGTAGCCCAGGTGCTGGGCAAAGCGCACCAGCGTCGCCGGCGTGCTCTGCGAGCGCTGGCCGATGGTGCGCATGGAGCTGGTCACCACGTCGTTCGGGTGGTCGAGCACGTACTTCGCCACCTGCTGCAGGGCGGGGCTCAGTTCGGCGAAGCGCTGGCGCAGGTCGTCCTTGACGGGCATGGGGTTCTTTCAGGAGCTGCGAGTGATGGAACAAATGTACCAACGTTGTTGCAATCGCGGAGTTGACGGAACATATGTTCCATTCAATAATGCGCCCAGAACATTGATTACACGCCCGTCGAGGTGCCTTCCATGACCCATGTCTTCCATCGCCACCTGCGCAACACCCCGCCCGTCGCCGTCGCCGCCAGCGGCATGACCCTCCGCGACGCCGCGGGTCGCGAATACCTCGATGCGTCGGGTGGCGCCGCGGTGTCCTCCCTCGGCCATGCGCACCCCGACGTGCTAGCCGCCATGCACGCGCAAATCGATCGGCTGCCTTACGCCCACACCAGTTTCTTCACCACCGAGGTGGCCGAGCAACTGGCCGACGAACTGATCCGCACCGCGCCCGAGGGCATGAGCCACGTCTACCTGGTCAGCGGCGGGTCGGAAGCGGTGGAGTCGGCACTGAAGATGGCGCGGCAGTACTTCGTCGAGATCGGCCAGCCGCAGCGCACGCACTTCATCGCGCGCCGCCAGAGCTATCACGGCAACACGCTGGGCGCGCTGGCGGTGGGTGGCAACGAATGGCGGCGCGCGCCGTTCGCGCCGATCCTGACGCCTGCCACCCATGTCGCGCCCTGCTATCCCTACCGCGAGCAGCGTGCAGATGAAACGCCGGAGGCCTACGGCCTGCGCCTCGCAGGGGAACTCGAAGCAGCCATCCTCGCGCAAGGCGCCGACCGCGTGATCGCCTTCGTCGCCGAGACCGTCGGCGGCGCCACGGCCGGCGTGCTGACACCCGTGCCCGGCTACTTCAAGGCCGTGCGCGCCGTCTGCGACAAGTACGGTGTGCTGCTGATCCTCGACGAGGTGATGTGCGGCATGGGCCGCACCGGCACGCTCTACGCCTGCGAGCAGGAGGGTGTCGTGCCGGACCTGGTGACCATCGCCAAGGGGCTCGGCGGCGGCTACCAGCCCGTGGGCGCGGTGCTGGCGCAGAAGAAGATCGTCGAGGCGATGTCGAAGGGCAGCGGCTTCTTCCAGCATGGCCATACCTACCTCGGCCATCCCGTGGCTTGCGCGGCGGCGTTGGCCGTGCAACAGGTGATCCACCGTGACGGCCTGCTGGCCAAGGTGCGTGACGATGGCATCGCGTTCGGCCAGATGTTGCGCGACGAAATTGGCAACCACCCGCATGTGGGCGACATCAGAGGACGCGGCTTCTTCTGGGGCGTTGAACTCGTCGCCGATCGCGGCAGCAAGGCGCCCTTCGATCCGGCGCGCGCCGTCAATGCGCTGATCAAGAAGGACGCGATGGCGCGCGGCCTGCTGTGCTATCCCTTCGGCGGCACGGTCGATGGCCGGCAAGGCGACCACGTGCTGCTCGCGCCGCCTTTCATCGCGTCACGCCAGGACCTGCAGAAGATCGCGGCCCTGCTGGCCGAGTCGATCGATGCGGTCACGCGCGCGGCCGCCGCGCAGGCCGCCTGAGTTTCATTCCCCTCTCACTTCAACGTTCAAGGAGCTTCTCCATGGCTTTGCCCTGCCTGTCGATAGTTGCCCGTCGCGCATCCCTCGTGGCCATGCTGGCCGTCCTGCCGCTTGCAGCCGCCCACGCACAGGACGGCGGCACGCTGGCCAAGGTCAAGGCCAGCGGCAGCATCACGCTGGGCTACCGCGAGGCGTCCTTCGGCTTCTCGTACCTCGATGGCAACACCAAGCCGGTGGGCTACAGCATCGAGATCTGCAAGCGCATCGTCGATGCCGTCAAGACCGAGTTGAAGATGCCCGCTGTCGAGATCCGCTACCAGGCCGTGACTTCGGCCAACCGCATCCCGCTGGTGACCAACGGCACCGTCGACATCGAATGCGGCTCCACCACCAACCTCGTCGAGCGGCAGAAGCAGGTCGCGTTCTCCCCGGACATCTTCCGCTACAACGTGCGCATGCTGGTCAAGGCCGATTCGGGGATCAAGAGCATCGCCGATCTGCAGGGCAAGACGGTCGTCACGACCACGGGCACGACTTCCTTCAGGTTGCTGCGAGACGCCGACAAAGGCAAGAACCTCGAAGTCAACACGCTCGCCGGCAAGGACCACACCGACTCCTTCCTGCTCGTCGAAAGCGGCCGTGCGCAGGCCTTCGTGCTCGATGACATCCTGCTCGCGGGCCAGATGGCCAATGCGCGCAATCCCAAGGATTTCGTCATCACCGGCGAGAGCCTGCGTACCGAGAATCAGTCGCTGATGTTCCGCAAGGACGATCCGGCCTTCAAGGCGCTGGTCGATCGCGTGGTCGGTGGCATGATGAAATCCGGCGAGATGGAAAAGCTCTACAACCAGTGGTTCATGTCGCCGATTCCGCCCAAGGGCATCAACATCAACTACCCGCTCAATGCCGAGACGAAGGACGCCTTTGCCAACCCGTCGTCGAAGGGAATTTGAGTTCACTGCATGACCCGCATCGCCCTGATCCACGCGCTGGCCCATTCGATCGAACCCATCAACCAGGCATTCGCGCGCGACTGGCCCGAGGCGGTGCGCATGAACCTGCTCGACGACAGCCTTTCGGCCGACCTCGCGCGCAGCGGCGGCGAACTGGACAGCGCCATGCACGAGCGCTTCGCGCACCTGGGGCAGTACGCGGTCGACACCGGCGTGCAGGGCATCCTGTTCACCTGCTCGGCCTTCGGGCCGTGCATCGAGCGCGTGGCGCGCACGCATTTCGCCATCCCTGTGCTCAAGCCGAACGAGGCCATGATCGAGGAGGCTGTGCAAGGGCAGGGGAGGCTGGGGCTGATTGCGACCTTCGGGCCGACGCTCCAATCGATGCCGCCCGAGTTTCCTGAAAGCGTGGAGTTGGAACTGGCCTTGGTCGACGGCGCAATGGATGCCTTGAACGCCGGCGACACCGATCGCCATGACGCCTTGATCGCGGCCAAGGCCAAGGCCCTGGCGGATCGCGGCTGCACTCGCATTGCGCTGGCCCAGTTCAGCATGGCCCGCGCACGTGCGGCCTGCGAAGAGGCGTCCGGCCTGTCGGTCCTGACCACCGTCGACAGCGCGGTTCGCGGATTGCGCCACAAGCTGAATGCCGGCTGACCGGTCGCGGTACCCTGCATCGCGATAATCGGCGCTCTTTCAAGGAGTGCGCGTGGATATTGTTTTGCTGGCCAAGGCCGCCATCATGGGCATCGTCGAGGGCCTGACGGAGTTCCTGCCGATTTCTTCGACCGGCCACCTGATCCTGGCGGGCTCGCTGCTCGGCTTCGACGACGACAAGGCCAAGGTCTTCGACATCGCGATCCAGACCGGCGCGATCTTCGCGGTGATCCTGGTCTACTGGCAGAAGATCCATTCGACTGTCGTCGCGTTGCCAAGGCAGGCCAAGGCACGGCGGCTGGCGCTCAACATCTTCATCGGCTTCCTGCCGGCCGTGGTGCTGGGCCTGCTGTTCGGCAAGTACATCAAGGCGCACCTGTTCATTCCGGCGGTGGTCGCCAGCACCTTCATCATCGGCGGCTTCATCATCCTGTGGGTCGAGAAGCGCCCGCCGGGCACGGTGCGCATCGAGAACGTCGACGACATGACGCCGATGGACGCCCTCAAGGTCGGCCTGGTGCAATGTTTCGCGATGATCCCCGGCACCAGCCGCAGCGGCGCGACCATCATCGGCGGCATGCTGCTGGGGCTGAGCCGGCAGGCGGCAACGGACTTCTCCTTCTTCCTGGCGATCCCGACGCTGATCGGCGCGGGCGTCTACAGCCTCTACAAGGAGCGGGCGCTGCTGTCGATGGCCGACCTGCCGCTGTTCGGCGTGGGGCTGGCGTTCTCCTTCATCAGCGCATGGCTCTGCGTGCGCTGGTTGCTGCGCTACATCAGCACGCACGACTTCGTGCCCTTCGCCTGGTACCGGATCGCCTTCGGCATCGTGGTGCTGGCGACGGCCTGGAGCGGCCTGGTGGTCTGGGCTGATTGAAATGGGCCAGGCGTGCGGAATTGCACGCCGCGTCAATCGGCGCGCAATGGTTTTGCTATTCACGAGCCTGAATTCATCGGATTAGTCTGAAATAGTTTACTGGCGGACGCCTTCCGGGCGCTGTCCGCTTGCCTGAACAAGGCCCTGTCAATCGGCGTGTGACGCCAATGACAGGGCCTTTTGCTTTGTGGCGTGCGAATTTTCCGCATCGCATCGAGCCCGATTTCCGCGGCGCTCCCGGAAATTTCCCACTTCTTGGAAATTTCCCAATCCTTCTCTCGGCCTGTGCACTGATTGCCGCGCGCCTGGCGCGTGCGCGGGCGGGTGCGCATTTTTCCCCATCTCACGCAAGTCCGCGCTGCGAATGGAAATTTCCTGCGGCCTGTGCAGCCCGTTCCTGCAAGTCTTTTTGTTCGGTATTTGTAAATTAAAGGAGTCAGAAAAACTGATTCGACAGGTGTTGATTGGGATTTGGAAACGTCTCAATTCGATGGAGTGAGGGTGATCGAGGCACTGTGACTTATTGCTCGTTGGCATTGGGGCTCGAGCAAGCCGAAATCACCACGGGATAACTGGAAGATTTTAATTAAATGAAGCACAAGTCAATCGCGGCCGAAAAGGCGGAGCCAGGAACAAGGGGCGCTTTGCAGCGCACTTGGGCATCCCCGCGCGCGGGGGTTGCCGGCACGGCTGCCGCGGCGTCCCCATCGTTTCCAAAGTCCCAGGCGCATTCCCATGGGCTGCTTCGCACGCTTTTCCTGCTGATCCTGCTGGCGTGCCTCGGCCTGGCGGGCCGCCCCGCGCTGGCACAGGCCAGCGTCTCCAACACTGCCACCATCGCCCCCCCGCCGGGCGTCCAGGACCCGGTCGGCGGCTGCGACAAGGCCAACCCACCCAACTGCACCGGCAACAACACGTCGACCTCCAACGTCGGCGTTTCGGCCGTGGTGGTGGCCAAGACGGTGGTGCCCGCGAGCGGTTCCCCGGTGGTCGTCGGCCAGACCGTCACCTACACCCTGAAAGCCACGGTGACCGGCGCTGCGCTGGGCAAGCCGACCGTGCTGACCGACACGCTCGGCGCCGGCCTGACCTTCGGCACCGTCACCTCGCCCGGCGCCTTCACGGCCGGCGGCACGGGCAACACGCGCACTTTCACCCTGCCCGCCGGTACGGTGGCTGGCACCTATGCCGTGACCTACACCGCCACGGTCGATGCCACCGCAACGGGCTCGGTCAGGAACAGCGTCGTCGGCGGCAGCAACTGCACGGCCGCTGCGCCTTGCACCACCAACAACCCGCTTGGCGCCGTGACGCTCACCAAGGCCTTGGCCACCGAGAGCGGCACGCAGGCAGGCATCGCCGAAGCCGGCGAAACGCTGGGCTACACGATCACGATTGCCAACCCGACCGCGGTGGCTGTCAGCAACTACGCGCTGACCGACACGTTGAGCGCTGGCCTCAGCTTCGTGAGCGCCGACAACGGCGGTACCAACGCGGGCCAGACCACGAACTGGACCGGCCTGACCATCCCCGCAGGCGGCAGCCTGGTCGTGAAGGTCTCGGCCAAGGTCAACACGCCTGTCACGACGGCCAACGTCACCAACATCGCCAAGCCCACGGGCTCGCCTGACCCGGCTTGCCCGAGCAGCGGCTGCGTCGTCACGCCGACCTCCAGCGTCATCACGGCTGCCAAGACAGCCAACCCGGCCACCGGCTCGACCGTCGTGCCCGGCCAGACCATCAGCTACACGCTGACCACGACCATCACCGGCTCGGCCACGGCCACGTCGACGGTGCTGACCGATGCACTGGGCACGGGTCTCACGTTCGGCTCGGTGACCAACGCTGGCGCCTACACGGCGGGCGGCTCTGGCAACGCGCGCACCTTCACCTTGCCCGCCGGCACGGTGGCTGGCACCTATGCCGTGACCTACACGGCCACGGTCGATGCCACTGCCACCGGCACGGTCAAGAACGGCGTCACGGGCACTTCGAATTGCACGATCGACGCACCTTGCTCGACCAACCACACGATCGGCGCCGTCACGCTGACCAAGGCCCTGGCCACGGAAAGCGGCACGCAGGCCGGCATCGCCGAAGCCGGCGAGACGCTCGGCTACACGATCACGATCGCCAACCCCAGCGCCGTCGCCGTCACCAACTACGCGCTGACCGACACGCTGAGCGCAGGCCTCACCTTCGTGAGCGCCGACAACGGCGGCACCAACGCGGGCCAGACCACGACCTGGACCGGCCTGACCATCCCCGCAGGCGGCAGCCTGGTGGTGAAGGTCTCGGCCAAGGTCAACACGCCGGTCACGACCGCCAACGTCACGAACATCGCGAAGCCGACCGGCTCGCCTGACCCGGCTTGCCCGAGCAGCGCTTGCGTCGTCACGCCGACCGCCAGCGTCGTCACCCTCGTCAAGACGCTCGCCGCCGAAAGCGGCACGCAAGCCGGCATCGCCGAAGCCGGCGAAACGCTGACCTATGCCATCACGCTGAAGAACACCGGCGGCACGGCTGCGACCAACTACGCGCTGACCGACACGCTGAGCAGCGGCCTGAGCTTCGTCAGCGCCGACAACGGCGGCACCAACGCAGGCCCGGCCACCACCTGGACCGGCCTGACCATCCCCGCAGGCGGCACGCTGGTCGTGACCGTCAAGGCCACGGTCAACACGCCCGTCGCCACGGCCACGGTCAGCAACATCGCCAAGCCCACCGGCCAGCCGGATCCGGCCTGCCCGAGCGACGGCTGCGTCGTCACGCCGACCGCAAGCGTCGTCACGCTGAACAAGACCCTGGTGGCCGAGAGCGGCACGCAAGCGGGCATCGCCGAAGCCGGCGAAACGCTGACCTATGCCATCACGCTGAAGAACACCGGCGGCACGCCCGCCACCAACTACGCGCTGACCGACACCCTGAGCGCCGGCCTGACCTTTGTGAGCGCCGACAACGGTGGCACCAACGCGGGCCAGAGCACGACCTGGACCGGCCTGACCATTCCCGCCGGCGGCACGCTGGTCGTGACCGTCAAGGCCACGGTCAACACGCCGATCACGTCCGCGAGCGTCAACAACCTCGCCAAGCCGACGGGCTCGCCCGATCCGGGCTGCCCGAGCGCAGGCTGCGTCGTCACGCCGACCGCGAGCGTCATCACCGTCGCCAAGACTTCCAACCCGGCCAGCGGCTCGACCGTCGTGCCAGGCCAGACCCTCAGCTACACGCTGACGGCCACCATCACCGGTTCGGCCACCGCCGAGCCGACCGTGCTGACCGACACGCTGGGCACCGGCCTGACTTTCGGCTCGGTGACCACCGCTGGCGCCTACACGGCCGGCGGCGCAGGTAGCACGCGCACCTTCAGCCTGCCCGCGGGCACGGTGGCCGGCGTCTATGCCGTGACCTACACCGTCACGGTCGATGCCACCGCCACTGGCGCGGTCAAGAACAGCGTCGTCGGCGGCAGCAATTGCACGGCCGCTGCGCCTTGCACGACCAACAACCCGTTGGGCGCTGTCACGGTGACCAAGGCGCTCGCCACCGAAAGCGGCACGCAGGCCGGCATCGCCGAAGCCGGCGAGACGCTGGGCTACGCGATCACGATCACCAACCCGAGCGCCATCGCCGTCAGCAACTTCGCGTTGACCGACACGCTGAGCGCCGGCCTCACCTTCGTCAGCGCCAGCAACGGTGGCGTGAACGCAGGCCAGACCACGAACTGGACCGGCCTGACCATCCCCGCCAACGGCACGCTGGTCGTGAACCTCAAGGCCACGGTCAACACGCCGGTCGCTTCGGCCAACGTGAGCAACCTGGCCAAGCCCACTGGCCAACCTGACCCGGCTTGTCCGAGCGCGGCCTGCGTCGTCACGCCGACCGCCAGCGTCGTGACGCTGGTGAAGACACTCGCGGCCGAAAGCGGTACGCAACCCGGCATCGCTGAAGCGGGCGAGACCCTGACCTGTGCCATCACGCTGAAGAACAGCGGCGGCACGGCCGCGACCAACTACGCACTGACCGACACGCTGAGCGCCGGCCTGACCTTCGTCAGCGCCAGCAACGGCGGCGTGAACGCAGGCCCGACCACGAGCTGGACCGGCCTCACCGTTCCCGCAGGCGGCACGCTGGTCGTGATTGTCAAGGCCACGGTCAACACGCCGATCGCCTCGGCCAACGTCACCAACATCGCCAAGCCCACCGGCACGCCGGACCCGGCTTGCCCGAGCGACGGCTGCGTCGTGACGCCGACGGCAGGCGTGGTCTCGATCACCAAGGCCCTCACCGCCGAGAGCGGCACCCAACCCGGCATCGCCGAAGCGGGTGAAACGCTGACCTACAGCATCACGCTGAAGAACACCGGCGGCACCGCCGCGACCAACTACGCGCTGGCCGACACGCTGAGCGCCGGCCTGACCTTCGTCAGCGCCGACAACGGTGGCGTGAATGCGGGCCAGGCCACGAACTGGACCGGCCTCACGGTTCCCGCAGGCGGCACGCTGGTCGTGACCGTCAAGGCCACGGTCAACACGCCGATCACCTCGGCCAACGTCACCAACATCGCCAAGCCCACGGGCCAGCCTGACCCGGCTTGCCCGAGCGCCACCTGCGTGGTCACGCCGACCGCCAGCGTCGTCTCGATCGTCAAGGCGCTGACCGCGGAGAGCGGCACCCAACCCGGCATCGCCGAAGCAGGCGAAACGCTGACCTACAGCATCACGCTGAAGAACACCGGCGGCACCGCTGCGACCAACTACGCGCTGACCGACACGCTGAGCAGCGGCCTGACCTTCGTCAGCGCCGACAACGGCGGCAAGAACGCAGGCCAGGCCACCACCTGGACCGGCCTCACCGTTCCCGCAGGCGGCACGCTGGTCGTGACCGTCAAGGCCACGGTCAACGCACCGATCTCGACGGCCAACGTCACCAACATCGCCAAGCCCACGGGCTCGCCCGACCCGGCCTGCCCGAGCGACGGCTGCGTCGTGACGCCCACCGCCGGCGCGATCTCGATCGTCAAGGCCGTGGCTGCCGAGAGCGGCACGCAAGCGGGCATCGCCGAAGCCGGCGAGACGCTGACGTACAGCATCACGCTGAGGAACACCGGCGGCACCGCCGTCACCAACTACGCGTTGACCGACACGCTGAGCGCCGGCCTGACTTTCGCCAGCGCCAGCAACGGCGGCGCCAACGCAGGCCCGACCACCAACTGGACCGGCTTGACCATCCCCGCAGGCGGCACGCTGGTCGTGACCCTCAAGGCCACGGTCAACACGCCGATCACGACGGCCAGCGTCACCAACATCGCCAAGCCCACCGGCCAGCCGGATCCGGCCTGCCCGAGCGACGGCTGCGTCGTCACACCGACCTCCAGCGCCGTCACCCTGGTGAAGACGCTCGTGGCCGAGACCGGCACGCAACCCGGCGTGGCCGAGGCCGGTGAAACGCTGACCTACAACATCACGTTGAAGAACAGCGGCGGCACGGCCGCCACCAACTACGCGCTGACCGACACGCTGGGCACCGGCCTGAGCTTCGCGAGCGCCAGCAACGGCGGCGTGAATGCCGGCCAGTCCATCACCTGGACGGGCCTCGCCATCCCCGCCGGCGGCACGCTGGTCGTGACCGTCAAGGCCACGGTCAACACGCCGATCACGACGCCGAGCGTCGCCAACATCGCCAAGCCCACCGGCACGCCGGATCCGGCCTGCCCGAGCAATGGTTGCGTGGTCACGCCGACGACGAGCGTGGTCACCGTGGCCAAGACCGCCGTGCCCGCGAGCGGCGCGACGGTGATCCCCGGCCAGACCATCAGCTACACGCTGAAGGCGACCGTGACCGGCTCGGAAACGAAGGCTGCCACGGTTCTGACCGACAAGCTCGGCGCCGGCCTGACCTTCGTGTCGGTGACCTCGAAGTCGCCCCTCTTCACCGAGGGCGGCTCGGGCAACCAGCGCACCTTCACCTTGCCCGCGGGCACGGTGGCGGGCACCTATGAAGTGGTCTACAAGGTCACGGTCGACGTCGGCGCCACCGGCACGGTGAACAACGCCGTGACCGGTGCCAACTGCACGGTCGACAAGCCCTGCACCACCAGCCACCCGGTCGGCAAGGCCGGCGTGTCCAAGCAACTGGTCGCCGAAAGCGGCACGGTGCCTGGCGTCGCCGAAGCCGGCGAGACGCTGACCTACCGCATCACCATCAGCAACCCCAGCACGGCGCCGATCACCGGCTTCGCGCTGACGGACACGATGAGCACCGGCCTCACTTTCGTGAGCGCCGACAACGGCGGCGTCAACGCGGGCCTCAACACGACCTGGACCGGCCTGACCATCCCCGCCTCTGGCACGCTCGACGTGACCGTCAAGGCGACGGTGAACACGCCGATCGCGACCACCAGCGTCAGCAACCTCGCCAAGCAGACGGGCGAGCCCGACCCGGCCTGCCCGGGCACGGCTTGCGTCGTCACGCCGACCGCGAGCATGGTCACGCTGGCCAAGAAGCTGACGGCGGAGAGCGGCAAGCTGCCCGGCATCGCCGAGGCGGGTGAATCGCTCACCTACAGCATCACGCTGACCAACACCGGCGGCACCGCTGCGAGCAACTACAGCCTCACCGACGTGCTGAGCGCCGGCTTGAGCTACGTGTCGTCCAGCAATGGCGGCGCCAACCAGGGCCAGACCACGACGTGGACCGGCCTCAACGTGCCGGCCAACGGCGCGCTGACCGTCACGATCGTGGCGCGCGTCAACACGCCGATCACGACCGCGATGGTGACCAACATCGTCAAGCCCACCGGCGCGACCGATCCGGCCTGCCCGAGCGCGACTTGCGTGCAGACGCCCACCGGCGCCTTCGTGACACCGCTCAAGCAGCTCACCGGCGAGACCGGCAAGCAGCCGCGCGTGGCCGAGGCCGGTGAGCAGCTCACCTACACGATCACCTTCACCAACAGCGGCGGCACGGCCTTCGCCAACTACCGCTTCACCGAGAACGTGCCGGCCGGCGCCACGCTGACCAGCGTGAGCGGCGCCAGCGGCTTCGGCGGCCCGGTCGCCGGCGTGGGCAGCGTCAACCTGACGGTGCCCAACATCGCGGCCGGCAGCAATGCGGTGGTGACCGTGGTCTTCAAGATGGCCAACGAGATCCCCGCGGGCGTGACCAACCTGTTGAACCTGATCAACGGCGGCGACATCGACCCGGCTTGCGGCAACGCCTGCTCGGTCAGCATCCCCGTCGAGAACCCTGCGCAACTGAGCATCGTCAAGACCTCCGCCGTGCGCGTGGCCAAGATCGGTGACCTGGTCCGCTACACGCTGACCGTGAGCAACGTGGGCGCCTCGGCGGTCACGGATGCGCGCATCGTCGACACGCCGCCGCAAGGCTTCACCTACGTGACCGGCTCGGTCGCGGTGGCCGACGGCGACGGCGCCTTCACGGTCGGCAACAGCGTCTACCCGCTGCAGATCGGCGGCATCGACATCGCAGTCGGCAAGCAGGCCACCATCACCTACCTGCTGCGCGTGGGCGCAGGCGTCCGCCAGGGCGTGTTCACCAACCAGGCGGTGGCGCAGAACCTGTTCGGCCGCAACATCTCGAACGTCGCCACCGCGGACGTGGACGTCACCGGCGACCCGCTGGTCGATGACTCGCTGATCCTCGGCACCGTGTTCGACGACCGCGACGGTGACGGCTGGCAAGACCCGGCATCGTTGAGCAACGTGCGTGTGCAAGGCGGCTTCGCACCGGGCGCGTACATCGCCAACTCGACCACGGTCGACCGCGGCCAGGGCCCCAGGCCCGAGCCCGATGCGAGCTCGCCGATGCTGCATGGCATCGCGCTGGGCACCATCACCGGTCGCCAGACCGAAGCCGACCTGCCCGACAACCACAAGGTCGTCATCCGCCAGCGCCTCAACGCGCCGAGCTTCACCGATGACTTCGTGCTGACCAACAGCGAAGGCGTCACCGTGCGCATGGATGCGTCGGGCAAGACGACAGTCGAGAAGAGCGGCGATGCGGCCAAGGGCCTCAACGGCGCCGAGCCGACGGTCGAGCGCGTGGTCACGAAGGTGGAGGGCGGCTACGTCGTCGACTACATCGTGCGCAACGCCGGCATCGACGAGCGCGGCATCCCCGGCGTGCGCATCGCGTCGGTCGAGGGCCTGATCATGGAGACCGACCAGTTCGGCCGCTACAACCTCGTCGGCATCAACGGCGGTGACACCAACCGCGGTCGCAACTTCATCCTGAAGGTGGACCCGTCCACGCTGCCGGAAGGCGCGACCTTCACCACGGCCAACCCGCTGGTGCGCCGCATCACCCCGGGCCTGCCGGTGCGCTTCGACTTCGGTGTGAAGCTGCCCACGCAGAAGCTCAATGCGCCGGCGACGGTGAGCGACATCGAACTGGGCGAAGTCCTGTTCGCGCCCAACAGCACCGCCGTGCGCAAGGAGAACCTGCCGGTCATCGAGAAGCTGGCCGCCAAGGTCAACGAGTACGGCGGTGGGGAGCTGGTGATCAGTGCCAACGGTGAAGCGCAGGGCCTAGCGCTGGGCCGTGCGCAAGCCGTGGAAGCCGCGCTCAAGCCGATGCTGAACCCGGCGGCGGCCAAGGCCACGCGCATCACAGCACGCACTGTGCTCACGCAACCTGCCACCACGGTGGTGGGTGTGAGCCAGGACGTGATCCTGCTCGGCACCGTCCTGTTCGACACCGACAAGGCCGACATCACCCCGAGCTTCAAGGCCGTCATCGCGCAAGTCGCGAAGAGCCTGGAAGCGCGCAAGGGCGGCGTGATCGGAATCGTCGGCCATGCCGACATCCGGGCCTCCGATGCCCACAACGTGGCCCTCGGCCTCCGTCGTGCGAAGGCCGTCTACGACGCCCTCGTGCAAGACCTCTCACCCGAAATGCGGACCCAGGTGCGCGTCGAAACCGTCCCCGAGTCGCAGCCCGTGTTGCGTGGCGCGACCAAGTAAGGGGAGCCATCATGAAACTGAAAATTCTCGACTTCGCACTGTTGACCATCTTCTCGGGCGCGAGCTCGATCGCCTGGTCGCAGAAGGCCACCACGCCGTCGGATGCCGCCACGCCCACCACGGCCCCGGCCCCGGCGCCGCAGTGCACCGACACCGGTTGCCAAAGCAGTGAAGGCACCCTGTTCCGCCTGCAGACGCAAGGCGCGCACAACCCGGTCACGCGCGGCACGACTGCGAACTCCGGCTCGCAGGCGCTGCAACCGGACCGTCGCGTGACCATCGAGGAGCAGACACCGCGCAATGTCATGGCGGACGTGCCCCAGCCCGGCGCGGCCAAGGTGAGCGGCAAGTTCTCGCTGCAACTGCCCAACGGCGGCGTGGTGTGGGCCACCGAAGACTCGACGCTCGGACAGGCCGAGCTCAGCGTCTCCGGCCCCTCGCTGGTCACCTTCGAGAACGGCCGCATCCAGACGCCGCTCGACTTCTACGTGCGCAGCAACTACCCGGGCTTCATCCAGAAGCTCGACCTGCTGATCTACCGCGCCAGCGACATCGATCTCACCGAGCCCCTGGCCACGGTGCCGATGCCGGTGACGGCGGTCGGCCGCGCAAGCTGGGACGGCACGCTGAAGTCGCGCTTCCCGCTGCGCGCCGGCGACAACCTCATCTACGTGCTGCGCGCCACCGGTGCCGAAGGCGCCATCGACGAGACCAGCCCGCGCACACTGCAACTGGTGCGTGCCGAGGAAGCCGCGCGCGGTGAGACGCTGCTGCGCGAAAGCGCCGAGCGCGCGCTCGGCCGCTCGCTGACCGTGCAACAGGCGGAGACCCAGAACCTCCTCAACGGCGTGTTCAGCGGCAATGGCCTGCGCCAGCAGAACATCGCCATCCATGGTTCGCGCGTGCGCATCCAGGGCCGCAACCTGCCGCCGGATGCCATGCTGCAGATCAATGGCGAGAGCTACCCGGTCGACCTCGAGCAGAAGTTCGTGGCCGAATTCCTCGAACCCATCGGCAAGCACACCTACAACCTCACGCTGAGCAACGGCGGCGAGAAGCCCGTGCTGTCGCAACCGCTGGTGGTGGATGTCACTGGCAACTATTTCTTCGGCGTCGCCCTCGCGGACCTCACCGTCTACCAGAACAAGGCCACGGGCCCGGGCCAGGAACTGGCGCTCAACGGCCGCACAGACAGCGTGCTGAGCGACGGCCGCCTGGCCTTCTACGGCAAGGCCAAGATCGACGGCAAGTACCTCATCACCGCGCAGGCCGACACGCAGGAACGCGACGTGCGCCGCCTGTTCTCCGGCTTCGGCAAGGCCGATGCCACCGACGTGTTCCGCACGCTCGACCCGAACCAGTACTACCCGGTCTACGGCGACGACTCGACCACCTACCGCGACATCGACACGCAAGGCCGCTTCTACCTGCGCGTCGACTGGGACAAGAGCCAGGCGCTGTGGGGCAACTATTCCACCGGCTTCACCGGTACCGAGTTCGCGCAGTACCAGCGCTCGCTCTACGGCGCCGCGTTGAACTACCGTTCGATGAACACCAACCCCTGGGGCGAGTCGAAGACCTTCGTGCGCGCCTTCGCGTCGCAGGCGCAAAGCGCACCAGGCCACAGCGAATTCGTGGGCACGGGCGGCAGCCTCTACTACCTGCACAACACCAACCTGCTGCCGGGTTCCGATGTCGTCACGCTGGAGATCACCGACACCACCACCGGCAACGTGCAGAACCGCGTGACGCTGGTTCGCGGCACCGACTACACCATCAACGAACTGCAGGGCCGCATCCTGCTGAACAAGCCGCTGGCGCAGATCACCAGCGACAACGTCACCCGCATCACCACGCAGAGCCCGCTGAGCGGCTACGGCCAGCGCCTCATCGTGGACTACGAGTTCGTGCCGGTCGACAACTTCGTCGCAGGCAATCTCACGGCCGGCGTGCGTGCCAAGCAATGGGTCAATGACAACGTGGCCGTCGGCGGCACCTACGTCGACGAGAAGCAGGCCGGCAGCAACTACACGCTCAAGGGCGTGGACCTCACGCTGCAGGCCGGCCGCGGTACCTTCCTCAAGCTGGAGCACAGCCAGACCGAATCGACCGGCACGCCGGTGTTCCTGTCGACCAACGGCGGCTTCACCTTCGCGCAGACCAATGCCAACGTCGGCTACACGAGTGGCGCCGCCACCGCGCTCAGCGGCCAGGCCAACTTCAAGGAACTGGGCTGGACCCAGCGCGACTGGACGCTCGGCGCCTGGTACCGCCGCGTCGATGCGGGCTACTCGATCGCGCGCAGCGACATCGGCATGGCGCGCACCGAATACGGTGCCAACGTGCGCGGCCAGGTCAGCGACACCGTCTCGATCTACGCGCTGCAAAGCCGCGTGGAGCGTGGCGGCGAGGCGCTCGACCAGACACAGGTCACGGCCGAATGGCGGCCGACCGACGACGACACGCTGAGCGCCGAAGTGCGCCGCCTGACGCAGCAGCAGCTCGGCGGCGACGTCAATGGCACCCTGGGCGCCGTCAAGTACACCCGCCGCGTCACGCCGAACCTGGACGTCTACGGCGTGGCACAGAAGACGCTCGACAACGACGGCGGCCGCTATGCCGACAACGACGCCGTGACGCTGGGCGCGAAGTACCGCTTCGCCAACCTGTCGACGGTCGGCATCGAAGGCACGCATGGCGACCGCGGCAACGCGGCCACCGCCAGTGCCGAGTACCGCCTGTCGCCGGAGCACACCGTCTATGGCCGCTTCACGCAGACCTCCGACGATTCGGCCTACGACTCGATCTTCAACCCGCGCGCACAGGGCGGCTGGACGCTGGGCCAACGCTGGCGCCTCTCCGACAAGGCCAACGTCTTCAACGAGAGCCAGTACCTGAAGGACCCGACCACCGGCAACGGCCTGGTCAACACCTTCGGCCTGGATTTCTACCCGGCGGTAGGTTGGAGCGCCGGCTTCACCTTGCAGCAAGGCGACCTGGAAGGCTTCGACGGCCTGGTGCACCGCCGCGCCGTCAGCGTGAGCGCCGGCCACACCACGCCGTCGACGACCTGGTCGAGCAAGGCCGAGTGGCGCCAGGACTCGGGCGCCGAGCAGCGCACGCAATGGGTGCTGACCAACCGCATCGACCACAAGATCGACGAGAGCTGGCGCGTGTCGGGCAAGTTCAATTACTCGGATACGCAGGACAAGCTCAATGCCGCTGCCGGCGCCAAGTACATCGAGGGCGGTGTCGGCTTCGCATGGCGTCCGTACAACGACGCGCGCTATGCGCTGCTCGGCCGCTACACCTACCTCTACGACCTGGCGACGCTGGGCCAGGTGGGCGGCGCGCAGTACGACCAGAAGTCGAACATCCTGTCACTCGAAGGTGTCTACAAGTTCGACCACAACTGGGAATTTGCTGCCAAAGTTGCACGCCGCGAAGGCGAGGCGCGCTTCGGCCGTGGCTTTGGCGAGTGGTTCAACTCGGGCACCACCTATGCCGGCATCCAGGCCCGCTACGAGCTGCCGCAGCAATGGCATGCACTGGCCGAGTACCGGATGCTCGACGTGAAGGACGGCGGCAAGCGCCAGGGCTGGATGGTCGGCATCGACCGCGACATCGGCAAGAACCTGCGCCTGGGCGTTGGCTACAACTTCACCGACTTCAGCGACGACCTGACGAAGTTTGGCTACAAGTACAAGGGCTTCTTCATCAACATCGTCGGTTCGTATTGAGTCGATATCCCCCACAAGACGAGTCAGACATGATGCTCAAGAAACTTTCCCGCTGGTGCGGCGCCGCCGCTGTCAGCCTGCTCGCGGCACTGTCGTTTTCGACGCCTGCATCCGCTGCGGGTGGACCCTTCGCCACCTGCCCGGTCGAGATGTACGTGGCGCAATCCGGCGGCTCTGCCGGCTTCGCGCTGTACAGGGTCGACACGAGCAAGAACCCCTTCACATTTCCGCTGGTGGGCAAGCCGGCAGCGGGCCTGAACTACAACGCCATCGGCTTCAACAAGCTCGACGGCTACATGTACGGGATCATCAACAGCGGCCACAACCTCGCGCGCATCGCGTCCGACGGCTCGGTCACGAACATGGGTCCCATCGCGGGTTTCGACCCCACCGCGGCGCAGAACTACAACTCCGCCGACGTCACCGATGACGGACTGATGTACGTCAAGCCTGTGGTCACCGGCGGTGTGCAGAACGCGCTGTGGGTGATCGACCTGAAGCAGCTCGCGCCGGGCGTGCCCATCGTGGCCACGCAGGTCCCTATGACGGCTGCCTTTGGCGTGGCCGACCTGGCATGGGTCAAGCAGGGGACGGCCAAGGGCCTTCTCTATGGCGTGACGGGGCAGGCCAGCCAGCTCGTTTCCATCGACCTCAACAGCAGCCCGGCGCAAGTGAATTTCATCGGTTCGCCCTACAACGACGGCGACCAGGTTGGCGCGATGATCGGCGCCAGCAACGGTGTGTTCGGCGCGGCCAACAGCGGCGTGTTCTACCAGTATGACGTCGCCACGGGTGTGCGAACCGTCATCTCCTCGTCGCCGCCAAGCACCGGCAACGATGGTGCGCACTGCACCACCGCGGACGTGGTCCTGTCGACCGACCTGGCCATCACCAAGACCGATGGCGTGCCGTCCTACCGGCCCGGAACGGACATCACCTACGACGTGGTCGTGACCAACAACGGCCCCTTCGGCGTGCAGAACGCCGATGTGGACGATCCGCTGCCCGCTGGCACCACGGCCGGCGGCTGGACTTGCACGGCTGCCAATGGCGGCGTGTGCGTGACGGGTTCCGGCACGGGCGCGCTGTCGCATGCCAAGGTCAACCTGCCGCTGAATGCATCGGCGACCTTCAAGGTGAAACTGACCGTGCCGGCGACTTTCACCGGCAACCTGGTCAACACCGCGACCATCACGACCCCGCCCGGCTTCATCGATTCGAACCCCGCAAACAACACGGCCACCGACACCGACGCGCCACCGCCCCAGGTGACGATCCGCAAGATCAGCGTGGGTGGCGTGGGCGCGTTCTCCTTCTCCGGCGACAACGGCGTGGCCGCGCAGACGCTGACGACCACGACGCCTGGCACCGCCGTGGCGGGCACGCCGAGCCTGCTGACCACGGTGGGTGGCGCCACCACCATCACCGAAGCCGTTTCCCCGGGCTACGCGCTCACCGACATCAGCTGCACCGGAATGGCCACGGGCGGCAGCGCGGCGCCGGACCCGGCCAACCGCAAGGTGACGCTCGATGCGGCTGCCACTGCACTGGGGTCGAACATCGTCTGTACCTTCACCAACGCCAGGCAGCCCACGTTGCGGCTGGCCAAGGCACTGCCGAGCGGGCGCTTCGTGGCCGCGGACCAGTTCGCGCTGAGCATCGCCGGCACCGGCGGCCCCGTCACCGCGACGACCACCGGTAGCAGCAACACGCCAAGCGAATCGGCCGTGCTGGTCAACGCCACCGCCGGCAGCCCCTATACGCTGTCCGAAGCTGCCACGGGCGGCGCCGACCTGGCCAACTACGCCAGCACCTGGGCCTGCACCAACGCCCTGGCGGGCGGACAGGCGCCGAGCGGCAATGGGGCGAGCTTCAGCGTCACGCCGGTGATCGGCGATGACCTGAACTGCACGATCACCAACGTGCCGGGCCCCAAGGCCGACCTTGCGATCGTGAAGGCCGCCAGCCCTGCGAACGCACAAGCCGGAGACATCGTGACCTACACGCTGACCGGCAGCAACAACGGCCCCGGCGCGGCCAACGGTGCGGTGATCCGCGACGTGCCCGGCGCAGGCCTGAGCTGTCCTGCGCCCAGCACGCCGGTGACCTGTACGGCCAGCGGCGGCGCGGCATGCCCGAGCGCCACGGTGCCTGCGAGCAGCCTGCTCGGAGCGGGTGGCGTGACGATCCCGATCTTTCCGGCAGGCGGCCAGGTGGTAATCACCATGCAGTGCCAGGTGACTGCGTCCGGCGCGCCCTGAAGCGCATCGCGATTGCGGTCGGCGACTGCGTTCAGCCCAGCAGGTTGCGCAGCGACGCCTCGACTGCCGCCGCCGTCGCGATCGGCTTTTCCATCGGGAACAGGTGCGTCCCATCCAGCATGCTGATCCGCCCGTGCGTGACCTTCTCGGTCATCTGCATGCCCACTGCCTTCATCTCTCGCGACTGGCGCCCGCCGACGAAGGCCGCCGGGCACTTGAGCGGATGCTTGCGCAGCAGGCTCCCAAGGTTGTGCGGGATGGTGTTGTAGATGGCCGTCTCCACATCGCGGTCGAAGCTCAGCACACGTTCGTCCCCGGCTTCCAGCGTGCCGTGGTCGATGTAGTCGTGCAGCACCTGCTCGTCCCACTTCGCAAAGGCCTTCTTGCTGCGGAAATGCTCGAACACCTCGTCTCGATGGGCCCAGGTGGTCCGGCGCTTGCGACTCACCGCGCCCGGCGACATCTGCTGCATGAAGGGCGATAGCTTGGCAAAACTGAGCGTGTCCGCACGCCAGCCACCGAGGAGCGGCGAATCGAGCAGCACCACGCCCTTGGCCAGTTCCGGATGCTGCGCCGCGCACATGAGGCTCAGGAAGCCGCCGAGCGAATGGCCGACCAGGAACACCGGGCCGCTCTTCCTCTTGCTGATCCGTGCCTTGGTGAAGTCCGCCAACTGTTGCACCAGGTTGGGCCAGTTGTCGGTGACGGGGTACTTCGGGTCGTGGCCGAATTTCTCGACCGCGTCGACCTCGAAGCCGCGATTGCGCAGGCTGTCGAGCATCACGCGGTAGGTGCTGGCCGGGAAGCTGTTGCCGTGGGAGAAGACGATGGAAGGCAGCACTGGCTTGAACAAGAATGGGTTCGATGGACAACGTCGAAGGCGGTCTACAACGTCAAAAGGTTGGATGGGTCAGGATACCGAAATCCGTGAACAGGGCAACTCTCAATAAGAAGCTCTCAGGCCATGATTCAGAGGCGTCAATAATGCTCACCAATGAAGACGAAGTGCGACGTCGAGAGGCTGGTCTCCGCCGACGCCTATATGAGGAGGAAAAAGCAATGAATATCGTGGCCAGGTTTTACGAGACCTACAACATGTGCGCCGTCGTGGATGAGTTCATAAAGAACACTTTGGACAACGCCTTGCTCTTGGAGGGTTTTCACTGCGATGAGCAATGGGCTGGCTGGTTGGCTCCTTACCAGAAGTACTCAGTCTTCCATCAGTTCATTGAGTTTGCTGTCCGTGGCTTCCACTCGGACCAAGTGGAGGCGTTCGACATCGATAGGAGCAAGCGAATCTATCGGTCTTTTCAGAACATTCCTTCGGCGATTGCTGACCAGAGGCCACATAAATTGCCGATCGAAGAAGCTTTCGACCATCATGGGTTTGAGTACCAGACGTTTTTCGAGTTCTTGGCCGACGCCGGAAAGACTTTCGAGTCCGCCAATGAAGACGATATCTACGAATTCATGAACGAGGTTTGGTTATCAGCAGCATACGAAGATCTCATGAAACAGACGGTGGATGAGGTCTTCCATGTCCTCTTTCAAAATCGCGAGCTCATGATGCTGTTCAATGACTACGTTTCGGGAATCCTGAGAAGGGGTGACTGGGATCGTGTCGAGGACCTGAATCGGTCGCTTCTTGCTCCGAACGGAACCTTGGCGAGGGTGAGGCCACCAAGGTGGGCGCAGCGCGCCGTGTTTTTTCGAGACCGTGGAAAATGCGTCTTGTGCGAGAGCGATGTGAGCGGGTTGGTGAGCCTCGACAATATCGAGAACTACGATCACATTGTTCCGTTGTCGGCATGGGGTCTCAACGACATCACCAATTTGCAGTTGCTTTGTGTGCCGTGCAACCAGCGTGAAAAGCGTGATGGAGCCGCGATCACGTCGGGATGCTATCAGTCTTGGTATTCAATGGACGACCAAGATGTCTGATCGGGAGCGAACGACGAGAGGCTACTCCTGCGGTCCGAAGAACGTGCGAGCAAAGACCTTGGTGCTGCGTTGAAGTACTGAATGGTCAGCAAGGGCTTGCTGGTTTGTCTTTGCGGGGAAAGAAGCTTTTAGATGAGTTTTTCTTCGGGTGTTGAGATCTTGCGCAGCGCACTGTGGCGCGCCGCCGGCATCTTCAGCGGATGCTCGGAGACCGAGTCGTCCCAGACCGGATCCTCGATGCTGTCGAACACCTCGCGCAGCTTCTGGCCCCAGCTGTTGTGCATCATGCGGTAGTAGGGGTTTTCTGCGTCGATGCAGATCACGCGGTCGGTCTGCAGCTTGTTGGCTTCGTAGACCACCAGGTCCAGCGGCAGGCCGACCGAGAGGTTGGACTTCATGGTCGAGTCCATCGACACCAGCGCGCACTTGGCGGCTTCGTCGAGCGGCGTCTCGGGTGTGAGCACGCGGTCGAGCACCGGCTTGCCGTACTTTGATTCGCCGACCTGGAAGTAGGGCGTCTCGTTGGTGGCCTCGATGAAGTTGCCAGCCGAGTAGACCAGGAACAGGCGCATGCCTTCGCCCTTGACCTGGCCGCCGAAGACGAAAGACACGTTGAAATCCAGGCCCGCATGCTTCAGCGCCTCGGCATCGCGGTCGTAGACGTGGCGTACGGCCGAGCCGAGCACGCGCGCGGCGTCGAACATGCTCTTCGCGTTCCAGATCGTGATGGGCGGCCCGCCGTTGGGCTCCTGCAGTTCCTCGATCTGGAGGATCTCGCGCACCGACTGCGAGATGCTCAGGTTGCCCGCCGACAGCAGCACCATGAAGCGGTCGCCCGGCTGCTCGTACACGATCATCTTGCGGAAGGTGCTGATGTGGTCCACGCCCGCGTTGGTGCGCGAGTCGGAGAGGAACACCAGGCCGGCGTTGAGTTTGATGCCTACGCAATATGTCATGAGCAGTCTCTGTGCACGAATCGGGCCCGTTCAGTTGGCCGCGGCGCGCTTGTTCAGTTTTTGGAGGGTGTAGAGCGCTTCGAGCGCCTCCCTGGGGCTCATCGCGTCGGGGTCCAGCGAGGCAAGGGCGGATTCTACGGCGCTCGCCATCGGTGCCTCGACCTCGGGCGGCGGCGCGAACAGGTCGACCTGCGCACGTGTCTGCGTCTGCTGCGCCTCCAGGGCCTCCAGCGCCTGCCGGGCATGGTTGACCACAGCCGCCGGCATGCCGGCCAGGCGCGCGACCTGGATGCCGTAGCTCTTGCTGGCCGGGCCGGGCTGCATTTCGTGCAGGAAGACGATGTCGCGGCCCGACTCGGTCGCGCTCACATGCATGTTGACGGCGGCATGGTGCGTGGCCGGGAACTCGGTCAGCTCGAAGTAATGCGTCGCGAACAGCGTGAAGGCCTTGGTGCGGTCATGCAGTTGTGCCGCGATGCCGGCAGCGAGTGCGAGGCCGTCGAAGGTGCTGGTGCCGCGGCCGATCTCGTCCATCAGCACCAGCGACTGCGCACTCGCGCCGTGCAGGATCTGCGCGGCCTCGGTCATCTCCAGCATGAAGGTCGACTGCGCATTGGCCAGGTCGTCGGCCGCGCCGATGCGCGTGTGGATCGCGTCGATCGGGCCGAGCCGGCAGGCCGTGGCCGGCACGTGGCTGCCGATGGAGGCCAGCAGCACGATGATCGCGACCTGCCGCATGTAGGTCGACTTGCCGCCCATGTTGGGGCCGGTGATGACCTGCATGCGCTGCTGCGGGCCCATCTTCGTGTCGTTGGCGATGAAGTTGCCGGCGGACTTTTCTGCGAGCCGGGCTTCGACCACGGGGTGCCTGCCGCCGGTGATCTCGATGCAGGGGTGCGCGACGAAGGTGGGGGCGCGCCAGTTCAGCGTGTGCGAGCGCTCGGCCAGTGCGCAGAGCGCATCGAGCGTGGCCAGTGCGCCGGCCAGTCGGGTCAGCGCCGGGACGTGGGCTTGCAGGGCATCCAACAGTTGCTCGTAGAGGAACTTCTCGCGGGCGAGTGCGCGGTCCTGCGCCGAGAGCGCCTTGTCCTCGAAGGCCTTGAGCTCCGGCGTGATGAAGCGCTCTGCATTCTTCAGCGTCTGGCGGCGGCGGTAGTTGTCCGGCACCTTGGACAGCATGCTTTGCGTGACCTCGATGTAGAAGCCATGCACGCGGTTGAACTGCACGCGCAGGTTGGTGATGCCGGTGCGCTCGCGCTCCGCGACTTCGAGTTGCAGCAGGAAGTCATCGCAGTTGTCGCTGATGGCGCGCAACTCGTCGAGGTCGGCGTCATGGCCGGTGGCGATCACGCCGCCGTCGCGCACGAGGGCGGAGGGGTCGGGCTTGATCGCGCTGACGAGTGATTCGGCGCAGCCGGGGGGCGCGGCGAAGTCGTTGCTGATGCCAGCGAGCAGCGCAGCGAAGGCCGGCAGTGCAGGCGCAAGCTGCTCGGTCTTGGCGAGTGCCAGGCGCAGCGCCACGAGTTCGCGCGGGCGCACCTGGCGCAAGGCGATGCGCGCGGCGATGCGCTCGACGTCGCTGGTGTTCTTGAGTTGCTCGCGCAGCGTGCGCCAGGGCAGGGCGGTGCTGCCGGCGGTCGTCGTCTGCAAGGCGGCGATGGCTTCCAGCCGGGCTTGTGCCTCGGAACGGTCACGCCGTGGCGCGAGCAGCCAGCGCTTGAGCATCCGGCTGCCCATGCCGGTCATGCAGGTGTCGAGTAGAGAGAACATCGTCGGCGAATCCTCGCCGCGCAGCGTCTGCACCAGTTCGAGATTGCGGCGCGTGGTGGGCGGCAGTTCGATCAATTCGCCGTCGCGCTCGACCACCAGTTTCTGCAAGTGCGTCAGAGCGCGGCCCTGCGTGTGCTCGGCATAGCCGAGCAACGCGGATGCCGCTGCGTGCGCATTCGTCAGCCCTTCGGCGTTCCAGGCCGCGAGGCTCACGCTGGCGAGTTGTTCGCTCAGCTTGCGCTCGCCCAGGCCGCCGTCGAATTGCCAGGCCGGACGGATCGACAAAGTGAAAGGGGCTGTGCCCGAGCGCGCCGCCTTGAGCCGGTTCTCGAAGGCGGGCGTGACCTCGGCGCTGTAGAGCACCTCGCTCGGCGCGATGCGCCCGATCCAGGCTTCCAGCGCATCGGCCGGGCATTCGGCCAGGTGCAGGTCCGCGCCGGTCACGCTGAGCCAGGCCAGTCCGACGAAATTGCGCGTACCGGCATGCACGGACAGCAGCAGCGACTCGCTGCGGTCGTTGAGCAGTTCCGAATCGGTCAGCGTGCCAGGCGTCACGACCCGCATCACCTTGCGCTCGACCGGCCCCTTGCTCGCACCGACTTCGCCGACCTGCTCGCAGATCGCGACCGATTCGCCAAGCTTGATGAGCCGCGCGAGGTAGGTATCGACCGCGTGGAAAGGGACGCCGCACATCACCACCGGCTGGCCGGCCGACTGGCCGCGCTGCGTCAGCGTGATGTCGAGCAGGCGGGCGGCCTTCTCGGCATCGGCCCAGAACAGCTCGTAGAAATCGCCCATCCGGTAGAACAGCAGGGTGTCCGGGTGGTCCGCTTTCAAGCGGAGGTACTGCGCCATCATGGGCGTATGGGAGGCCAGCTCGGCTGGCGAGATCGAAGTCAAGACGGGAATCCGTTTCCTGGAAGGCCGGCGCCGGGCGGCGCGGGCGAAAGAAGTCTGGCGGGGATTTTCCGCGACATTCATGCGCGGATGCGCTCGGCCTGCTGCGCGATGAAGGTCGCGCAGCGCCTGGCAAGGGCGGCGTTGGCTCCAGCAGCCTGGAGGGACGCCCGCGCCTGTTCAGTCACCGTGGTGCCGATCGATCGGATCAACGCCGCCGCCCGTGCGGGTGTCAGCCCGAAATGCGGTGCCGCCTCGCGTGCCAATGCAAGGCTCGATACGTGCCGGCCGGGCAGAATCGCGAGTTCCTGGTAGCCGGTGTGGCCGTCCAACTGCGCGACAAGGTCGAACGCAGGCGCCAGCCGCCACGAACCGTCGCGCTGGCGCAGCACGCCGTGGTTCTTCACGTGGTCGTCGCTGTTGCCTACGCACAGGTTGAAGACCATGCGGCGAAACAGTTCGCGAATGTCCTGCTCCGGGCTTGCGGACAGGCGACGCAGCGAGTGGGCCAGTTCCACATAGCTGCCGCCGCTGGATTCGTACGGCACGTCCAGCAGCGCGGACGAGGAGAGATAGTGCAAGCGCCGCTCGTCGGTCACGGGACCGACGCGGTCGAAGCGCTGGACAAGCAAGGCATTGCCGCCCGTGGCGAGGGGTTGGAGCAGGAAATTCGGCACCGCGATGCCGCAGGACCTCGCCAACCCGAGCGTCGCCGCTTCCACGATTTCCATGTCGTGCTCGTCCCCGCGCGACGCGAACTTGGCAATATGCCGGCGACCCTCATGCACGAACGTAGCCTTGGGCCGCGCGCCGCCTAGGCTGCCGCCTCGCAGGAGCTGCTGCATGCGCGGTGTGACCTCCATGCCAGCCTCGATGCGCCGTGATACTTCCGCCAGTTCCGCGAGCGACAGGAGCGCGGTCGTCGGTGCGTCTGGGCGGATGGGCAAGGACTCGGAAAACACCATCGCGCCGACGCGGTCCTCGTTGGTGAGCAGCAGGGCGTCGATGTCCGACAGCGGCCGGCCTTGCTGCACTTCCAGTACCTTGCGGCCCCAGCTGTCTGGCAGTGCGTCGCGCAAGGTCAAGGGCATGGCGCCGCCGTCACGGATGCGACGCTCGGACAACACGAACGGCGCATCGCGCAGCGGGAGATGGTCCGGATTGATCGGCAGCGCGCCGGGTTCCTGCAGGTAGCGACGTCCATAGGCGAATTCGCCCGACTCCATGACACCGTGCCGGGCCAGCTTCAGCAAGCCCGCGGGCTGTACATCGACTGGCCCGCCTTGCGCGATGCCGACGTAGACCGTGCGCTCCATGGCGTCGGATTCAGAAATCACGTTCCGCCTCTCCGATCACGCCCGGCGCAACCTTGCCGGACGGGCGGCGGACCCGCCGGTTGGACGCCAGCCCGGCGGGCACCGGTGCCACCCCGTCCAGCGATTCCAGTTCTCCGAACAACCACAGCGCTTGCGCGAAGAGGCCGATGCTCGTGCCCGGCTTGCCGGCTTCCAGGGCTCGCCAAGTGGTTGGCGAGCAAAACAGGCGCTCCGCCATCTCGGCCACCGTCCAGCCGCGCTGGACTCGGTGCGCGCGCAGGCGCTGACCTGTCCGCGCCAGCGACGCTTGGACGGGTGCTGGCAGGGCTGCCAAGGCGGGGCTGTGCTTGGACATCAATAAAACAAGTTTAAAGGTGGTTAAAAGCTATTTTATTGTTTGTACCGACCCTGCGCAACCATTTGTCGCGATGACGCTAACCAAAGCAGAAGTGACTCTACGGGATATCCCTATATCACGACTGAAACCGGTTTCATAAAATGAGGCATCACATCAGGAGACCTCATGATCCGCTTCGCTTCCCGCCGCGCCTTGCTTGTTTCCGGCCTTGCTCTCGCCATGGCCCTGCCCGCATTCATCGCGTCCGCCCAGACCATGGCCGACATCAAGAAGAAGGGCGAAATCACGGTGGGCGTGATGGTCGATGTCCCGCCTTTCGCGACGACCAACGCGCAGAACCAGCCGGACGGCTATGACGCGGACGTGGCCAGGCTGCTTGCCAAGGACTGGGGCGTGAAACTCAACATGGTGACGGTGACCGGACCCAATCGCATCCCCTACGTGCTCACCAACAAGGTCGACACCTTGGTGGCCGTTCTCGCCATCACGCCGGAGCGTTCGAAGCAGGTGCAGTTCTCCACGCCGTATTCGGCGGCCACCATCGTGCTGTACGGCACCGTCAAGACGCCGATCAAGACGCCGGCGGACCTGAAGGGCCTGCGCGTCGGTGTCACGCGCGCCAGCACGCAGGACGTGGCGCTCACGGCCGCCGCGCCGGAGGGCACCGAGATCCGCCGTTTCGACGACGACTCCTCGGCCATGCAGGCGCTGATCTCCGGCCAGGTCGACGCGATCGGCTGCCCCACCATCGTCGCCAACCAGATCGCCAAGCGCGTGCCCGGTGCCTACGAAGAGAAGTTCGTGCTGCGCCAGCAGTTCATGGGCATCGTGATGAAGCCGGGCCAGGACGACCTGCTCAAGAACATCAACGAGTTCGTCGCGCGCAACACGGCCAACGGAGAACTCAACAAGCTGTACCGCAAGTGGCTTGGCGTGGATCTGCCCAAGATGCAGTGATCGCTTGGCCGCAGGCGTAGTCGCAACGCCCGCCAACCGCAGGCCGGGGTCACTGCTCCAACGTTTCCAGCAACCTGGGCTGGTTCGAGTGGGTGTCTTCGTCCTGAAATGAAACCGGTTTCACATCAGCGGCGACTTCATTGACCTCCCGATGCCGGCCGGCGCGCTCGCGCCCCGGCTGCCCAGCCACCAACCCAAGGCTCAGAGATGACGACCCTCGACCGCCGCGCCCAACTCGCGCAGCACTTCCCGCTTCCCGAAGACATTCCCGCAGAACATCGCCTGTCCGCGCCGCTGCACCAGCGCCACTCCCTGATCCAGGGCCAACTCGTCGAATGGAATGGCCCCTGCAAGACCGTGCTGTCCCCCGTTTGCACACGCGACTTGGCCACGGGCGAGGCGAAGCAGGTCGAGATCGGCAGCTACCCAGTGATGGGCGAGGCCGAGAGCGATGCCGCGCTCGACGCAGCCGTCGCCGCCTATGCCAATGGACGCGGCGCATGGCCCACGATGGCCGTGGCCGAGCGCATCGGCTGCATGCAGGAGTTCGTCCGGCAGATGGCGCAGCAGCGCGAACTGATCGTGAAGCTGATCATGTGGGAGATCGGCAAGAGCCTGGCCGATTCGCGCAAGGAGTTCGACCGCACCGTCGAATACATCCAGGCCACCATCGAATCGTTGAAGGAACTCGACAACGGCAGCTCGCGCTTCGTGATCGCCGAGGGCACGATCGGTCAGATCCGCCGCACGCCGCTGGGCGTGGTGCTGTGCATGGGGCCCTACAACTATCCGCTGAACGAGACCTTCGCGACCCTGATCCCGGCGCTGCTCATGGGCAACACGGTGGTGTTCAAGCCGCCGCAGTACGGGACCTTGCTGTTCCATCCGCTGCTGGAGGCGTTTCGCACGGCCTTCCCGCCGGGCGTGATCAACACCATCTATGCGCCAGGTGCGGTGGTGGTGCCGCGCTTGCTGGCCTCTGGCAAGGTGAACGTGCTGGCGCTGATCGGCTCGAGCAAGGTGGCCGACCATCTGAAGAAGCAGCATCCGAAGTCGCACCGGCTGCGGGCCATCCTCGGCCTCGACGCGAAGAACGCGGCCATCGTGCTCCCGGATGCCGACATCGAGTTGGCGGTGAAGGAATGCCTGCTCGGCGCGCTGTCGTTCAACGGTCAGCGTTGCACGGCGCTCAAGATGCTCATCGTGCATCGCTCGATCGTCGAGCGCTTCGTGCAGCGCTTCACCGAGGAACTGGGCAAGCTCAAGGTCGGCATGCCGTGGGAGGCGGGTGTCAGCATCACGCCGCTGCCGGGCCTGCACCGCACCGCCTACATGACCGAGGCGCTGGAAGACGCGAAGGCGAAGGGCGCGAACATCGTCAACGAGGGCGGCGGCGACTTCTGCCAGACCTTGTATTCCCCGGCGGTCGTGTACCCGGTGCGCGAAGGCATGAAGCTCTACCGCGAGGAGCAGTTCGGCCCGCTCGTGCCCATCATGCCCTTCGACGACATCGAGGCCGCGCTCGACTACGTCATCACCTCGGACCACGGCCAGCAGGTCAGCATCTTCGGCACCGATCCCGCGCAGATCGGCGCGCTGGTCGACCCGCTCGTCAACCAGGTCTGCCGCGTGAACATCAACTGCCAGTGCCAGCGCGGTCCCGACGTGTTTCCGTTTGCGGGGCGCAAGGACTCGGCCGAAGGCACGCTGTCGGTGGCCGACGCGCTGCGGGCCTTCTCGATCCGCTCGATGGTCGCGGCCAAGCAGACCGAGCCGAGCAAGAAGCTGCTCAACGCGATCGTGCAGGACCACCAGTCGCAGTTCATCAACACCGGCTTCATCCTCTGAGGGCAGACCATGCACAGACAACGCCACGCCAAGATCGTCGCCACCCTCGGGCCGGCCAGCTCCGACGCCGAGACCATTCGCGCGCTCTTCGAGGCCGGCGCGGACGTGTTCCGCTTCAACTTCAGCCACGGCAGCCATGAACAGCATCTCGCACGCCGCGACATCGTGCGGCGCATCGAGCAGGAAACCGGGCGGCCCATCGCCATCCTGCTCGACTTGCAAGGGCCCAAGCTGCGTGTCGGCACCTTTGCGAACGGGCCGGTGACGCTGGCCGCGGGCGACGCATTCCGGCTCGACCTGGACACCACGCCCGGCACGCAACAGCGCGCGCCGCTGCCGCATCCCGAGATCTTCGCGGCGCTCAAGCCGGGCACCGACCTTCTGCTCGACGACGGCAAGATCCGCCTGCGCGTGCAGGCTTGCGGCGCCGACTTTGCGGACACCACTGTCGTCGCCGGCGGCGTGCTGTCGGAGCGCAAAGGCGTCAACGTGCCGGAGGTGCTGCTGCCGATCTCGGCGTTGACGCCGAAGGACCGTGCCGATCTCGACTTCGGCTTGCAGCTTGGTGTCGACTGGGTGGCGCTGTCCTTCGTGCAGCGGCCCGAGGACATGCAGGAGTTGCGCGACATCGTGCAAGGCCGCGCGGGCGTGCTGGCCAAGCTGGAGAAGCCCGCCGCCATCGAGCGGCTCGATGCCATCGTTGCGCTCTCCGATGCGGTGATGGTCGCCCGCGGCGACCTTGGCGTGGAAATGCCGGCAGAGCAGGTGCCGAGCATCCAGAAGCGCATCGTGCGGGCATGTCGCGATGCCGGCAAGCCGGTCATCGTCGCCACGCAGATGTTGGAGTCGATGATCAGCGCCCCCGTGCCCACGCGCGCCGAAGCC
This sequence comes from Variovorax robiniae, assembly GCF_037889955.1. Lineage (NCBI taxonomy): Bacteria > Pseudomonadati > Pseudomonadota > Betaproteobacteria > Burkholderiales > Comamonadaceae > Variovorax > Variovorax robiniae. Next base: position 267,791 of record NZ_JBBKZS010000004.1, read on the forward strand.
TCCGACGTCGCCACCGCGATCTACGACGGCGCCGATGCGGTGATGCTGTCGGCTGAATCGGCCTCAGGCCAGTACCCGCGCGAAGCGGTCGCGATGATGGACCGCATCATTGCCGAGGTCGAGCGCGACCCGCACTACCGCACGGTGATCGACGCGTCGCACAGCGCGTCCGACTCCACCGTGGCCGATGCGATCTGCTCGTCGCTGCGCCAGACCGCGAGCCTGGTCCCGGTGGCGGCCATGATCACCTACACCCGTTCCGGCTACACGAGCCTGCGCGCGGCGCGCGAGCGTCCAGTGGTGCCCGTGCTCAGCATCACGCCCGAGCTGCCCGTCGCGCGGCGACTGGCGCTGGCCTGGGGCGTGCACTCGGTGCATGTGGAACACGACGTGAGCGATGTGCCGGGGATGGTCGAGACTGGCTGTGCCGTGGCGATTCGTGAAGGCCACGCGAAGTCTGGCGACATCGTCGTCATCGCCGCCGGCATGCCCTTCGGCCAGGCCGGAACCACCAACCTGCTGCACATCGCACGCGCCTGAGGTGCGTGCCGCAAGGCACGCCCAGTCGACCCATCTTTTCGAGGAGATTCCATTGAGCCTTCATCCCGTGCTTCAGACGGTCACGGACCGCATCCGCCGCCGCAGTGCGCCCTTGCGCACGGCCTACCTGGCCCGCCTCGAGCAGGCCCGCGCCAAGGGCCCGATCCGTCAGGCGCTCGGCTGCACGAACCTGGCGCATGGCTATGCGGCGGCGCCAGCGGGCGACAAGATCATGTTGCGTGAACTGCGGCGGCCCAACATTGCGATCGTCTCCTCGTACAACGACATGCTGTCGGCGCACCAGCCCTTCGAGCGCTTCCCGGCGCTGCTCAAGCAGGCGGCGCGCGAGGCCGGCGCCACCGCGCAGTTCGCGGGCGGGGTGCCTGCGATGTGCGACGGTGTCACGCAGGGCGAACCCGGCATGGAGCTGTCCCTGTTCAGCCGCGACGTGATTGCCCTGTCGACCGCGGTCGCGCTGTCGCACAACATGTTCGATGCCGCGCTGTGCCTGGGCATTTGCGACAAGATCGTCCCGGGCCTGCTGATCGGCGCCTTGCAGTTCAGCCACCTGCCGACGATCTTCGTGCCCGGCGGGCCGATGCCGTCGGGCATCTCCAACGACGAGAAGGCGCGTGTGCGCCAGCGCTTTGCCAAGGGCGAGGTGGGTCGCGACGCGCTGCTGGAATCCGAGGAGAAGTCCTATCACTCCGCGGGCACCTGCACCTTCTATGGCACGGCCAACAGCAACCAGATGCTGATGGAGGTGATGGGCCTGCACCTGCCGGGCGCGGCCTTCGTCAACCCGGTCACGCCATTGCGCGACGCGCTGACTGCCGCGGCCGCGAGGAGGGCGGTCGAGATCGGGGCAGAGGGCAACGAGTACACGCCGATCGGCCACGTGGTCGACGAGCGTGCGATCGCCAACGCGATCGTCGGGCTGCTGGCCACGGGCGGGTCGACCAACCACACGATCCACTTGGTCGCGATCGCGCGCGCGGCTGGCATCGTCATCAATTGGGACGACTTCGGCGACCTGTCGGAGGTGGTGCCGCTGCTGGCGCGCGTCTATCCGAATGGCAAGGCCGACGTGAACCACTTCCATGCCGCCGGCGGCATGGGCTATGTGATCGGCGAACTGCTCGACGCCGGCCTGCTGCACGGCGACACGCTGACGGTGGCTGGCGCTGGCGGGCTGGCGCGCTACAGCCAGGAGCCGCTTCTCGACGAAGCCGGGCGCCTGGCTTGGCGCGACGTGTCACGCGCGAATCCCGATACCAGCGTGCTGGCGACTGCATCGGCACCGTTCAGCCACGACGGCGGCCTGAAGCTGCTGGGCGGCAACCTGGGACGAGCCGTCATCAAGACCTCGGCGGTCAAGCCCGCACACCGCGTGGTTCAGGCACCGGCTCGGGTGTTCGACACGCAGGAAGCCGTGATGGCCGCTTTCGACCGCGGCGAACTGCATTGCGACTTTGTCGCGGTGGTCCGCTTCCAGGGCCCACGCGCCAACGGCATGCCCGAACTGCACAAGCTCACGCCGCTCCTGGGTGTGCTGCAAGACCAAGGGTTCCGCGTGGCGCTGGTCACGGACGGTCGCATGTCGGGCGCTTCGGGCAAGGTGCCTGCTGCCATCCACGTGACGCCGGAGTGTCTCGCAGGCGGGCCGCTCGCGCGGGTACGCGACGGCGACATGCTCGTGCTGGACAGCGAGCGGGGCGTGCTCGAAGCGCGCGTCGACGCTGCCGAGTGGCAGGCGCGTGAGCCGGCGGTGGCCGATCTAGTGGAGTCCCGCCACGGCATGGGCCGCGAACTGTTTGCGGCATTCCGTGTCAACGCGCTGGGCGCGGAGGAGGGCGCGATCACGTTCCAGGCGGCCGAGCCTGCGGGCGCGGCGAGCGGGTCGCACGCCGCACCCGTGCATGGCCATTTCGTCTTTGCCGAAGGAGTCGAAGCATGAACATCCTGGACACCATGCGCACCGGGCCGGTGATCCCGGTCATCGTCATCGAGCGACTGAGCGACGCGGTGCCGCTGGCGCGAGCGCTGGTGGCCGGTGGCATCCGCGTGCTCGAGGTCACCTTGCGCACGCCGCAAGGGCTCCAGGCGATCGAGGCCATCGCGAACGAGGTCGAAGGCGCGATCACCGGCGTGGGCACGATCACGCACCCGCAGGACTTCAAGCGGGCCCGCAAGGCTGGTGCCGTGTTCGGCGTGAGCCCGGGCCTGACGCCGGAGTTGATTGCCGCGGCGCGAGACAGTGCCTTGCCCTTGCTGCCGGGCGTGATGACGCCGTCCGACGTCATCGCCGCGCGCGCTGCCGGCTACACGGAACTCAAGCTCTTCCCGGCGCAGCAAGCGGGCGGCATCGGCATGCTCAAGGCCATGGCCGGTCCGTTTCCCGACGTGACCTTCTGTCCGACCGGCGGCATCTCCGCGGCCACCGCCGCGGACTTCCTCGCACTGCGCAATGTCGCCTGTGTCGGTGGATCGTGGCTCACGCCTCCGGACGCCGTGGCGGGCAAGGACTGGGCGCGCATCAGCGAACTCGCGCGGCAAGCTTGCGCCCTCGCGCGGCCCGCGCGCCCGAGCCAATCAGCATGAACGTCTTCCAACTCACAGCCGCACTGGCCTGCGGCATAGCCATGACCCCATCCGCCCTCGCGGCCGACCTGATCGTCTCGACCAACGACGCCAAGTACCAGCGCGTCGCCGGCAGCGACACCTTTCCGACGAACGCCGGACCCGACACGCTCAACGTGATCGATGCCTCCAGCTTTCCGCCGCGCATCGTCGCGACGGTGGAGGTGGCGGCCACCATCGCCGGCCCGCCCCAGGCCGTGGCCATCACGCCCGACGGCAAGCTGGCGATCGTCTCGGCGCCAAACCGTTACGACCATGCGGCGCAGAAGAACATCCTGGAGAACTACCTGCAACTCGTCGATCTCGAGGCCACGCCGCCGCGCGTGATCGCCAAGGTGCCGATCGCGCACCATCCGCAGGGGCTGGCGGTGAACCGCGCCGGCACGGTGCTGCTGGCGGCCACGGTGGGCGGCACCGTCACGTCCTTCGAGATCCAGGGCAAGACGCTGGTGGCCACCGGCGACCTGGCATTGTCCAAGGGGCGCCTGGCCGGCATCAGCTTCACGCCGGATGGCAAGTCGGCGCTGGTGGCGCTTCGCGACGAGCAGGGCGTGGTGGTGCTGGACGTGGCTCCCGGCGCGGTCACCACGCGACGCGAGCGGGTCTCCAGCGGCATCGCGCCGTATTCGGTGGACGTGTCGAGCGACGGCCGCTGGGCTGTCGTCAGCAATGTCGGATTGGCGGGCCTTGCCGGCGACGTGGGCGTGCTTGCAGGGGATGCCGACACGGTGACGCTGATCGACATCTCCAGGCGACCCTTTCGTGCGGTCCAGCACATCACGGTGCCTGCATTGCCCGAAGCCGCTGCGATCTCGCCGGACGGACGTTGGATTGCTGCGCAGTCCATGGACGGCTCGAACCTGAAGCCGGACAATCCGGGCCGCCGCGAGCGCGGCAAGCTGGTGTTGTTCGAGATCCGGGAAGGGCAGGCACAACGGGTGGGCGAGTTGCCCGCGGGCGAGGGCGGGCAGGGCGTGGTGTTCACCGCGGACAGCAAGTACATCCTCGTGCAATTCAATGTCGAGAAGCAGATCGCTGTCTTTGCCGTCGATGCGGGCAAGCTCCGCGATACGGGCGAGCGACTGACGGTCCCTGGCGGTCCTTCATCGATCCGTTCGATGCCGCGCTGAATCACAAGGAGAACAAGAATGAGTGGATCGCGAAAGAAAGTCGTGGTGTTCCGAAAGCTGCCGGAGGATCTGCTGGAGCGCATTCGCGCGCAGCATGATGTGACTGTTGCAGACCCGCGCCGACCCGAAGAGCTGCCGCAATTTCGTGCCGCCTTGCATGACGTGCAAGGCCTGATCGGATCGAGCTTCAAGCTGGGTGCCGACGACCTGGCGCTGGCTCCTGCGCTGGAAGTCATCTCCAGCATCTCGGTCGGCATCGACAACTACGACCTGGCCTCATTGAAGCAGCGCGGGATCGTGCTGTGCCATACCCCGGGCGTCCTGACCGAGACCACCGCCGACACAGTCTTCGCGCTGGTCATGGCAACCTCGCGGCGGTTGGTCGAACTCTCCGCGCTGGTGCGGGAAGGCCAGTGGACGCGCAACATCGGCGAAGACTTGTTCGGTTGGGACGTGCATGGCAAGACGCTCGGCGTGCTCGGCTTCGGGCGCATCGGGCAGGCGGTGGCGCGACGTGCGGCGCTGGGCTTCGGCATGCCGGTGCTGTTCCACGATCCCTTCGATGTGCCGGTGCCGCAGGAGCTGGCGGGCCGCGCTTCGCGGTTGCCCTTTGAGGACGTGCTGGCGCGTGCCGACATCGTGGCCCTGACGCTGCCGCTCGCAGAGGAAACCCGCGGGCTGATGGATGCCCGCGCCTTTGCGCGGATGAAGAAGGGCGCCATCTTCGTCAACGGCTCGCGCGGTGCAATCGTGCAGGAGACGGCATTGCTCGACGCGCTCGACAGCGGCCACCTGCGCGCGGCGGGCCTCGACGTGTTCGCGGTCGAGCCCTTGCCGCAGGATTCGCGGTTGCGCACGCATCCCAAGGTGACGCCGCTGCCGCACATCGGCTCCGCCACGCACGAGACGCGCCGCGCCATGGCTGAACTCGCCACCGACAATCTCCTGAAGGTCCTGGCCGGCGAGAAGCCGGTCGCCACGTTCGATCTCTCCAAGGTGTAGCACCATGCCAAGTTCCATCCCCACGCTGTGCGGCTCGCTCGCGGGCACGCCCTTCACCTTCAACGTCAAGGTCCACAACGCCGCGTACCGCGAGTTGGGCGTGGACTACACCTTCGTCTGCTTCGGCATCCACGATGCCGCAGGCGGCGTGCAGGCGATGCGCACGCTTGGCATCCGCGGACTGAACGTGACGATGCCGCACAAGCAAGCGGTGATCCCCCACCTGGACGCACTGGACGAGACGGCCCGCGAGATCGGGGCCGTCAACACCATCCTCAACAAGGACGGCTTCCTGACGGGCTACAACACCGATTGCATCGGGGCGGTGCGTGCCATCGAGGAGGCCAGCCCGCTCGATGGGCGGCGTGTCGCGTTGCTGGGTGCAGGCGGTGCGGCGCGCGCCATCGCCTGGGGCATGCGACGGGCCGGTGCGAAGGTCACGCTGTTCAATCGGACGGCGGAGCGCGGCGAAGCCTTTGCACGCGAGTTCGGGATCGACTTTGCGGGTGCGCCGTCGGCGTTCAATGCCGCGGATTTCGATGGTGTCGTCAATGCCACCGCCGCCGGTTATCGCGCGCCCGATGTCAGCCCGCTCGAGCCCGGCCAACTGGCGGCGCATCTCTTCGTCATGGATGCCGCGTTCATCCCCGTCGAGACGAAGCTCATCCGTGACGCGCAGGCCGCAGGCTGTCGTGCCGTGAACGGCACCCGCATGCTGCTGCACCAGTTCTGCGGCCAGGTCGAGCTCTACACGGGCAAGCCGGCGCCCTTTGACGTGATGAGCGCCGCGCTCCTCGACGAGATCGCGCGCACGCAGCAATCACCCGTTTGAAATAAAACCACCCCCGAAGCGCCTGCGGCGCCTCCCCCTCAAGGGGGCGCACCCAGCGGCCCGGCGAAGCCGGTTCCGCGGGTGCCCACGAACAGGCATTTCTTCCACTGATTTGAAGTGCATTGGACGCGCCAAGGGAAATCCCTAGTGCTGTTCTGAAACCGGTTTCATACAATCAACCATCGCATCGAAATCACCGGACACGGAGACACTTCAAGTGAACTATCAGTTTCAGTTCGACGCCGTTCTGGCCGCCTGGCCACTGCTGCTCAAGGGCACCTGGATCACGGTCCAGCTCTCGCTGGTCGCCACGCTGCTGGGCCTGGTGGTGGCGGTGTTCTGTGCCTGGGGCAAGACCTCGGGCCCAGCCTGGTTGCGCTTCATCGTGAACGCCTACATCGAGGTGATCCGCAACACGCCTTTCCTGGTGCAACTGTTCTTCTTCTTCTTTGCCCTGCCGTCCATCGGCCTGCGCTGGTCGCCCTACACGGCCGCGTTGACGGCGATGGTGGTCAACCTGGGTGCCTATGCCGCGGAGATCGTCCGCGCCGGCATCGAATCGATTCCACGGGGGCAGATCGAAGCGGGCAGGGCGCTCAACCTCAAGGGCTGGGAGATCTTCCGCTTCATCATCATCAAGCCCGCGCTGAAGGCGATCTACCCCGCGCTCACCAGCCAGTTCATCCTGCTGATGCTGAGTTCGGCGGTGGTGTCGGTGATCTCCGCGGATGACCTGACTTCGGTGGCGGCCAACCTGCAATCGCAGACCTTCCGCAGCTTCGAGATCTACATCGTCGTGGCGGGCATCTACCTGGCGCTGGCGCTGAGCTTCTCGGCCTTGTTCAAGGCCATCTACAACAACGCGCTCAACTATCCCGACCGTCGCTGAGCCGGCACCTGCCACCCAACGCCCAAGCGGAGACAAACACCATGCGTACCTTCGGCTACCCCGAACTCCTTTTCATCATCGAAGCGGCCAAGTGGACCTTGGCGCTCTCACTGATCGCCTTCATCGGCGGCGCGATCCTCGGCCTGGTGATCGCCCTGGCGCGCACCTCCGAGAGCCGGACAGCCCAGGTGCTCTCCACCGGCTTCATCCAGATCTTCCAGGGCACGCCGCTGCTGCTGCAACTCTTCCTGATCTTCTTCGGCGCGCCGGTGATCGGCATCGAGGTCAATCCGTGGGTTGCCGCGGGCGTGGCGCTGATCCTCAACAGCGCGGCCTTCCTCGGCGAGATCTGGCGCGGGTGCATCCAGTCCATCCCGCGCGGCCAGACCGAAGCGGCCCAGGCGCTCAACCTCGACTACACCGCCCGCATGCGTGACGTGGTGCTGCCCCAGGCCTTCAAGATCGCGCTGGCGCCGACCGTGGGCTACGTGGTGCAGATCATCAAGGGCACCTCGCTCGCCGCCATCATCGGCTTCACCGAGATCACGCGGGCCGGCCAGATCATCAACAACGCGACCTTCCAGCCGGTGGAGGTGTTCGGCACCGTCGCGGCCCTGTACTTCCTCATCTGCTGGCCGCTCTCGCTGCTGGCTGCGCACATGGAGCGCAGGCGCGCCGTCGCGCTCGCTCGCTGACCCTTCACCCCGCACAACCCCAGGAGACATCCACATGAATCAGAAGACCCGCCTGATGAGCCGCCGCACCGCGGCCATCGGCCTCACCGCCGCCGCGCTGACCGTGCTCGCGCCCTTCGCCTGGGCGCAGAGCGTGGCCGACCTCAAGAAGAAGGGCGAGATCACCGTCGGCATGCTGGTGGACTTTCCGCCGTATGGCACGACCAATGCGCAGAACCAGCCCGACGGCTATGACGCCGACGTCGCCAGGCTCCTGGCAAAGGATCTCGGCGTCAAGGTGAACCTCGTGCCGGTGACGGGCCCCAATCGCATTCCCTTCCTGCTGACCAACAAGGTCGACGTGCTGGTGGCCTCGCTGGCCGTCACGCCCGAGCGTGCCAAGCAGGTCGACTTCTCGGCGCCTTATGCGGCCGCTTCGATCGTGCTCTACGGCGCACAGAAGGCCGACATCAAGTCGCCGGCCGACCTCAAGGGCAAGCGCATCGGCGTTGCCCGTGCCAGCACGCAGGACATCGCGCTCGCAGCCGTCGCGCCGGAGGGCACCGAGATCCGCCGCTTCGACGACGACGCCTCGGCCATGCAGGCGCTGATGTCCGGCCAGGTGGATGCCATCGGTTGCTCCACCAGCGTGGCCGCGCAGATCGCCAAGCGCGCGCCGGCCAACACCTTCGAGCAGAAGCTCGTGTTGCGCCAGCAGGTGATGGGCATTGCGATGCGCCCGGCTCAGACCGAACTCAAGAAGGCCCTGGACGATTTCGTCGCCCGCAACAAGGGCAACGGGGAACTCAACAAGCTCTATCAGAAGTGGCTCGGGACCGACTTCCCGGCCATGCCCAACTCGTGAGGAACGTCATGGAGAACGTCATGGAAGAAGTCAACGTGCACCTGCCCGACCACGCACTGGGCGAGCCCATCATCCGGCTCGAAGGCGTGAACAAGTTCTACGGCCAGTTCCAGGTGCTGACGGGTATCGACCTGTCGGTGCGCGCGGGCGAACGCATCGTCGTCTGCGGCCCCTCGGGCTCGGGCAAGTCGACGCTCATCCGCTGCATCAACCGGCTCGAAGTCGTGCAGCAGGGCAAGATCGTGGTCGACGGCATCGACCTCACGGCCGGCGGCAAGAACGTCGACGCGGTGCGCGCCGAGGTCGGCATGGTGTTCCAGCAGTTCAACCTGTTCCCGCACCTCACCATCCTGCAGAACTGCACGCTGGCGCCGATGCGCTCGCGCGGCATGTCGAAGGAGCAGGCCGAGGACATCGCGATGAAGTACTTGAAGCGCGTGCGCATTCCCGAGCAGGCCAACAAGTTCCCGAGCCAGCTCTCGGGCGGCCAGCAGCAACGCGTGGCGATCGCGCGCGCCCTGTGCATGAGCCCGAAGATCATGCTGTTCGACGAGCCCACCTCCGCGCTCGACCCCGAGATGGTCAAGGAAGTGCTCGACACCATGATCAGCCTGGCCGAAGACGGCATGACCATGCTGTGCGTGACGCACGAGATGGGTTTCGCACGCAGCGTTGCCGACCGCGTGATCTTCATGGCCGACGGACGCATCGTGGAGCAGGGCCCGCCGCAGGAGTTCTTCGGCGCTCCGAAGCATGAGAAACTTCGCCAATTCCTCGGCCAGATCCTCAGTTCACACCAGGCCCATTGATCCAGATGAGCGACACCGCATTCGACGTGGCACTTTTCGGCGAGGCCATGCTGCTGCTCGTGGCAGACAAGCCCGGACCGATCGAGAACGCCACCGGCTTCCACAAGCGCACGGCCGGCGCAGAGACCAACGTGGCGATCGGCCTTTCGCGCCTGGGCCTCAAGGTCGGCTGGGCCAGCCGCCTCGGCACCGACTCGATGGGCCGCTCGCTCATCGCCAGCATGAAGTCCGAAGGCATCGATTGCTCGCACGTGATCTGCGACGCGAGCCAGCGCACCGGCTTCCAGTTCAAGGGCCGCGTGACCGATGGCAGCGACCCGCCGGTGGAATACCACCGCAAGGGTTCGGCCGCGAGCCAGATGGGCCCGGCCGATGTCGACGAGGACTGGCTGCGTTCGGCCCGGCACCTGCATGCGACGGGCGTGTTCCCGGCCATCTCGGAAACGAGCCTGCAAGCCGCGATCAAGTCGATGGACGTGATGCGCGCCGCGGGCCGCACGATCTCCTTCGACACCAATTTGCGGCCCACGCTGTGGGCGTCGACCGAGGTCATGCGCCACTGGATCAACTACCTCGCCGCGCGCGCGGACTGGGTGCTGCCCGGCATCGAGGAAGGCCTGCTGCTCACCGGCGAAAGCACGCCCGAAGGCATCGCGCGCTTCTATCGCCAGCGCGGTGCCAAGCTGGTCGTCGTGAAGCTCGGCAAGGACGGCGCGTACTACGACGACGAAACGGCCGGCACCGGGCATGTGGATGGCTTCCCGGTCAAGGAAGTGATCGACACCGTGGGGGCGGGCGACGGCTTTGCCGCCGGCGTGGTGAGCGCCTTGCTGGAAGGCCGCAGCGTGCAAGATGCGGTGCGCCGTGGCGCCTGGATCGGCGCCCGCGCGGTGCAGGTGCTCGGCGATACCGAAGGCCTGCCGACGCGCGAAGAGTTGCGCCAGGGCGGGTTCTAGGCTCCGGATCGATGAACGACAGGCTGCCCATTCGACGCCCCACCATCGCAGCCGTCGCCGCGTCGGCCGGCGTGTCCAAGGCCACGGTCTCGCGGTATTTCAATCACGAGCAGTTGCTGACGCCCGACATCGCGGCGCGCGTCAAGAAGGCCATCGAGGAACTCGATTACGCGCCGAGTCCGATGGCACAGGCATTGAGCCGTGGCCGATCGCGCTTGATCGGCCTGATCGTGGCGGACATCACCAATCCCTATTCCGTGGCGGTGCTGAGAGGCGCGGAAAAGGCGTGCCAGGAAGCGGGCTACCTGGTCATGCTGTTCAACCTGGGCAATGCGATCGGACGCGAACGCGAGGCCATCGATGCGCTGGCGGGCTACCAGGTCGACGGCTTCATCCTGAACACGCTGGGCCGCGGCGCCGGGGTCATGGAGGCGCTCGCGCGCAATGGCAAGCCTGCCGTGCTGGTGGACCGGCGACACGCCGGCATGACAGCCGATTTCGTGGCGCTCGACAGCGCGGACGCGATGGTGGCCGCCTGCGAGCACCTGGTCGGGAACGGCTACCGGGAACTCATGTACGTCACCGAGCCGAAGAAGGGGGTGAGTAGCCGGCGTGAACGTGCGACCGCGTTCAGCAAGTACGTCTCATCGCATGCGACGCGCGTGGCGGGCCAGGTGTTCGAGCATTCGGAAGAAAGTGAAAGTTTGCTGGAAGACGCGATGCGTGCGCTCATCCTCCGCGCGAAGGCCGCGAAGGATGGTCGCCGCGCCGCGGTCATTTCCGGCAATGCCGTCGTCACCTTGCGTATCGCGAGCATGGCCGCGAAGTGCCATTGGGCCTTCGGGGCCGACCTGGGCTTTCTGGGTTTTGACGATCCCGAGTGGGCGTCGCTGATCGCGCCGGGACTGAGTGCCATCGCGCAACCCACCGATGCGATCGGACGCACCGCGGCCACCTGCCTGATCGATCGGCTGCACGGCGAGGAAGCGCCTCCCCGGCAGATCCTGCTGCCCGGGCAACTGGTCGTGCGAGGCTCGTCGAGCGCGCGGGCAGGGCGCACTCAGTAAAGTTCTCGAAACCCCGCGCTCACCGGTACGGCAACCCGATGCGTCGTTGTGAGCGACGCCGGCAAAGCTCGGGCGCGCGCTTGATGGCCCGCAGCACATCCCGCAGAATCCTGCAACGATCCTCGTCCGCGGGGCAGCCCCTCAACACCACCGTCATGCAGCGTCCTGCATGGCTCGAGACCCCTGTTCCATGCCCAAGTTGATCATGCGCGATGCGCAGTCGGAAACCCGTGAAGTCCTGCTGAAGCCGCACGCCAATGTGCTGGGCCGCGATGCGACGAACGACGTCGTCATCGACTCGTCGAGCGCGAGCCGCAAGCACGCACGCATCACGGTCGAGCCTGCCTTCGTCACGATCGAGGATCTCGGCAGCAGCAACGGCACCTTCGTGAACGGCGTGCGCATCGACCGGCAGGTGCTGGCCCACGGCGATGAGGTCCGGATCGGGACATTCGAAATCCGCTTCGAGACGGAAGACCAGCAATACACCGTGATCCATGCCGAGCGCCTGCCCACCGTGCCCGGCATGCTGGTGGACCTGGACCGCGACATGCCCACCGTGCGCGAGACGCCGACGTCGCGGCGCGGGAAGCTGTGAACGACGGCCAGCCGCCGGATCCCCAGCCCCCACCGGCCTCCGTGCGGCGCGAGGTCGCGCTGGCGATCCTTGCGGGGACGGCCGTGCTCGCCCTCCTGTACTTCGGCCGCGAGGTGCTGGTGCCGATCACCCTGGCGCTGATCCTGAGCCTCGCCGTCGCGCCCATCGTCCGGTTGTTGCGCCAGGTCGGCCTTGGCCAGGTGATTGCCGTGCTCACCACAGCCGCGGGGCTGGCGGTGCTGCTGGTCGGCATGCTGAGCGTGATCGGCGTGCAGATGGTCCAGATCGCGCAGAGCTTGCCGCAATACGAGTCGACCATCCGCCTCAAGGCGCAGTCCTTGCGCGGCTTGACCCTCGACCGGGTCGAGGCGATCGAAGGTGCGGCGCGCAAGGTCACTGACCATCTCGGCGAGGCGACTGCGGAAGCGCCCGAGCTTTCCGCTGCGGCTGCATCTGTGCCGGGTCGTGCCGTGCCGGTCGAAGTGCGCACGCCGCGACCTGGCGCCTTGGAAAGACTGACGCAGGTTGCGTCCTCCACGTGGGCGCCGCTGCAAACCGCGGGCATCGTGCTGGTCGTGCTGCTGTTTGCGCTGCTCGAACACGAGTCGCTGCGCGACCGCTTCATCCGCCTCGCAGGCGGTGCCGACCTGCGCTCCACCACCACGGCGATCAACGATGCGGGCGAGCGGCTGTCGCGCTTCTTCGTCTCCCAGTTCGCCGTGAACTTCGGCGTCGGCCTCGTGTTGTGGGCCGGCCTCGCGCTGGTTGGGCTGCCGCATGCGGGCCTGTGGGCGGTTCTCACCGCCGTGCTGCGCTTCGTGCCCTATGTGGGCGTTGTCGCTGCCGCACTCTCCGCGGGGCTGCTGGCCGCCGCGGTGGACCCGGGCTGGACGCTGGTGCTGCTGACGCTGGGCATCTTCGTGCTGGTCGAGGTGGTGGTCTCGCAGTTGATCGAGCCGCAGTTGTACGGCCACACGACAGGCCTGTCGCCGCTGTCGGTCGTGGTCTCGGCCATCTTCTGGAGCTGGCTGTGGGGCCCGGTCGGCCTCATCGTGTCGACGCCGCTCACGTTGTGCCTGGTGGTGGCGGGGCGCCACGTGAAGGCACTCGGCTTCCTCGATGTGCTGCTGGGCGACACGCAGGCGCTGACGTTGCCGCAACGCTTTTACCAGCGTGCGCTCTCGGGCGACGCCGATGAAATCATCGCGGCGGCCCGCGTGTTCCTGAAGCGCCGGCCTTTCGCGGCCTACTGCGACCTGGTGCTGCTGCGCGCCATGTACCTGGCGCGGCAGGACCTTGGCGTCGGCGCCATTTCCCCCGAACAGCAGCACAAGGTGCGCGGCGCGATCGTCGCCGTGGTCGACGCCCTCGGCGGCGCGACACGCAGCCAGCGCCGCCGGTACGCCCGGGCCACGGTCCTCGACGACATCAGCGCGGGACGCCTGCTGCGCGATCACCGAGTGGAAGCGACCGGCAAATGGCAAGGTTCACTGACGGCGCCCGCGGGCACGGTGGTGCTGTGCCTGGGCATGGGGTCGATCGGCGACGACCTGGCCACCGAACTGCTGGTGCGCATCCTGCGCGACCTGCGCATCGATGCGCGCCACGTGCTGATCGAGGAGGTCGTCGATGGCCCGCCGCCCGGCGCCACGGCCGAAAGCCTGTCGATGATGTGCGTGGTGAGCGTGCTGCCGCTGCAACACGCGGAGAGGCGGCATGCGGTCATGAGCGAGATCCATCGTCGGCTGCCGCAGTTGCCGGTGATGTCGCTGCTTTTTCCGGAGGCACCCGGCGGCCCCGTGATCCGATCGGAGCATGCGGGCGAGCTGGTGGTGGGGTCGTTCGAGGAAGCCGCCCAGCACGCGATGTCGCATTTCGAGGGCCGGAACGAGTCGCTGACTGCGAAGTCGGCCTGAACGATCGGGCCATCGGCAGGACCTGCATGGCAGTCAGGCCGGCCTGAACCAGCCATCCGCCACGCCGTGGAACATGCCGTCGATCTCCTCCGCGGAATATCTGCTGACGAATGCCGAATGGCGTTGAAAGAGGTCGCCAAATTCCGTTGAAAGGCGGGCGATCGGCAAATGACTGCCGAACATGCAGCGCGACGGGCCGATGGTATCGATCGCGGCATGCACCCATCCGGCCGCGTCGTCGGCCGACCACTTCATCCCGAAGATGCACTCCAGTGCGGAGATGCCCATGCGGATGTTGTCGCAAGCCGCCAGGTCGGCAAGGCTGCGTTGCCAGCGGCTGAAGCCCGCTGCGGAAAGGTCCATTGGCCAGCCCATCACGGCGACAGTGAATCCGATCTCCGGATGCCGGCGGATCACGTGAATCAGGTCCGGCAACTGGTGCGCGAAGACTTCGAGCCCGCACTTGAAACGGCGGCGGTCGAGCAAGTGCAACTGCTTTTGCCAGGCCGGGTCTCGCAGCAGATCAGGCCGCTTCGCAAAGCGCTTCAGGGGATTCGATTCGTCCCAGACCAGATGCTCGCGGACGGCAGTGAGATGGGGCAGGGTTTCGTATTGATCCAGCTTCCGCTCCAGGTCGGGGTCCAGGAAGTCCACCATCGCAACCAACGCGTGGCGCACGCCTCCTCGTCCGGCGAGCTCCTGCGCCCAGGCCGCCTCGCTCCATGGGTCATCGGACAGGAACTCATGCCACACGATGGCGTCGACCCGATAGCCTTGGGTGTCAGCCAGGTAATCGGCCAGCAGGTAGCGTCGCGGCAAGGCATCGTAATTGCCCACGAAAGCCTCATAGCCGGGATCGACCTGATCGAGGAAGGTGTGGCGGTTCTGCTTGTGGTCGTACAAGTGAACGTGGGCGTCAACGATTCTGGATGGCGTATTCATCGGACGGTCAATCCTTGGAGTGGGTTCAGAACGCGTAGGCCGCTTTCAGCATCGCGCCGTTCGAGCGGAAGCCGTGTGCGAACTCGCCGGTGTATTCCAGCCGGATGTCCAGATTCTTCTTCGCGATCAGGTCCGCGCCCACGTTGAGCTTGAAGCGCTCGTCGGGCAGCTCGGATGTCGTGCTGATCTGGCCCGCTTGCGGCACCGACCCTTGCAGGCTCGAGTTGGCGGACCAGGCGTTCTGGTTCGACCAGGCCACGCCACCGCTCACATAGGTGCGCAACTGCATGTCGCCACCCAGATCGAACAGGCTGCCGGCTTCCAGCATCGGCGTGACCGTGACGGCCGTTCCGTTCGAGGCGTTCACCTGCAGGTTGAGTTCGTTCGCACCGGTCTCGGTGTAGGCACCCGTGCGCAGGTGCACCGCGTGCACGTCGACGTAGGGCTTGAGGTACCAGCCGTCCATGCCGATCTGGCGCGCCACGCGAGCATGCAGGCCGATGTGCTCCGCATCGAAGGAGGCCGTGGCGGTCTCCGGCACGTCGCCCAGAAGCACCTGCCGCGTCGTGTCATACGAGCCCGAGCCCGCATCGATGGTGCCCGAGAACAGCCAGTCGCCCACTTGCTTCTTGGCGATCAGGGCCGCGGTCCAGCCGGTGCCTTTCACGCTGGTCTGCGGGGCGGTCAAGCTGGTGTTGTCGTAGCCGATGGAGCCGCCGACGAACCAGCCGTCACCCACGCTCTTCTGGCCCCCGACCTGGAACTTGCTGGCGCTGGTCTGGTAACCGATCGCGGTGTTGCTGCCGTCGCGGTGGGCCTGGTTGTCCACGGCGCGGGACCACAGGCAGTCCTGCTCGACGAGTTGCAGGCCGCCGGGTCCGAACTGCGGGCAGCTGTTCATGCGTTCGACGAAGTCCTGGCTGGCCGTGAGGCGCGCCACGCCCACTGACTGCACCGCCTCATTGCCGAGCGAGTCCATCGCGCCTTGCACATGCGCATCGTCCATGTTGGCCAGGCGCCCGTAGACGCGGGCCATGGCAGGCGAGATGTTGTTGGTGAAGCCGGAATCCAGATGCGCGCTCATGCTCTGCTGATTCGCCGAGTACCCGCGTTGCGCCCCCATGGCGGCGAACTGCGTACTGGGCGTGACACTGACAGTTCCGCCGCCGCCGGAGGTGTCGTTGGTCGACGAGATGGCGTAGGTCACGCTCGAGTTGAACGCATTCACCGCTGCGACGCCCGATCCAATGGTGACGTAGTCGCTCGCGGCCAGCACCTGGACTGGCGTGGGCTGCAAGCCGCCATTGGATGCCACCTGCACCTGGATCTGTCCTCCCGTGAGGCTGGCGTAACCGCTCAACTTCAGATTGCTGGCGGCTTTGCCGGTGAAGTCGACGGTCGTCAGGAGGTTGCCGGCGCTGACCAGGTTGCCATTGATCGTGCTGGTCGGCCCTGTGGCCGACAGGTTGGACCCCAGATCCATCGTACCGCCGCTGAGATTGTTGACCGTGCCGACGGTGCTGTTGGCGAAGTACGCCCACGTCCCCTGATTGTTGAGCCAGCCTCCGCTGCCCAGCTGCAGGTCGCCATTGATCGTGCCACTCGGATGGTTGTTCACCGCCGCAAACGCCGGCCTTCCGTCAAGCAAGGTGCCTTGGGCCACCACGGCCGACGCCGGTTCACCCTCGATGTCGCCGTAGTTGTCCACCGTGCCGTTCCCGTTGATGTTGCCGTTGCCGCTCAACACGACCGCCGGCGAAGCGCCGCCGGAGCCGAGAATCCAGCCCGCGTTGGTCACGTTGACATTGCTCTTGCCGTCGCTCCCTTCGGAGTTGACGAACACGGCGATGGCATTGGGACCGTCGACCTCGACCTTGGCGCCTTGGGAGATGACGACTGAAATCGGGCCGGCGTTGCCGGAGCCGCCCATGGAGCCCATCAGGGTTCCGCCGGTGGTCTGCACCAGGCCGCCGCCGCCACCCACGCTCTGTGCAAAGATCGCGTGGGCGTAAGCGCCCTGGGTGTCGATGGTCGCATTGGGACCGACGGTGACGGTGACCGGGCCTCCATTGCCTTCCAGGAACCTGGAGGTCGGGCCCTCGTTGCCCTGCCAGGCCGGAAATGCGGTGGCCGAATCCAGACGCGCGGCCGACAGGTCTCCCGCCAGCAAGCCGCCGCCGCCGATGCTTTGCGCCAACACGCCGTAAGCACCAGGTCCCGTGGTCGCAATGGACTTGTTGACCGTCGCCGACACTACATTGGCGCTGCCCAGCGTCGTTGCGAAATTGACAAAAGGGTTGCCCGAATCCGGCGTCGCACCCAGCAACGCGCCGCCGCTGCCGCCGATGCTTTGGGCGAGGATGGCGTGCGCATTGCGACCCTGGGTTGAGATCGCGTCTGCCGCGATTGCCACGGTAAAGCCATTGCCGCACGAGGACACCAGTTGGCCGTGGCACGTCGGCAGGCCGGTCGGATCATTCATGGGACCCACATAGTCGCTGCCGATCGTCAGGACCGTGTTCAGGCCGGCGGTGCTCGGATCTCCATAACCCTTGGTGCTGCCGCTCGCGTAGCCATCGGCGCTGGCCGACGAGTGCATGACCACCATCGCACCGCCACCGCCTCCGATGCTCTGCGCGAAGATGCCGATGGCGTCGTTGCCCAGAGTGTTGATGACTGCGTTGCCGTTGTTGGTGGCCTGCACCGACACGCTTTGCCCATCGCCGCGCACGTTGCCGACGCCGCCCAGCGCGATCTTGAGCGTGCCGATGGTGCTGGCGTCGACACTGTCGGTGGTGGTCGCATGGCCGCCGCCCGCCGCAATGCTCTGTGCCAGGATGCCGTAGCTCGCATCGCCGGCGGTCGAGATCGAACTGGTGTGGCTGACGGTCACCGCGCCGCCGTCGCCAACGTTGAAGCCTTGCCCGCCCACACCTGCGGTGGTGTTGTGGCTGGCGAGCGTGCCCGACCCCGTCGCGCCAACGTGAGTGGCACCGACGTCGCCACCGCTGCCGCCGACACTCTGCGCCCAGATGCCCGCCGCCAGAGGCCCGTTGGTCTGGATCTGCCCACTGTTGTTCACCGCGACCGTCCCGCCAGCGCCATTGGGCGCCCGGGCATTTGGATCTTTGGTTCCATTGCCCAGGTTCAGGTTGTCCGATCCGCTTTGCGTGTCCGGCTCGCTGTTGCCCGGCGAAGGGTTTTTGGCATTGGCTGCGTGGTAGAGCGCAGCGAGTTCCTGCAGGTCAGCCAAGCCCAGGTTGGCCCAGGCGCGGTTCGCCCAGCCGATCGTGCCATCCGCGTAGGTGGTGACATACGCCGCCATCGAAGGGTCTGCCAAGAAACTTTGCACGCTCATCGTGGCCGGCGCATCGCCGCCTTGCGTAGCCGTGCCGGCCTTGCCGCCGCCCCCACCCACCGACTGGGCGAAGATGCCGGAGGAGTTGCCTCCGCGCGTGAGGATGTTGCCGTTGTTCGCGACCTGTACGCTGCCGCCGTCGCTGGGGCTGCCGCTGACTCCGCCGATGGAGAGCTTGGCATTGTTTTGCCCGCCCGAGCCCTGCGTGCTCGCATGACCGCCCAGCCCACCGCCGCCGCCAACCGACTGCGCAAAGACTGCGTCAGCCGTATTGCCCAGGGTCAGGATATTGCCGTTGTTGGTGACGCTGACCAACGAGCCGTCGCCGCCACCGCCCCCGGTGCCACCTAGCGTCACGGTGTAGTTGGTGCTGTCGGCGCCAGCCCTTTTCAAAAAGTCGCTGTCTGTCTTGGCCGTGCCGCCGGTGCCGCCGCCGCCCGACACGCTCTGCGCGAAGATGCCGCGGGCGCTGTCGCCGGTGGTCCAGATCAAGCCGCCGCCGGCATTGGTCGCTGTGATGCTGCCCGCGCTACCGCCGGTGCCGCCCTGCCCGCCGACATTGACGGAGACGTTCAGCGATTCACCGGTGCCCACCGCTTCGTTCAATCCCGACGAGTCACCGCCGTTGCCCCCGCCGCCACCGATGCTCTGGGCCAGCATGCCGTGAGCGGCCGCGCCGCTGGTCATGATCAGGCCGCTGTTGGTGGCGGTCACGTCGCCGCCCGTGCCACCCTTCTGCCCGTTGCCGCCCACGCTCACTTCCAGGCTCAGGTTGGGGACGGGCCCCGGTGGGACGAGCAGCCAGGAGTCGGCCTTGCTCGAGCCGCCATTGCCGCCGCCACCGCCCACGCTCTGCGCAAGCAGGCCCCACGAATCCGCGCCCGAGGTCAGGATCTGTTGATTGTTGACGGCCCGTACATTGCCGCCATTGCCTCCGCCGCCACCCGAACCACCCGTAGAAACGTTGATGTCCAGCTGCGCGCTCGCTGTGAACGAGACGGCCGATCCGCCTTCGCCACCACCACCGCCCACGGCCTGCGCTGCCAGACCTCTCGAATGATCGCCGGCGGTCGAGACGATGCCGTTGTTCTCGGTGTCGACCCAGATCGGCCCGCTGGACCCGGGCACGCCTGCTTCGCCACCACCGCCTCCGCGGCCACCCACCACATAGTTCAGCACGCCGATGGAGGTGGAGCCGGCGGCGCCGCCCGAGCCACCGCCGCCGCCGATGCTTTGCGCGACCAAGGCGCTGGAGTTGTTACCTTTGGTCGTGATGACGTAGCCGGTCTCGTTCCTGGCCGCCTGCCCGTTGTAAAGGTCCACGAATCCGCCGTCACCACCGCTCTCGCCGTTGCCGCCGATCGCGAAGGTGACGCCCGCCGAGCCCGTCTGCGCGCTGCCACCCGCGCCACCGCCACCGCCGATGCTTTGCGCGATGACCGCGGCCGAGTCGTTTCCCTGCGTAGCGATGAAGCCGTTGCCGCCCGGCTTGTCGGCGAAGGCCGCATAGACGGTCGCGCCGTTGCCTCCCTCGGCCCCATTGCCCTGATGAGATGAGAAGGCACCTCCGGCCTGGGCGCCCTTGCCGCCCGAACCGCCGATCGCCTGCAGCACCACGCCAGGCGCAGAAAAACCCGTGGTCGACACCTGCATCGATCCATTGGCCGGATTGAGCGTGACAAAGCCTGCCTGGCCTGCCGCGCCGCCGGCGCCCGCCACTCCATCCAGGCCGGTGCCTGAGCCGCCTTGGCCGCCGGCGCCACCCAGGCTTTGCAGCAAGATAGCCGCAGCCAATGAAGCGGCCTGCGCCGTGTTGCCGTTCTGGTCGATGGGTATCTGGGCACCTGCGGCCGCCTTGGGAGCGCCTGCTGCACCGATGACCAGACCATCCTGGACGTTCATCGTGACTGCGCCGCCGTTGCCCCCGACGCCGCCGTCACCGCCTGCCCCTTTCCCCAAGCCGCCTGCGCCTTGGGTCCCAGTGTTGCCCGCCCCGCCCTGGCTGATGGCAACCAGGCCTGAGCCCTGGGACTGGATCGTTGTGGCCCCCAGCGTGGCAGTGATGTTGCCGCCAATGCCGCCGTTGCCGCCGGCCGCCCCGTCGACATCGCCGATCGACTGCGCGCCGGCGCTGGGTGCGCCGCCTTTGCCGCCCGTGGAATTCAGTTGCACGGCCGTTGCGCCAACGTTGGTGCCGTTCCATCCCTGGGTCGCGATGATCTGTGATCCGGGCGAACCGTAGCTGTCGAACTCGACATTGCCGCCGGAGCCGCCGTCACCTGGGCCACCGGGAGTGCCTAGCGAATTGATCATGACGCCTGGATCGCCACCATTGCCACCGGTGCTGCTGATCAGAATGGTGGGCGAGCCGGAAGTGCCGGTCGAGGTACTGCCCAGGTACTGCGCTTGCGCGGCGCCGCCCGCCCCACCGTTGCCGCCAGGGCTGCTTGAGTCGCTGCCAGTGAGACCGGCACCACCATCGCCACCAACGCTCACCACGCCGAGCACGGTACCGTTGTAGGTGCTCGGACCCTTGAAGGTGTTGAGCACGTCTGCCGGGATTCCACCATCGCCGCCGCGCCCGCCATTGACGCCGCCCTCGCCGGGAGCGCCGGGCGTGCCCAGCATGTAGGAGCCGTACTGCGAACCGGGTGGCGGCGTGTTGACCTGTGCATGCACCGACGTCATGATCAGGCCGCCCGCAGAGGCGCCGACGACCATCTGCATGAGACGTGCAAGGCGTGTTTGTGTGAAACGAAAGCGGACGGTGCGCCCGTGGAAGCGATGTGATTTCATGGCATGTGGAGGGGTGGGTTGAGACATGCCCTGGACGATATTTTTTTAACCCCGACCCGAGTTTCCTGTTCGTCTCAATCCTCGCCTTTGCCTATCAACCAGGCGCCGGACGCCCACCATGCCCCAGGACAGCGTGCCTTTCGGACAAACAAGCTCTTCGCTCTTCCCGGCGAAGGAGCGATTCGAACGCTGGCGCGTCGGCCAGGGCAGCTCCTACTGCGCATCGCTGCCCAAGGGACTGCGCGCGGATCAGTTCCACTTCGACTTCGCCTTCCTGCGATTCAACAAGTTCCTGTTCAACCACGCCAGCTTCGCGCCGCGTGCGCAGGAACGCACCCACCGGATCATTCGCCAGGACCAGCTCGACCACTATCGACTGACCTTGCTGAACGAAGGAACCTTGCACAGCGACGCAGATGGCGTGGCGCGCGTGGTCAAGCCGGGCGAAGTGCTCGTGACCGACATGTCGCGACCGGAGCTCTTCGCATCGAGCGCTGGAGCGACGGTCGCGCTGTTCATACCGCGGGAGGTGCTGGACGAGGCGCTTCCCCGCGCGTGCGACCTGCATGGCTTCGTTCTCGGTGGCCGAGTGTCCCAACTCCTCACCTCGCACATGCGAGGCCTGATGAGCGTCGCGCCAAGCCTGAGCGCGCAGGAAATCAACCCGCTGGGCGACGCGACCATCAACCTTGTTGCGGCCGCACTCACGCCGTCGGCCCGGACGCTCGACCACGCCAAGCCGATCATCGAAAGCACGCTGCTGCGCCAGGTCTGTCGATACATCGACCTGCATGTGAAGGAGCCCGGCTTGTCGGTGACGCAACTGTCGGGCTTCTTCAAGATCTCGCCTGCGACGCTGTATCGAATGTTCGCGTCGCTCGGAGGCGTCCAGGGGTTCATTACCGAAAGGCGACTCGCCCGTGCCCATGAGTTGCTGACGTCCTCCAGCGCCAGGGTCCATCTGGTCCGGCTTTCTGCCGAGTTGGGGTTCAACAACCCGACGATCTTCGGCCGCCAATTTCGCAACCAGTACGGATGCAGCCCCAGCGACGTGCTGCGTGGCGATCGCGGGACCGCGAATCCGGCATCGTCCGGGATCGGCTCGGACCCGAAGGCGTTCGGTCATTTCCTTCGCGGCCTGCGAGACTGAATAGCCATGCAACGAATGGCCACTCGCCATGCGTACGTAGCGCGCCCACCAGTCCCTGCGTCCCATACCCCGTGAGACAGAGGAGCAAGAACTGGGACGCGCTGTCGAGACAAACAGTCCTCCGATTCCTAGAATCGACCCATCGCATCCTGGAACCTCATCATGTCGCACGTGCAGTCGCCCACTCAGCCTCACATGCGCTTCGATTCGAGCGCCATCGCGGCGCATGAAGCGCTGGACTACTGGCGCGGCTCGCTCTCGCAGAGCTGGGAAATGTCGGTGCCCGACCAGGCGGCCGCTTCGGACTTCCATGCCGACGTCTCGGTGTGGCGCATGGCCGACCTCATGGTGGGTGCGGCTCGCTTCGGCCCGGTGCAGACGCGCATGCGCCGCGAGCGCAACATCCAGTCCGACCAGCTCGACCACTACCGCATCATCCTGTTGCACGATGGCGTATTCCGCTGCGACGCCGCGGGCCGGCAGGTCTCGCTGACACCGGGCCGTTTCGTCATTTCCGACATGGCCCTGCCCGAGTCCAGCGAACTGGCCTGCAACAGCGCGGTGCTCTACGTCCCGCGCGACAAGCTCGACCAGGCGCTGCCGCAGCCCATGCGCCTGCATGGCCTCTCGCCGGACGGTGCCTGCGCCCACCTGCTCGCCGACCACCTGTTCGCGCTGCTGAGGAGCCTGCCCGAGGCGGCGCCGGAAGAGCTGCCCTCGCTGGCGGCTGCCACCGTGGGCCTGGTGGCCGCGAGTCTCGCGCCCACCGCCATCGATCCGCAGACCACCGGCGTCGCCATCGACGGCAGCATCCTGCGGCGGGCGCGAAAGCACGTCGAGGATGAATTGATGGATTGCGAGTTCGGCGCGCAACAGTTGTGCGCGGCGTTGCGCATCTCGCGTTCGACGCTCTATCGCCTGTTCGAACCCTTCGGCGGCGTGGCGCAGTACATCAAGGAACGCCGCCTCGCCCGTGTGCACCAGATCCTGAGCCAGACCACGGAGCGCCAATCCATTGCGCGGCTGGCGGAAGACCATGGCTTCAAGAGTTCCGCGCATTTCAGCAAGGCGTTTCGGGCGCAATTCGGCTACAGCCCGCGCGAAGTGGAGCGTCCGGACGCGTTGCCCGCATTGCCCGGCCACAGGACGTCGGGCGAACGCTTCGACCAGTTGCTGGGCTCGCTCTACCAGTAAGGGGGCGCGTCCGCCTCGCCGCGGAAGTCAGGCGTCGAAGGCATCGAAGGCCGCATCGAGCGGCGCGCCGAGCACCACGATGTCCCAGCGTTTTCCAAATCGGCGAAGACTTTCCAGCGATTGCGCTTCCGCCGTGAGCAACTCGGCCAGCTCCGCATAGAAGCTCGCGGCGTCGAAGCCCGGCTGGATGGTGATCTGCTGGCGCGCGCCCGTGCCCGTGACGTTGACGTAGGCACGCGCCGCACCGGCAGGGACGCGCACGAGATCGCCGCGCCGGGCGACGAAGCGCCTGCCGTCGACCTCGAACAGGAAGCGGCCGGCGACGATCTCGAAGATCTCGCTTTCCGCACGCCGATGCAGCGGTGGCCCGAAGCCGGCCGCATGGGTCGTCTCGATGACGCTGACCTCCTGCCCGTCGCGCTCGCACCCGAAGCGCACGCGTACGGTCAGTCCCAGCGCAGGGATGCGGATGATCGGCTCGCGTCGGTGCGGTCGCGCTGTGCTGAGGATGGGCGCCGCGTCGGGAGAGGGCCGGGAGGCCTTGTGCGGGATAAGGAGGTCGTGGGCCGGTTCTTGCATGAGGAAATGGTAGAAACCGGCAGTGCTGTCGTGTGGCCGCCGGGTCCCATTTCATGCCCCGGCGTTTCATCGGAGCACCTCATCGTCCACCCGCCGTCTCGCAATAGTTGCCTGTCCGTCATGGAGAAGCAGTGATCACCAGACCGTCGTTCCTGGCACTCGGCATGGCCTGCGCATGCATGCTGCTGATCGGCGCCCGCGTGGATGCGCAGGAACTGACCCGCGGCACCATTTCGCTCGTCGTGCCCTATCCGTCGGGCGGCGTCTCCGACGTGCTGGCGCGCGATTTCGCACCGGCCTTCGCGAAGGCCATCGATCGCACGGTCATCGTCGAGAACCTGAGTGGCGCCAGCGGGTCCATAGGGGCCGCGAAAGTCCTGGGCGGGGCGCATGACGGATCGCTGGTGCTGGTCGGCACGTCGACAGAAACCATCCTGACGCCCATCACCATCAAGGGGCTGAACTACAAGCCGGCCGACTTCCGCCTGCTCGGCGTGGTCTACACGGCACCGCTGGCGCTCTATGCGCGGCGCGACCTGAAGGCCGGCTCGGTGGACGAGCTGGCCGCGCTGTCGAAGCGCCCGGGCAACGCCCCCCTCAACTACGGCAGCACCGGCCCGGGCTCGCTCTATCACATCGTCACCGAAAATCTCAACAAGGCGACCGGCCTGGACGCGACGCACATTCCCTACCGCGGCGGCGCACCGCTGTTGCAGGACCTGATGGCAGGCACCATCGACCTGACCATGCTGCCGGTCGACAACGTGCTGGGCACGCTGGTCGACGGCGGCAAGATCAAGGTGCTGGGCGTTGCTGCCGCCAAGCGCGCTGCACGCTATCCCGCCACGCCCACGCTGGATGAAAGCGCAAGTGCCAGGGGCTTCGGCCATCCGACCGTGTGGGTCGGGATCTTCGTGGCGCGGAACATGCCGGATGACTTGACCTTGCAAATGCACCGGGCCGTCACGGATGCCCTGGAGCGCGAGGACACCCGGCGCTTGCTGGAAACCACCGGAGGCACCGTCCCGCCCACGATGGGTCTGCAGGAGGCCAGTGCCTTCTATGACGCCGAGACCCGGTCATTGCAAACGATGGCGAGGGTCGCGAGAGTGCAAGGGGAGTGAGGGCGCGCGCCGGCAGTGATCTGGTCGGCAAGAAGGCGCGCGCAAGGCGCGGCAGGGGGAATGAGTCCAGCAATAGTCATCCGGTCGCGCAAGGCGGCCAGGCTCGCGACCGGCTCGCCGTCCACTTTCACGAGTCACGTCGCTGGCGAGGATGCTCGCGCGTGCGGCGGGCCCCTCATCTGCCTTGCCCCTGGGCCTGACCACGGTATTTCATAAGCATGTTTATAATCGGCAGGCTTATGAAGAGAGACTTCACCCAGCGCTTCGGCTTCCTGGTCAATGACGTGGCCAAGCTCCATGGCGAGGCTTTCGACCGTCTTGCGCGCGAGCGCATCGGCCTGTCGCGGGCGCAGTGCCGCCTGCTCGGCGTGCTGGCGATGAACGACGAGGACGGCACGCTGTCTCAGACCGAACTGGCGCAGCGCCTCGGCCTCAGCACCATGGCCGTCGCCACGCTGTGCGACCGCATGGCCGCGGCCGGGTGGATTCGCCGCGAGCCCAGCACCACCGACCGTCGCATCAACCTGATCCACCTGGAGCCCAGCGCCGGCAAGGCGCTCGACGGCGCGCTGACCATCAGCGACAGCCTGCAGGCCCGGACGCTCGGCGTGCTGGAGCCGGCCGAGCGTGTTCAGTTGCTCGCATTGCTCGGCAAGGTGCGCAGCGGGCTGCTCGACTCGGCATCGGGAGAAAAGCCATGAGCGCCGCCAGCGCCGCCAGCCCCGCCAGCTTCCCTCATCGCGGCATGATCACCCTCTCGATCATGCTCGCGACCATCATGCAGGCGCTGGACACCACCATCGCCAACGTCGCACTGCCGCACATGCAGGGCAGCCTGCAGGCCTCCCAGGACCAGATCACCTGGGTGCTAACGTCGTACATCGTGGCCTCGGCCATTGCGCTGCCGCTCACCGGCTGGCTGTGCGGCCACTGGGGCCGGCGCCGCGTGTTCATCATTTCGGTGGTCGGCTTCACCATCGCCTCCGCGCTCTGCGGCCTGGCCGGTTCGCTGGCCGAGATCGTCGGCGCCCGGCTGCTTCAAGGCATCTTCGGCGCGGCGCTGGTGCCGCTGTCGCAGGCGGTGCTGCTGGACATCAACCCGCGCGAGAAGGTCGGCCAGGCGATGGCGATCTGGGGCGCGGGCATCATGGTCGGGCCGATCCTCGGGCCGTTGCTGGGCGGCTGGCTCACGGAGAACTTCGACTGGCGCTGGGTCTTCTTCATCAACCTGCCGGTCGGCCTGTTCGCGCTGTGGGGCATCGCGCGCTACCTGCCGGAGAGCCGGCCCAAGGGCGAGAAGCTGGATGTCTTCGGCTTCGTCACGCTGTCGCTGGCCATCGGCATGCTGCAGATGTTCCTGGACCGAGGCGAGCAGCTCGACTGGTTCGACTCCTGGGAAATCAAGCTCGAGGCCGCCGCCGCGCTGGTCGCCTTCGGCTTCTTTGTGGTCCACACGTGGACGGTGCGCGGCGTGTCCTTCCTCGACCGCGAACTGCTGAAGGACCGCAACTTCGTCACCGGCCTGCTGTTCGCCTTCATCGTCGGCATGATCCTGTTCGCGACGATGGCGCTGCTGCCCAACTTCTTGCAGGGCTTGATGGGCTATCCGGTGATCTACACCGGGCAGGTCACGGCGCCGCGCGGCATCGGCACCATGATCGCGATGATCCTGGTTGGCCGCCTGGTGCAGCGCTACGACGTGCGGGCCATCATGGCCGTGGGCTTCAGCCTCACTGCCTTCTCGCTGTGGCAGATGACGCGCCTGACGCTGCAGATGGACAGCACGCTGATCGTGATGTCGGGCTTCATCCAGGGCCTGGGCATCGGCTTCACCTTCGTGCCGCTGTCGACCGCCACCTTCGCGACGCTGGCGCCGCGCCTGCGCAACCAGGGCACGCCGGTGTTCAGCCTGCTGCGCAACATCGGCAGCAGCGTGGGCATCTCGATCGTGCAGGCGCTGTTGACACAAGGTTCCAGTCGCGCGCATGCGCAGCTCTCATACACGGTGTCACCGGGCAACCTGGGCCTGCCGTCGCTGCCGCCGATGATGAACCCAGACACCCTTGGCGGGCTGGCCCTGCTCAATGCGGAGGTCACGCGCCAGGGCGCACTGATCGGCTACCTGAATGACTTCGGCATCATGATGGTGATCACGTTGGCCGCGATTCCGCTGCTGCTGCTGATCCGCAGCCCCAAGCGCGCGCCGGTTGCGGGTGCAGCGGTTGAGGTGCCTCACTGACCCTTCGTGGGCACCCGCGGAACCGGCTTTGCCGGGCCGCTGGGTGCGCCCCCTTGAGGGGGAGCGCCGCAGGCGCATTCGGGGGTGGGTCGTCCTTTCAGTGCGCCAGGCCGCGGCGGCGGCGGGCCACGCGAACGGCCTCCACCCACGTATCCAGGTTGAAGCGCTGCCCCGTCTCCGCGCTGCGCGCAGCCAGCACCTGATGCAGGAAGATCTTGCGCACGTCGCCAGGCGTGTCGGTGCGCCCGACGATCAACTTCTTCTGCAGGTCGAGTTGCTCCACTTGCAAGACGTTCTGGACCTTGCGGCCATCGACGTCCAGGTAGCGGATCTGCATGCGTGGCGTCTCGTCGACCATGGCGTGTTCGCCCGAGCCCTGGATGAACCATTCCGGCAGCGTGTCGGGGGCGTCGTGCTCGCCAGCGCTGCGCAGGCCGCTGCGCGTTGTCGGGATTTCGAGCGGGACGTGGCCGGATCGGATGCGCGCGGCTTCGATGCGCCGCGCCTGCTCGCTCTTGATGGCCTTCTGGTTCCATCCCCAATAGAGGAAGGCCAGCACGACCACGGCTGTCACCATGCAGCCGACCAGTTGCCACTTCTCAAGTAGATCCATTGCAGTCTTCTCCGCGGCTAGTTCTAAAGTATTCAAGTGCGGTGAATTCTGCGAGTCCGTGTATTTAAATGTCAACCGGACAAATGGCCAGCGCCATCTGGTGCATTGCGAAGTGGAATCAGCGCTGTGGCATGTCCTTCGCGGAGTAGCCGAGGCTGACCGTTGCGTCGGCGGGGATGGGTGGCATGGTGGCGTTCCAGGCCAGCCAGTCGTTGCGCATCGCGGCCAGGCGCTCGGGTTCGCGCTTGGCGCGGTTGGCCCGTTCACGCGCATCGGCAGGAATGTTGAAGAGGTATTCGTTGCCGTCGACCTGCAGGTATTTCCAGTCACCGTCGCGTAGGGCCCGCTGGTCGCGATGGTTCATGCGCCAGTGCATGGGCCTCGCGAAGAACTGCGAAGGATCGCGCAGCACCGGCAGCAGGGATACGCCATCGAGCGGGTACGCCGGGTCCGCCGCCGTGCCGGCCACCTCCAGCATCGTGGCCGACCAGTCCATCGTCATGCAGTGCTGTGCGCTCTCGCCGCCGGGACGGATGGTGGAAGGCCAATGCGCGATCCAGGGCACACGGATGCCGCCTTCGGTCAGGTCCATCTTGCCGCCCACCAACGGCCAGTTGTCCGAGAAGCGCTCGCCGCCGTTGTCGCTGGTGAAGACCACGAGCGTGTCGTCGGCGATGCCGGCCTTCTCGAGCGCGGCCATGATCCAGCCGATGCCTTCGTCCATGTGATGGATCATGCGGCGGTAGGTGTCGACGTTGCCGCCGTCGAGATGGAACAGGTTGTCGGCTACCTGGGGCGCGGTGCCTGCATCGTCGCGCGTTTCCCAGGGCCAATGCGGCGCGGTGTAGGTGAGGCAGAGGAAGAAGGGATCGGGCTGCGCGCTCATCCGTTCGATGTAATCCACGGCACGGCGCGAGAATAAGTCCGTGAGATAGCCCTCCGCGAACTTCTCCTCGTTGCCTTCGTACAGGTCATGCGTGCCGCGCGAGTCGCAATGGGTGAAATAGTCGACGCCGCCCGACAACGGTCCGAAGAATTCTTCGTAACCAGATTGCAGCGGCCCGAAGGCGGGCGGATAGCCCAGGTGCCACTTGCCGACCAGCGCCGTGCGGTAGCCGGCCTTGCGCAGCAGCGAGGGCAGCGTCGGATGCTCCGGTGGCAGGCCCAGCGTAGTGCTGCCGCGCGACTTGCTGTTGATCGGCTCCTCGGCCGCGCCGCGCAGGCGGTACTGGTAGCGCGCGGTCATCAGCGCGAAACGGGTCGGCGAGCAGACGGGCGAGTTCGAATAGCCGTCGGTGAAGCGCAGGCCACGCGCGGCCAGGCCGTCCAGCACCGGCGACACCGGGCCGAAGCTCGCATCGCGCCCGCCGTAGCAGCCAAGGTCCGCAAAGCCGAGGTCGTCGGCCACGATGAAGATGATGTTGGGGCGCTTGGTCATTCGGGTGCTCAGTCGTTCGCCTGGAAGTTGACGGCTTTCATGATCGTGGCCCAGCGCGCGGTGTCCTCGCGCATGGTCTTGAGCAGGGCGTCGGCGTTGTCGCCGGTGGGGTACATGCCGTTCTGCAACAGTTGCTGGCGCATTTCGCGTGTGTTCACGGCGCGTGTGAATTCGGCACGCAACTGGTCGACGATGGGCTTGGGTGTCTTTGCGGGCGCGTAGTAGGCGAACCAGGCAGTGGCGATCACGTCCCTGTACCCCGCTTCCGAAAAAGTGGGCAGGCTGGGCATCAACGGCGAACGCTTGTCGCCGCTCGTCGCGAGCACCTTCACGCGGCCGCTCGGCAGCATCTGCAAGGCGCCGCCGACGGTGTCGAAGTAGACCGGGATGCTGCCGCCCATCACGTCCTGCCGCGCCGGCGTCGAGCCTCGATAAGGCACATGCACCATCTGCAAGCCGGCCGCGCGGTTCAGCATCTCGCCGAGGAAGTGCGAGGGCGTGCCGGCGCCATAGGAGGCGAAGCTGACCGCGCCGCCCTGCGCCTTGGCCCAGGTGATGAACTCGGCCAGCGTGTTGGCCGGCACCTCCTTGTTGACCACCAGCGCGAGCTCGAAGCGGGCCGCGTTGATGATCGGCTGGAAGTCCTTCACCGGGTCGTACGAGAGGCTCTTGTAGGCGCTCGGGTACATGGTCATCATGCCGGCCGTGCCCAGCAGAAGGGTGTGGCCGTCGGGCGCCGCGTTCTTCACCGCCTCGACCGCGATGCGGCCCGCCGCGCCGGATCGGTTGTCGACGATGAGTGGGCCGAGCGAGTCCCGCACCTGCTGCGCAATGGCACGCGTCAGTACATCCTGGGTTCCGCCCGCGGGCACGCCGATCAGCACCTTGATGGGCGTGCCGGGCGTGATGGCGTTCTGCGCCGTGGCGAAGGGCGTCAGGGCGATTGCGCCGAGGGCGGCCAGGGCGAGGCGGCGGCGTTGCAGGTCGGGTGCCAGGGGCATCGATGTCTCTCCTTGTGGGCGTTGACTCACTTTAGAGCGCGGACAATCGATTCATCTAATCAACCAATCCCCGGATTTTCCCGATGGCCGAGGCGCCGCCCCCGCTCGACGACCTGCTGCTCTACCGCATCAGCCGCCTGCTGTCGGTGGCCGGCGGCATGGTGATCCGCCTGTGCGAAGGGCGCTTCGGGATCACGCGGCGCGAATGGCGGCTGCTGGCGACGCTGGCCAGCCACGGCGCGCTCGGGTCCTCGCAACTGGCCGGGCATGCGCAGCTCGACCGGGGCCGTACCTCCAAGGCGGTGGGCTCGCTGGTGGCCAAGGGACTGGTGTCGCGCAACCAGCCGGTGGGCGACAAGCGGCACGTGGTGCTGCGGCTGACGCCCAAGGGCGAGGCGCTGCATGCCGAGTTGCTGCCGCTCACGACGGACATCAATGCGCAATTGATGGGCGCGCTCGACGAGGCGGCACGCGCTTCGCTGGACGATGCATTGAAGTGCTTGCAGGCCCGGGCCGATGCGCTGGTGGCGGCGGCCGATCTGCCGAAGGCCGACCGGCGCCGGCGCGGTAGCGTTCCTTCACCAGAGCGCGACTGACGCTTTTTGCGTCGCGTCGCAGCGCTCACTCGTCGTGCGAATCGTGTGTGGCGGCGGCACCCCGGCGCCAATAGCCTGAGGCGCGAATCCACTTCGGATTGGCGCGGCACTCGTTGACGAGGTAGGCCCGCACCGCCTTGGCGGCGGCGGATTCGCAGCCCACCCAGCCGTGGAAATCGCCGGCCGGCAAGCGTGCGTCGCGCAGGGCGGTCAACAAGGGCGGCTCCGACGGATTCGCACCCGCGTCATTCCGGTGCACCCAGATCACTTCCACTTCGGCGCGGCTCTCCATCGCGATGTGATCGGCCGGCCCGTCCACTTCGGCCAGCACCAGCGCACGCGCGCCATCAGGCAATTCGGCCAGCCGGCGCGAGATCGCGGGCAACGCCGTGTCGTCGCCGACCAGCAGGTGCCAGTCGAAGTCCATCGGCACGACGAAGGAGCCGCGTGGCCCGCCGATGCCGATGACCTGGCCCGGCTGTGCCTGCTCGGCCCAGCGCGTGGCGGGGCCGGCTTCGTGCAGGGCGAAGTCGATCTCCAGCAGGCGCGCATTGGCGTCGAAGCGGCGCGGCGTGTAGTCGCGCATGATGGCCTTCGGGCCCGGCGGCCAGGACGGGCTGCCGTCGGCGCCGATGGTCGGCACGGTGAGCACGCCGGTCACGGCGTCGGGCAGCGTCAGCTTGACGTGGTCGTCGAAGCCCAGGCTGATGAAGCCTTCCAACGCATCGCCGGTCAGCGTGATGCGCACCAGGTGCGGCGTGACGCGTTCGACGCTGTGCACTTCGAGCTTGCGAAAGCGCAGCGGATGACGCACGCGCTGCGGCAGGCGGTCGGGGAGGGTGGCGAGGGTTTCAGTGCTCATCTTCAGATCTGTTCCAGTTGCTGGGCCGCGCTGTCGAGCACGGCTGCGAAGGCGCTGGCTTGCGCCGGCGTGAGGGGCTCGCGCGAGAGGCGCATGCGCATCGCGAGCTTGAGGTTTTCGATGGCGCGTGTGACCTGCGGAGGTCGTCCGCCGCGCGGGCCGGCGCCATCGACGCCGCCCTGCATGCGGGCCAGCATCGCATCGGCCGTGACGCGGTTGTCGGCCAGGAAGTCCTTCCCCGCCGGGGTGATGCTGTAGCGCTTGCGGCCACCGGCATCGGCCTCGTCCACGCTGAGGTAGCCCAGTTCTTCCAGCAGGGTGAGGGTGGGGTAGACGGTGCCCGGGCTCGGGCTGTAGCTGCCGCCGAGTCGGTCTTCGATCGACTTGATCAGTTCGTAGCCGTGGCTGGGCTTGTCCGAGATGAGTTGCAGCAGCACGAAGCGCAGGCCGCCGTGGCCGAACACGCGGCCGCCGCCTCGCATCCCTTCACGCATGCCGTCGCGATGGTGCTCGCCGCGACCGCGTCCGCCGCCACCGGGGCCGTCGCCGTGTTCGCCGCGGCGGATGCGGTGCTCGAAGTTCTTGAAATGGCGCATTTGCATGTCCTCTTGGCTTATTTAGATGCAATTACGATACATCTAAATTGAATCTAAAACAAGTCGGATGCAAGACGACCCTGATGGGATCAGGGTTCCAGGAAGGCCAGGGTGCGAGGGTCGGGAATGCCGTCGAAGTACTTGCGCAGGCAGGCGTCGAACACCGTCTTCTCCGGCGCCGCCTTGGCGAAGAGCGTCATCGACGACCGGAACTTGAGGTCGTCCGGCGGGCCGAGGATGAGGTCCAGCGGCGTGTCCGGCACTGCGAGGACCAGCGCGCTGCAGGCCTCCAGCCGTGGCCCAAGCAGCGGGTGCGCGAGATAGTCGCGCGCCTCGGCCAGCGACGCGAGCGCATAGCGGCGGGCCATGGCGCTGTGGCCCAGCCCATCAAGTTGCGGAAAGATGAACCACATCCAGTGGCTGCGCTTGCGGCCGGCGCGCAGCTCGGCCAGCACGGTGTCGTAGACCGGCGCCTGCGCATCGACGAAGCGTTGCAGGGCGTCCGGAGCGCTCATGATCGTCAGCGCGTGCCGTAGCGCGAGACGCCCGCGTCGATGGTGCCGAAGACCTCGACGCCGCTGCCGCCGCTTGAGGTGCCGGCGCCCTGGCTGCCGCTGGCGGGTGAGGATGGGGCCGTGCCGCAGCCGGCCATGAGGCCGAGCAGGGCCGCGAAGGTGGAAGCAATCAGGATCTTCTTCAATTCAGCTCCTTGAAGCGATGGCCGGCACACCATCCGGTGCCGGCGGCCCTTCAGCATACGACCCTGCGCCTGCTTCCTCCGTCCGAAGCTTGGGCAGATGTTGTGGGTATTCACGCTGCATGAAGGTCATCATTCCCTCGCGAATGCGGCAGCGCAGGTCGAAGGCCTGCCCCGCCGTTGCCGCGGTGGCCAGCATGCGCAACTGCATGCTGCGTTCGGTGACGTCGGTCACCTGCAGCACGAAAGTGCGGCCGTCCCATTCGGGCGCCGCGCGCACGATGCGCTCCAGCTCCGTGCGCAATGGCGCGAGCGGCGTGCCGTAGTCCACGTAGATGAAGGCCGAGCCCAGCAACTGCGAGGTGTGCCGCGTCCAGCACTGGAAGGGCTTCTCGATGAAATAGCTGAGCGGCAGGATCAGGCGCCGGTCGTCCCACAGCTTCATCACGACGAAGGTGCCGTTGATCTCCTCGACCGTGCCCCATTCGCCCTCGACCACGAGCACGTCGTCGAGGCGGATCGGCTGTGCCAGCGCGATCTGCAAGCCGGCGATGAGGTTGCTGAACACCGGCTTGGCCGCGAGACCCACGATCAGGCCGATGATGCCGGCCGAGGCCAGCAGGCTGGCGCCGACCTGACGCGCCCCCGGAAAGGGCATCAGCATCAGCGACACGCCCGCCACCAGCACCATCCCGAGCGCCGTGCGCGACAGCACGCGCGCCTGCGTGTGGATGCGGCGCGCATTCAGGTTGTCCGCGACATGCGCCGGGTACTTGGTCAGCAGGCCTTCGGTGAAGCCCGAGATGGCCCGCGTCAGCAGCCAGGTCAGCGTGGCGATCACCAGCAACCCGGTGAGGTGCCGCACGTTGTTGATGTAGTGCAGATCGTCCGGCGCCGCCTGCCACACCATCTGCAATGCGATCAGCGGCAGCGCCCAGCGCGCGGCCGAGCGAGCCTTGTCGACCATCGCGTGCAACCCCGGCGTGGGCCGCGTGACACGCATCAGAACCAGGCCGCCGATGCGGTAGGCGACCAGCGATGCCGGCACGGCGATCAGCGCGGCCAGCCAGGTGCCGAACCAGGGGTGATTCAGGAGCAGCTCTGTGTTCATGAAGCGACGGAAGGGGACTCGGCGAGGGATGCCGACGACGGTTGCAGGATGCGCGCCGCGTCGTCCCGGAGCTGCGTCGCGATGCCCGTGGCCAGGTCGAGCCGGCGCAGCAGCCACGGGCTGATGTCGTTGTCGAAGGGATCGGGCAGCGGGATCGCACCGCCCAGCGCGGTGGCGGGCGCGTTCGTGGGCAGCGGCGAGGACGCGATCGGCGCGCTGCCGATCAGCGATTCGATGCGCTCCGCGGTGCGCACCAGCGGCCCTTCGACTTGGCCCGGCGTGAGCCGGTCGCGCCGCAGCACCAGCATCGACTTGATGGCGCTGAGCTGCGCGAGCAACTGGTAGCTGTGGACCTGCAAGTGCTCCAGCGGCTCCAGCGGCGGGCGCACGGCACGGGGCTCGGCGAGGGAGCGCTGGGTGGCCTGCACCAGCGCGGAAAGACTGTCGAAGGCCTCGCGCCGCGCGAGCCGCCAGGCCAGCTCGATGCTGTTGTCGATGTCATGCAACTGGCCCAGGCCCAGTGCCAGCCGCGCGTGCAGCGCCTGCGCGACCAGCGTGCGCCGCACCAGGTCCGGAATCTGGCCGCGCTCCCAGGACGGCAGCACGTAGCAGAAAGCCCAGGAGACGGCGACGCCGATCAGCGTGTCGGCGA
The DNA here is from genome assembly GCF_037889955.1 of Variovorax robiniae. NCBI lineage: Bacteria > Pseudomonadati > Pseudomonadota > Betaproteobacteria > Burkholderiales > Comamonadaceae > Variovorax > Variovorax robiniae. Next base: position 302,657 of record NZ_JBBKZS010000004.1, read on the forward strand.
TGCGCTCGACCAGCGCGAAGGTCGTGCTCGCGCCGACGTTCAGCAGGTGCGCCTGCACCAGGCCCAGCACGGTGCCGGCCACGGATGTGACGAGGTACTTGCGCACCGCGAAGCCATGCGCGATCGCCTGCGCGAAGGTCACGCAGGCGAGCAGCACCATGGCCGACGGATGCGTCGCCAGCAGGCCCACGGCCAGCACGCAACCCAGCAAGGTGCCGGCCACCCGGGCATTGCGCCGCTCCAGCGTCTGGGACAGGCTCCCGCGCAGCACCACCACGATGGTCAGCAGGATCCAGTAGTCGTGCGAGCCCCAGGGCATCCAGACCGCGATGGCATAGCCGACCGCGATCGCCAGCGTGGCGCGGATGGCATGGCGCAGCGGCGGCGCGTCCCAGTGCCACAGCGTCATGAAGGGCCGCCAGGACCAGGCGGTCGGGCTCACGAACACGCGCCAGTTGGCGCGCACCACGGCCAGGTCGGGCTCGATCTCGTGGCGCATGAGCTGGTTCAGCCGCAGCACCTCGTCGTTGATGTGGCCGATGCGGTTGGCCAGGCCGCGCGCCAGCACGGCAGGCGACGGGCCGGCATGCGGCGGCGCATGCGGGTTGTCGGACGGCAGGTGGATCATCGACAGGCGTGGCCGCAGGTCGGCGAGCGGGCCCGGCGTGCGGAACATCAGCATGGCATCGGCGATCGCGACGACTTCATCGGACAGCTGTTCCATGACGGCGCGCATCTCGGCCAGCGCGGGCGCGTGTTCGGGCAGCTTGGTGAGCGCGTCCAGGTCGAGTTCGCTGGCCAGCAACTGGTCGCGCATCTCCAGCACGATCACCAGCATGCCGGCCAGGCGCTGGCGCCTTGGCGTGCGCGGCGATTCGAGGGCGATGTCGCGCGCGCCCTGGATCTGGTCGGCGAAGGCGGCCGTCTGCTGCAACAGCCGCCCGAGCAGCGGCGCGGGCGTGTCGCGCACGTCGCTGGTCTCGTCGGGCGCCTTGAACTGGCTGGCCTCGGTGCGCATCAGCGCGGCCATCGAATACAGCACGTCCGCGATCATCTGCGTGCGGTAGCGCCCGTTGAGCGCCAGGTTGGCCAGCGTCGAATAGAGCACGTAGAGCCCGGCACCCAGCGCGAAATGCCATGTGCGCTCGATCGCCTCCAGCATGCCGGTCGGCGCCGGGGTCGCCATCGAGAAGATCATCGCGAACATCACGGCGATGGCGATCCCGATGCCGCGCTTGCCCCAGGCCATGGCGCTGAAAGCGATGAAGGTGGCGGGAATGATCACCATGCCGAGCCGGATCGGCATGGAGTGCAGCACCTGCACCGCGAAGAAGAGCGGGATGGACAGCAGCGGCGCCGGCAGCATCTGCAGGAACTTGCCGCGGCGCGGGCCGGGCTGGTCGGGCGGCGTGGCCACGATCACGCCCACGGTGGCCGCGGCGCTGGCGATAGCCCCCAGCCACAGGTGCACCAGGCCGGAGATCAGGAACAGGCCGAGCGCGACCGACAGCCCGTTCGCAACATAGTGGCTCAACGCGACGCGCAGCGCAGCGCGCGTGCGCTGCGCCGCGGCGGCGTGTGGCGCCACCCCTTGCATCACTCGGCGGCGGGATCGGCCGGCGTGGCGACGGGTGGGCGGGCGCGGGTCAGCTTGCGGGGCTTCGCTGAGGCAGCAACGGGAACGGAGTCGATGGCATCGGATGCCGTGCCGCCATCGGGCTGCTGCAGGTCGACCGTGCTGCGGGCATAGAGGTCCTTCGACGAGTCGACGGCGCGGATGCGGTCGCTGGCCGCCATCTTGTCGTCGACACCGGCGAACTTCGAATACTTGGTCAGCAGCGGCACCAACTGACCGTAGATGCGCGGCGCACCGGCCAGGCATTCGCGCTGTTCCAGGAAGTCGGGCTCGCCGGTGAAGTTGCCGATCAGGCCACCGGCCTCGGTCACCAGCAGCGAGCCGGCGGCGATGTCCCAGGGGTTCAGGCCGGTCTCGAAGAAGGCGTCGCTGAAGCCGGCGGCCACATAGGCCAGGTCCAGTGCGGCCGAGCCGGGGCGGCGCAGGCCGGCGGCGCGCGGCATCAGGTCGGCCATGATGGCCAGGTACTGCTTGAAGTTGTCGCCCTGGCGGAAGGGGAAGCCGGTGGAGATCAGGCACTCGTTCAGGCGGGTGCGCTTGCTCACGCGGATGCGGCGGTCGTTCATGAAGGCGCCGCGGCCCTTGGTGGCGGTGAAGAGGTCGTTGCGGCTCGGGTCGTAGATGACGGCCTGCTCGATCTTGCCCTTGACCGCGAGCGCGATCGACACGCAGTACACCGGGAAGCCGTGGATGAAGTTGGTGGTGCCGTCGAGCGGGTCGATGATCCAGACGAATTCCGAATCCTTGGCGCCATGCTCGGTGCCGGATTCCTCGGCCAGGATGCCGTGGCCGGGGTAGGCCGTCAGGAGAGTTTCGATGATCACGCGCTCGCTCGCGTGGTCCACCTCGGTCACGAAGTCGTTCACCTGCTTCTGCGAGACGCGCACGGCCTCGACGTCGAGCGCGGCGCGATTGATGATGGCGCCCGCGGCGCGTGCGGCCTTGATGGCCACATTGATCATGGGATGCAGATTGGGTGAAGACATGGACTGTGAGAAAGAACGCGGGGCCCGCGGGCCCGGTGGATACGACCCGGCGATGCGGGCGGCGACAATCCCCCGAGTTTACCCGCAGGCCCCTTTCCGTCCCCCATCGACCTCATGCGCACCCGCTTCATCCTGATCCAGACCAGCCATGCCGGCAACGTCGGCGCCGCCGCGCGGGCGATGAAAACCATGGGCTTCGGCGACCTGGTGCTGGTGGCGCCGCGCTGGGCCAACGTGCTGCGGCGCGAGGAGACGATCCAGCGGGCCAGCGGCGCGCTGGACGTGCTGGCCAACGCCCGCATCGTCGAGACGCTGGACGAGGCGCTGGACGGCATCACGCATTTGTGCGCCACGGCGATGATCCCGCGCGACTTCGGCCCGCCGACGCGCACGCCGCGCGAGCACCTGGAGCCGCTGGCGAAGGGGAGCGAGCAGCATGTGGCCTTTTTGTTCGGCTCGGAGCGCTTCGGGATGCGCAACGAGGACGTTTATCGCTGCAATGTGGCGTTGAGCATTCCGGCGGATCCGGCTTTTGGCTCCTTAAACCTGGGGGCGGCGATCCAGTTGATTGCCTATGAATGGCGGCTGGCGCTGGGTGGGTTCGAGGTGCGCGATGTGGCGCCGGTGCAGTTGCCGGCCGATGCGCAAGCCGTGGCCGGCATGCTGGCGCATTGGGAGCGCTCGCTGGTGCAGATCGGCTTCCTGGACCCTGCCGCGCCCAAGAAGCTGATGCCGCGCTTGCAACAGTTGTTCAACCGCGCGCAGCCGACGCAGGAGGAGATCCACATCCTGCGCGGCATTGCCAAGGCGATGGTCGATCCGCACCGGCCGCCACTCGACGGGGAATCCACAGCGTCCGTAGGTGATGACACGGGGCCTTAGACTGCGCTTCCCCTATCGATATCACCCAAAGATGTTTGCCCGAATCCGCTCCGACATCCAGTGCATCCTCGAGCGCGACCCGGCCGCCCATTCGGCTTGGGAAGTGTTGACGCTGTATCCCGGCCTGCATGCCGTGGTGCTGCATCGTCCGGCGCACTGGTGTTGGAACCATGGGCTGCGCTGGCTCGGCGGTTTCATCTCGCATTTCTCGCGCTGGATGACGGGCATCGAGATCCACCCGGCCGCGAAGATCGGAGAGCGGGTGTTCTTCGACCATGCGATGGGTGTCGTCGTCGGCGAGACGGCGGAGATCGGCGATGGCTGCACGATCTACCAGGGTGTGACCCTTGGAGGTACTTCGCTCTACAAGGGCACGAAGCGGCATCCGACGCTGGGGCGCAACGTGGTGGTGAGCGCGGGGGCGAAGGTGCTGGGCGGGTTCACCGTGGGCGATGGGGCGCGGATCGGCGCCAATGCGGTGGTGATCAAGCCGGTGCCGGCGGGTGCGACGGCGGTGGGGATTCCGGCGCGGATCATCCCGGGCAAGGCGGATCGGGCGTCGGGCGAGAACGGTGAGAAGTTCCTGGCTTACGGTGTGACGCAGAGCGACGATCCGTTGTCGCTGGCCATGCGCGGGTTGATCGACAACGCATCGTCGCAGGAGCACCAGATTGCGCTGCTTTGGCAGGCGATCGAGACGCTGTCTGCGGAGCGGGGGAAGAAGTCGGATTGCGTGCCTTGTGACGCGGCGCGGGATGAGTGTTTTGAGGCTGAGAAGCTGACGGAGTTGGTGGGCAAGTAACGCGTTGCGCTTACATGTGCGCTCGCTGCGGGGAGCGCCCGGCATGCGGTACGGGCCGTGCGACCCTACTGCGGCGGCCCCTTCGGGGCTCCCTTGCGGTGCTCGCTTTTCGCGGGGTCCACATGAACTCGCTTCGCTCAAACAGCATGTGGCCCCGTTGGTATCCGCATAACTTCGCTGCGCGAAGTGAGCGGATCCCCGCTTCGCGAGCCGCCCAAAGCTGCGCTCCTCAGCATCGCAGAAGGGTCACCCGACCCGCACCGCATACCGGGCTTTGGGTGTTTGCGGCCGTCCGTTTCCGCTTCCTGGTCAGCCTGCCTGCGTACACATCACCGGGCGCAGGCGACCTTTTCCCTTACTTCGGCCGGATCGCCGCCTTCGGCCGCCATGCCTTGCACACGCTGTCATCCGTGTCGAAATACGGGCCGCCGATCAAATCAATGCAGTACGGCACGGCCGCGAAGATGCCCGGCACGATCTGCTTGCCGTCGGCGTCCTTGAGGCCTTCCAGCGTTTCAGCGATCGACTTCGGCTGGCCCGGCAGGTTGAGGATCAGGCACTTGTCGCGGATCACGGCGACCTGGCGCGACAGGATGGCGGTCGGCACGAAGTGCAGGCTGATCTGGCGCATCTGCTCGCCGAAGCCGGGCATTTCCTTGTGGGCGACGGCCAGCGTGGCTTCGGGCGTCACGTCGCGCAGGGCAGGGCCGGTGCCGCCGGTGGTGAGCACCAGCGAGCAGCCGGCATCCACCAGTTCGATCAAGGCGGCGCTGATGGCGGCCTGCTCGTCGGGGATCAGGCGGGCTTCGAAGGTGATCGGATTCAGCAGGGCCCGGGACATCCACTCCTTCAACGCGGGCAGGCCCTTGTCTTCGTAGACGCCGCTCGACGCGCGGTCGCTGACCGAGACGATGCCGATTCGCACTTCATCAAAGCTCACACCAAAACTCCATTCAGTTTTCTTGAAATTCCGCGGGCCGGCTCTGCCGGCCGCTGGCATAGCTCCGCGCGGAGTTGCCCGGCGTCATGAGGGACGCTCGCCTCGGGGCAGCGCCCCTATGCGTCGTCCTCGCGCTCCAGGTCTTCCGACTGGGCGACGTGGTCCGCATTGCCATGAGCGGCCAGTTGTTCGCGCACAATCTGGAACACGTCCCGGTACGCCTTGCCCTGGCGCGGCGCTTCGCCGGGCGGGCCGGCCTTGATGTCCTTGCGGGCCTGGCGCACCAGGGCGCGCAACTGTTGGGCGTCGGTGGCGGGATGGGTTTCGATCCAGCCGCCGAGGGCATCGTCGTCGGCGATCAGGCGGTCGCGCCAGCGCTCGGCTTCGTGCAGCATGGCGGTCTCCTCGGCGGGGGCGCGGTGCTGTTCGGCGAGGGCGGCGCGCACGGCGTCGAGCACCTCGGGGTCCAGGCCGCGCATCAGCTTGCCGATGAACTGCATCTGGCGGCGCTTGCCTTCGAAGTTGGTGATGCGCTTGGCTTCGCGGATCGCGTCGGCCAGTTTCTCGCCGAGGGGCAGCGGGTCGAACAGGCCGGCGCGCAGGGTCAGCAGGTCTTCGCCGAGCTTTTGCAGTTCGGCGCTCTCGCGCTTGAGTTCGGTCTTGCTGGCTTCGTCGGTACCCTTGAGCTCGCGCTTGAGTTCAAGGTCGAGCTCGCTGCCTTCGGCAACGAACTGGCCGCGGACGAAATAGCCTTTTTTGGGTTTGCGTGACATGTGCAGGCGTGGGGATTGGGCGCGTTCTGGAAATCCGGAACGGGCCTTTGGGAGGAACCGCGTCATCCGACACAGGGGGCGCAAGTATCATAGCCACTACATGAAGACCACCCCAAAGACATCGCCCGCGCCTGCGGAATCCGGCTTTGCCTACAGCCGCCCCTTCTTTGAAAACCTGGTCGATACGGCCCTGGCGCATGCCAAGCGGCTGGGCGCGACGGATGCCGGCGCGGAGGCGTCGGAGGGTTGCGGGCTCAGCGTCTCGGTACGCAAGGGCGAGTTGGAAAACGTCGAGCGCAACCGCGACAAGTCGCTGGGCATCACGGTCTACGTCGGCCATCGCCGCGGCAATGCCAGCACCTCCGACTTTTCCGAAGCCGCCATCGCGCAGACCGTGCAGGCGGCCTACGACATCGCGCGCTTCACGGCGGAAGACCCGGTCAGCGGCCTGCCGGACGTGGAGGACATCGTCACGGAGCAGCCCGACCTGGACCTGTTCCACCCGTGGGCGGTGACGAGCGAGGAAGCCGCGCGCATCGCGCTGGAATGCGAAGCGGCCGCGATGTCGACCGACAAGCGCATCACCAACAGCGAAGGCGCGGGTGTCTCGGCGCAGCAGAGCCATTTCTTCAGCGCGCATACGCATGGTTTCCGCGGTGGCTATGCCAGTTCGCGCCACTCCATTTCGGTCGCGCCGATCGCCGGCAAGGGCGACGACATGCAGCGCGACGCCTGGTACAGCTCGATGCGTTCGGCCGATGAACTGGCGGCCCCGGCGGCCGTGGGTCGTTACGCCGCGGAGCGGGCGCTGAGCCGGCTCAAGGCGCGCAAGATCAAGACGGTCGAATGTCCGGTGCTGTTTGAGTCGCCGCTGGCCGCTGGCCTGCTCGGCGGGCTGGTGCAGGCAACGAGCGGCGGTGCGTTGTATCGCAAGAGCAGCTTCCTGCTCGACTCGCTTGGCAAGCAGGTGCTGCCCGACCACATGGATGTCGCCGAAGACCCGCATGTGCTGCGCGGCAAGGGCAGCTCGCCCTTCGACGATGAAGGCGTGACGACCAAGGCGCGCAAGGTGGTGGACGCGGGCCGGCTCGAAGGCTATTTCCTCAGCACCTACTCCGCGCGCAAGCTCGGCATGAAGACCACGGGCAACGCTGGCGGCTCGCACAACCTGACGCTGCGTTCGCGCCTCACGCAAGCCGGCGACGACCTGGACGTGATGCTGGCCAAGCTCGGCACCGGCCTGTTCGTGATCGAGTTGATGGGGCAGGGCGTCAACTACGTGACGGGCGACTACTCGCGTGGTGCCAGCGGCTTCTGGGTCGAAAAGGGACGCATCGCGTTCCCGGTGCAGGAGATCACCATCGCCGGCAACCTCAAGGACATGCTGATGGGCATCGAGGCCGTGGGCGCCGACGTCTACAACTACGGCGCGAAGTCGACCGGCTCGGTGCTGGTCAATCGCATGAAGGTGGCGGGCTCATAAGCCTGGGTCTTGCGGCAGCAGGTGCTGCAGCAGGCGCCGTGCATTCGGCGAGAGTTCATCCACCTGGCGCACGCAGGCCAGCAGCTTGCGCGCGGCCCAATCGTCGGTGAGCCGGATGGGCCTGATCTTCATGGTCGCGGCGCAGCGTTCGGCGGCCGTTAGCGGCACGATGCCGACGCCGATGCCCTGTTCGACCATGCCGCAGATCGCCTCGAAGCTGCCCACGCGCACGCGGTAGTTCAGCCGCCTGCCGATCCGCCGCGCGTGCTGGGCAATGTGCTGCTGCAAGGGGCTGGCTGCGGACAGCCCGATGAAGTCGCCATCGGCCACATCGGCCAGCAGGGCGCGCCGGCGCCGGGCCAGTGCATGGCCGCGCGGCACCACCAGTACCAGGTCGTCGCGGCGGAACGCAGCATGGGCGAGCCCTTCCACGTCCACGGCATCCGAGACGATGCCGATGTCGCAGAGGCCGCCGCGCAATGCGTCGACGATCTCGGGACTGGGCCGCTCCTCGAGGTCGACCGACACGCGCGGGTGTTCCGCCAGGAAGCGGCTCAGCGGCGCGGGCAGGTGTTCCGTCATGGCGGAGGTATTGCATTGCACGCGGACGTGGCCCTTGAGCCCCTGGCCGTATTCGCCGAGTTCCCCGTGCAACTGCGCCATCTGCTGGAGCACGACGCGTGCGTGGTGGAGCAGCGTTCGTCCGGCTTCGGTCGGCGCCACGCCTTGCGCATGGCGCGACAGCAGGGGCGTGCCGAGCGTGTCTTCCATGCCGCGCACGCGCTGGCTCGCGGAGGCCAGGGTCATGTGCGTGCGCTCGGCGCCGGCGGTGATGCTGCCGGCCTCGACGACGTTGAGAAAGAGCCGCAGGTCGGTGAGGTCGAATCGCATGGCCGCCAAGGTAGCACGGGATGCAGGCCGGGGCTCAGTCCCAGGCTGAGGCTGGCTGCGCGAGATCCGCATTTCCTGAGGAAGGCTTCGGCGGCAGACTTGCCGCAGCAAAGGAGCAAAGCGATTCATGACGATCTGGACTGCCTGGCTGGCCACCGCCGCCGTATTCCTCATGGCCGGGATGGTCAAGGGCGTGATCGGGCTGGGCCTGCCCACCGTGTCGATGGCGATGCTGGCGCTGTGGATGCCGCCGGCGCAGGCGGCCGCGCTGCTGATCGTTCCGTCGCTGGTCACCAATGTCTGGCAGGCCGGTCCGCTGAAGGCACTGCCGGGGCTGTTGCGCCGGCTGGGCGGCATGCAAGTCGGCATCGTGCTGGGCACCCTCGGCGGTTCCGTAGCCTTTGGCGCGCCCTCGGGTGCGGGGGCCGAGGTGGTGCTGGGACTGGCCCTGATCGGCTACGCGATCTGGGGACTCGCAGGCTGGCGCGTCCAGGTGCCGGAGCGGCATGCGGGTTGGCTGGGGCCGTTGGCGGGCGCGCTGACGGGCCTGTTGACGGCGCTGACGGGTGTCTTCGTGCTGCCGGCCGTGCCCTATCTGCAAGGGCTGGCGCTGGAGCGCGACGCGCTGATCCAGGCCATGGGCATTTCGTTCACCACGTCGACCCTGGCGCTGGCCGGGGGCCTCGCATTGAGCGGCGGCTATGCCGGCGCCTCGCTCCAGAGTTCCCTGCCGATGCTGCTGCCGGCATTGCTCGGCATGGTGGCCGGCACGGCGTTGCGGCAACGGCTGCCGGTGGCGACATTCCGGCGCTGCTTCTTCGCCGGGCTGGCACTGCTGGGGGCCTACATGGCGGCGAAGCAGTTGCTCGCCTAGGAACGCAAGGTGGCACGCACGCGTTCGATCACGCGCTGGTAGGGCGGGGCGAAGTCATCGATCGTGTCGTCGGCGGCCAGCCAGCGGAAGGAGAAGACCAGGCCGTCTTCCTCGGGGCTGCCCATGGCGATGTGTTCGAAGGTCTCGGGCAGCGGCGCGCTGCTGCGCATCAGGTAGAGGTGCCAGAGCTGCGGGTGGCGTCGCTTGTTGCCTTCGACGCCGGCTTCGCAATAGCGGTCCATCGTCCCGAGGTCTTCAAGTTGGCCGGCGTACGCGATGCCCGATTCCTCGAGCAGTTCACGCCGCACGGCATCTTCCGGATGCTCGCCCGGCTCGACGGTGCCCTTGGGCAGTTGCATGCCGCCGTCGACCGGGTGGTCGAACACCAGCAGGCGGCCTTGCACATCCACAAGGCAGGCGCAAGCCTTGAGGACGGGGCGGCCCGGCGCTGTGTCCATGAGCCCCCAAGCTCGGCACTGCGTGTCCTCGCTGCCCCCCGAGGGGGCGCGAGCTCGCTTGGGGCGGCCCGGCGCTTCGCTCATGCGCCGCTGAGTGCCGCCTTGACCGCCGCGCTGACCTGGCCCATGTCGGCCTTGCCGGCCAGCTTGGTCTTGACGGCGCCCATAACCTTGCCCATGTCGCCGGGGCCCTTTGCGCCCAGTTCGGCGACGATGGCCTTGACCTCGACGGCCACTTCATCGGCGCTCATGCGCTGCGGCAGGTAGACCTCCAGCACCTTGATCTCGGCGGCTTCCTTGTCGGCCAGGTCGGTGCGGCCGCCCTGCGTGAAGGCGGCGACCGAGTCCTTGCGCTGCTTGACCAGCTTGTCGACGATGGCCACGACCATCGGGTCGTCCAATTCCACGCGCTCGTCGACTTCCTTCTGCTTCATCGCGGCCAGCAGCAGGCGGATGGTGCCGAGGCGCTCGGAGTCCTTGGCGCGCATCGCGGTCTTCATGTCGTCGGTGATCTTTTCCTTGAGGCTCATGGCGAATCCTGGAGAGGGGGCAAAAACAAAAGCCGCGGCAGGTCACCCCGGCGCGGCTCGGTTCACTGGCGCGGGGCCAGCGGAAGCTGTGCTTAGTACAGCTTCTTGGGGAGCTGCATGCTGCGCACGCGCTTGTAGTGGCGCTTGACGGCAGCGGCCTTCTTGCGCTTGCGCTCGGCGGTCGGCTTTTCGTAGAACTCGCGGGCGCGCAGGTCGGTCAGCAGGCCGAGCTTTTCGATGGTGCGCTTGAAGCGACGCAGTGCGACGTCGAAGGGCTCGTTTTCTTTAACGCGGATGGTGGTCATTGATGATTCGTTGAACTGGATTTGGCCCGGAGAGATCGAGGCCCCGGACCGGGGTTCCTCAACTGAAAATTTTGGCGGCCGTTGAGGGGAGGCCAGAAGTTAGCCAAAGATTATAGCAACAAATGGCTCGCGGGCAGCTTTTAGCACAACGATCAGGCCGATGAAAGTGCCGCGGCACAGGCGAAGGCGCTGGCCCAGGCCCACTGGAAGTTGTAACCGCCGAGCCAACCCGTGACGTCGACCACCTCGCCGATGAAATGGAGCCCGGGCTGCTTGCGCGATTCCATGGTCTGGGACGAGAGCTCGCGGGTGTCGACGCCGCCGGCCGTCACCTCGGCCTTCTTGTAGCCCTCGGTGCCGGCGGGCGTGATCTGCCAGCGTTCGATGCGCTCGGCCAGCGCCTGCAGCGCACGGTCGGCCGCCTCGTTGATGGGGCGCTGCAGGGCCGGTTCGCCGTCGACCCAGGCATCGGCCAGGCGCGAGGGCACCAGCGTCGCCAGTTCGTTGCCGATCCGCTTGCGCGAGCGGGCCTTGGCCTCGCCCAGCGCGGCGGCCACGTCGGTGCCGGGCGCGAAGTCGATCGTCAGCGGCGTGCCTTCCTTCCAGTAACTGGAGATCTGCAGCACCGCCGGGCCCGACAGGCCGCGATGCGTGAACAGCAGGTCTTCCAGGAAGGCCATGCGCTCCTTCTTGGCGCCGGTCTCGATCTGCACCGGAAGCGCCAGGCCGGCCAGGCCCGCATAGGGCGCCCAGCCTTCGCCGGCGAAGGTCAGCGGGACCAGCGCGGGACGCGGCGGGATGACTTCCAGGTCGAACTGGCGCGCGATGCGGTAGCCGAAGTCGCTCGCGCCAAGTTGCGGGATCGACAGGCCGCCGGTGGCGATGACGAGGTTCGGGGCCGCGACCGGGCCGCGGCTGGTGTCGACCTGATAGCGTCGCGCGCCGCCGTCGGCCGCCGAATACGCCACCGACTTGACGCTGCAAGGCTGCCAGTGGATGACGCCGCCGTCGGCGCATTCAGCCAGCAGCATGTTGATGATCTGCTGCGACGGGCCATCGCAGAACAACTGGCCCTTGTGCTTCTCGTGGTGCGCGATGCCGTGGCGGTCCACGAGCGCGATGAACTGCTGCGCGGTGTAGCGCGACAGGGCCGAGCGGCAGAAGTTCGGGTTCTCGCCGACGAAGTGCTTCTGCGGCGCGCGCGGGTCCAGGTCGCGGTTGGTGAAGTTGCAGCGCCCGCCGCCCGAGATGCGGATCTTTTCGGCGATGCGTTCGCTGTGGTCGATCAGCAAGACTTTCAGGCCGCGCTGGCCGGCCTGAGCCGCACAGAAGAGGCCAGCGGCGCCTGCGCCGATGACGACGACGTCGAATTGCGTTGCGTCAGACATGTTCAGCGATCCTGTAGACGCGCCCGGATTGATGCTGGGTTTTGGCGGCAATCCAGGACGGCCGTGACGATGGCGACGTCGTCGACGACTTCGTAGTAGATGGCAAATGGAAATCGCTTCGAGAGCGTTCGATGGAAGTCGCCATGCGACCTGGGGTGGATGCCTGCAAACAGGCGGAGCGACTCGATATCCGCAATCAGGCAGTCAAGAAAGTAGTCACCGAGGCGATCGGCTTGCATTTCATAGAACCAGAAGCCGGTTTGAAGATCCGCCTGCGCCGAAGGCAGGAGCTCGATGTCATGCACCGGCGTCAATGTGGCTTGTCGTCGCGCAAGGCGCGAAGGTGGCGCTTTACCTCGTCCCAAGGCAGTGTGTGGCCTTGCGCGAGTTCCTTGCGTCGCTGCGCCAGGACCTCCTGGTGCCACGCTGGACTGGGGTCATGCGCCGGGTCGTGACTCAAGGAATCCCACAGCGCTTCCATGGCGGCGAGGCGCTCTGGCAGCGGCAAGGCTGCGAGTTCGGCGATTTGCATGGTGGGCTCCAGGACGTTCGGGCAGAGGAAAGCCGATGCTAGCAAAAGCGCCCCCTCGGGGCCTTCACCGCGAGGTCGCCCCATCCGCCGTGATGACCGGCACCGGGTTGTATTTCAGATGCCCCACATAGCGCAGCGGCTGTGTCGCCGGGATCGACGGCACGTCGCCTTCGCGCATGTGCAGCAGGTCGGCCGGACTGACCCAGCGCGGGTCGGCGGTGGTGATCGGGGCGCCGGCCTGTTTGTAGGCCTCCAGCACGAACTGCGAGCAGAAGAATCGGTCGTTGCGGCTGGCGCCCAATTGCACGGTGGCCATGCCGGTCATGCAGAAGTTGCTGACCGGTGACGGCACGCCCGGCAACTCGCACACGCGGCGATTCAGCACGAAGGGTGCATCCAGCATCACGCCGACCGTGTTGTAGGGCGTGCCGACCTGCGACAGCGCCCACGCGCGCATGCGCTCGATGTGGGCGGCGTCCAGGCCGGGGGCGCGGAAGGCCACCACCATCTGCTCCTCCGCGATGACTTCGGCCAGGCTGCGCGCGCGAACGCCGCTGCCCACGGCCTCGGCGATGCGCCCGTCACCCAGGTAGAGCACCGCATGGCTGACCGGCGCGAAGCTGCCGAGACGGATGCCGAAGGAGGTGAGGGTGGCGACCGAGGTCAGCAGGATGTCGCCGGGCTCCAGCGAAGCGGCCGTGATGAGTTCACCGCCGTTGCCTGGCGCAATGGCGGAACTCTGGATGCGAAGGGCCGGCGGTGTGTCACGCGTGGGGAGGTCGACGCGCGAAGCGCAGGCCGACAGCAGCAGCGCCGCGCCCGTCGCGGCGACCAGGGCAGGGAACTTCATCATCCCTTCCAGACGAACGGAAACTTGAGCTGCTTGAAGAAGCCGTTCGGCACGTAGTCGCCGACCACGCCATAGTGCTCGGGCCACAGCTTGGTGCTCTTCACGGCGGTGCCGAAGAGGTAGTCGAGGAAGGCGTAGTGCGCAGCGTAGTTCTTGTCGATCGCCTCGTCGTCCTGGCTGTGGTGCCAGTGGTGGAAGTTGGGCGTGACGATGATGTAGCGCAGCGGCCCGAGGCGCACGTTCACGTTGCAATGGTTGAACACCGCCTGGAAGCCGACCACCACGATGTACGCGTCGATCACGTCCTTGCTGAAGCCCAGCACGTAGATCGGCGCCAGCACCAGCGTGCGCGTGATCAGCAGCTCCAGGATGTGCTGGCGCGAGCCGGCCATCCAGTCCATGCTCTTCACGCTGTGGTGTACCGCGTGCAGGCGCCACAGCAAAGGGACCTCGTGGTAGCCGCGGTGCGTCCAGTACTGCACCAGGTCCGCCACCAGGATGATCAGCAGCAGCCCGGCCCAGAAGGGCAGGTCGGCCACCCAGCCGCGGATGCCGTCGTTGGCGGCCCAGCCGAACAGCTTGTGCACCAGCAGGTTGGTCGCCAGCAGTACGAAGCCGACGATCATGTGGTTGACGATGAAGTGGTACAGGTCGGTCTGCCATTCATCGCGGAACACGGGCTGCTCCTTGCGGTAGGCGAACAGCTTCTCGATGAAGATGAAGATCAGCGAGGAGCCAAGCAGGTCGAGGATGAACCAGTCGAGCCCGATGTAGGGCGTATGGTCGGGGAAGTTGCTGTCCACCGGCACCTTGTGGCCGCCGAGCAGCAGCGCGGCCGCGACCAGCAGGAACGCGAAGGCCGACAGCCAGCGGGCCCGGTTGAAGATCACGTTGACCAGCGACAGGCCGCCCGCGATCACCATCGCCGTCAGCAGGATGTAGCGCATCACGTCGACGTTGTAGCTGCGCCGCAGCTCCGGCGTGGTGAGGTACTGCGGGAAATGGAAGGCCAGCACCCCCAGGAAGCACAGGATGCCGAGCGTAAGCGCGATGGTTCCTGTGACTAATCCCTTGCCCGGCTGGAGTTCGCCGTGGCTCTCGCTGAATTCGTTGAGTTTTCCGAGCATTTCTAGCTTTCCGCCATCGGGTCGCACATGGATCATCCCTGTCACTATTTTTGAACCAGCGGATGGCGATTGTCAGTGGGGTCTCTCCCATTTCGCATCCTCGGCTGGAGGGAGCTCACAACATGGATGCGTTGTATCCGGCAGGTCCGGGTGCGGGGAAGGAGGCGATTGTCAGGGCCAGCGCGGCTTACCGTCGGCAAGCCTGGCTCGCGATGGCGGCATTGCTGGCATTTGTCGCGGCTTACCTCGGTTTTTCAGTCTGGCTGGCCTGGAAGGCATGGGTGTCGGTGCGGGCGTTCCTGCATGGCTCGCCCGACGGTGTGCTGCAACTGTTGGTCGGTGTGGCGGCTGGCTTCCTGGCCTTCTTCATGCTCAAGGCGCTGGTGTTCGTGCGCCGCGGCGAACTCGGTTCGCTCACCGAGATTTCCGCGGCCGATCAACCCCGGCTGTTCGCCTTCCTGCATCGCCTGGCCGACGAAGCCAATGCGCCGCGGCCGCACAAGGTGTACCTGTCGACCCGCGTCAACGCGGCGGTGTTCTACGACCTGTCGCTGGCCAACCTGTTCCTGCCCTCGCGCAAGAACCTGGAGATCGGGCTGGCGCTGGTCAACATGCTGACGGTGTCGGAATTCAAGGCCGTGCTGGCCCATGAGTTCGGGCATTTCGCACAGCGCACGATGGCGGTCGGACGCTGGGTCTACCTGGCGCAGCAGATCGCCGGGCATGTGGTGGCCAAGCGCGACCGCTTCGACAACTTCCTTGGCCGCGTGTCGCGTGCCGACATTCGCGTGGCCTGGGTCGGCTGGCTGTTCTCCGTGCTGGTGTGGGCCATCCGTTCGCTGGTGGACAGCTTCTTCCGCGTGGTGGTATTGGCCGACCGTGCGCTGTCGCGCGAGATGGAGTTCCAGGCCGACCGCGTGGCGGTGGGACTGGCGGGCAGCGATGCGCTGGTTCATGCGCTCTACAAGATGCAGGCGGCCGAGACCGCCTGGGACCGCACGCTGGAGTTCGCCAACCAGCAGTTGAAGAAGGGCCAGGCGACCGCCGACCTCTACGACATCCAGGCGCGCGTTCTGGTGAAACTGCGCGCGGTCTACGACGACCCGGGCTACGGCGTGCCGCCGACGGTCGCGTCGCCCGTATCCGCCGAGCACCGCGTCTTCAAGCGCGACAAGATCCAGATGTCGCGCATGTGGTCCACGCACCCGGCCAGCCATGAGCGCGAGGAGAACGCCAAGCGCATGTACCTGTCGGCGGAGTTGCGTGGCGAGTCGAGCTGGGCCTTGTTCAACGAGCCGCATGCGCTGCGCGAGCGGATCTGCGCCAGCCTGATCCGGCACATCGAACCGGCGCCAATGGTGGCTTCGCGCGAGGCCTCGCAGGCCGCGCTGGATGCGGAGTACGACCGCGAGTCGTACCGCCGCCAATATCGCGGGCTCTACCTGGCTCGCGCCGTGACGCGATCGGAGACGACGGCGGAGCAATTGTTCGACCTGCAAGGCTCTGCAGAAGCGTCCGCCGAGCTGTACCCCGATTCGCTGTCCGCCGACCTCGAACGGCTCGACGCGTTGTGCCACGAGCGCGCTGCGCTGACCGCGCTTCGCAATGGCGCCGCGGTGAGCGCCGGCACGCGGCTGGAGCATCGCGGGCGCCCGATCAAGCGGCGCGAACTCGCGGGAGCGATCGACGAGGTCACTCGGGAGATCTCGGACATCGAGCGCGCGCTGGCGGCGCATGACCGGCTGTGCCGCAGCACCTGCCGCGTGCTGGCGTCCAGGGCGGGCGCGGAGTGGGAGGCGAGCTGGTTCGGCCTGCTGCGCCTGCTGCACTACGCGGAGCACACCGAAGCCAACCTGCTCGACATGCATGCGGTGCTGCAGAACACGGTCGCAATGGTCACGGCCAAGCGCAAGACCAGCCACAGCGAAGCCGAGCGTGCGCTCTGCGATGCCGGCGCCTTGTTCATGCTGATGTCGCAGGTCTCGCGCGAACGGATCACCATGCTGCCCGGCGTCGAGGTGATGGCGCTGCTCGGGCATGCGAACTGGGATCAGATGCTGGACGTCGGCGAGTTCGATTTCGTCCATCCCTCGCACGAGAACATCAACGAGTGGCTGAAGGCGCTCGACAGTTGGCTCAACCCGATGATGCGGGCCTTGCGCTGCCTTCGGCGTGCGGCGCTCGACAGCCTGCTGCGGGCGGAAGCGCGGCTGCGCGACGCGGCCATCACCCGGCAGCCGTTGGGCGAGGCGCCGGTGATGCCCGTCACGCCAGACCGCTACGACACGCTGGTCGCGGGACAGGAACGACCGCGTCAACTGAAGCTCGACGCCTGGTCGCGCTTCCAGATCGCCGATGGCTGGTGGGCGGGAGCGGCACGCTTTGCGGTGGCGGGCGGGGTCGTCGCCAGCCTGATGGGTGTGAGCGCGTCCTGGGGCACGTCCAAGGTCACGGCATTCAACGGGCTGGCCCGCCATGTCGAGGTGCAGGTGGGCGGCCAGCGCGCGATGTTGGCGGCGGGTGCGTCGAAGCAGTTCGAGGTCGAGTCCAACCGGCCGCTCGTGCTGGCGGCGCACACGGCCGAGGGCGCCGCGATCGACTCGCTGACGGTGACGCCGGAGCAGGTTGGCGCCCGCTATGTCTACAACATCGCAGGCGCCAGCCCCTTGCTGGCCTGGACCGCGACCTATGGCGACGCAACGGCGCGCCAGGCCAGGCTGCTCGGCGCGCCGCGCTGGTCGAGCCAGGCGGCGCAG
Organism: Variovorax robiniae; assembly: GCF_037889955.1. Taxonomy (NCBI): domain Bacteria; kingdom Pseudomonadati; phylum Pseudomonadota; class Betaproteobacteria; order Burkholderiales; family Comamonadaceae; genus Variovorax; species Variovorax robiniae. Next base: position 319,870 of record NZ_JBBKZS010000004.1, read on the forward strand.
TACGTGCTCGAGGCCCCACCGAAGCAGATCCGGACCTCGGGCGGCGGTGGCACGCGCGAGGCCTTGAGCCCCGCGGAAACGCGCTCGGTGCGAGAGAACCTCGGCCTGCTGGAGAGCGAGACGGAACGCAATGCGCTGATCGCCGCCCATGCCCGCTGGGACGCCACCGATTCGCCCGACCTGCTCGACTGGATCACGCTGGCGCAAGCGCTGCCCGGGCGCGATGCGATCCTGCGAGAGCGCTTGCAACGCGACCCCTATGAAATCGTTGCACTGCGCGCCCTTCAGGACGTCGCGGTGCCGGGCGAGCGCCATCGCGTCTGCGATCGCCACCGGGAATTGCAGCGGGCGCGGCCTGACCAGGGCGACCTGGTCCACCTCACGGTGCGCTGCATCGACGATGCGGCGGTGAGGGACGCGACCTTCAAGAGCGGCGCGGCCCAGTATCCGGGCAGCGCCTGGTTCGCCTACGCCGCTGCCCATGTCTGGGCTGCCGAGCAGGCCTGGCCGCAGGCGCGGCAGGCGCTGGAGGCGGCCGGGAGGAATCCGTCGCTGCGTCATGCCGTGTCGCTGGACTTGGCGCGCATCCGTCGCATCGAGAGTGGCGAGGGCGCCGACCTTGCCGACCTGGCGGCTCATTCCCAACTGCTCCAGACACTGGTCGAGTTGCGGGGCAGCAATTTGTCGCTGTCAGACGGGGCGGCGCTGGGCTATGCCGCATTGGACCGGGGCCAGCTCGACAGGGCGCTCGCACTCGCCGAGGCCCCGTCGGCGCCGGAACCCCGACTGGCGCTGATGGTCGGGGCGTCCGACGGCGCCACGCCCGCGGCCGTCGCAGCGGCGCTCAAGGCGCAAGCCCGCCTGGCCATGGATTGGGACGATGCGTGGATGGCCGTCGGTCTCGCGATCAAGTCGGGGCAGAAGACCGATCAGGTACTGGCGGCGCTCGTGCGCCGCTTGCCGGCCGCGGAGGCGAAGGCACTGGGAAAATTCGTGGCGTCCGTGGAGGCCTTGCGCGACCCGCCGCGTGACCCCCAGCGGCCCGAGCCGATATTCCGCGACCGGACCCACTTGGAGGCACTGCTGCAAGGCGTGTCGCCGCAATTGCGCGCGCAAGCCTACGGCATCGGGCTGATCGCCTGGGGCCAGCGTGCGCCGGCGCCATGGCGCAGCTTTGCCAAGCGGGCACTCTTGCCGGCGGAGCGGCCTTACTTCAGCGGCTGATCAGGTCCCGAAGCGGGACTGGTTCTCGGCACCGGCGGCGGCCAGGCCGCGCAGCACGTCACCGACCACGATGATGGACGGGCTCGCCAGCGCGGCCTCCGCAATCCCGGCCTTGAGCCGGGACAGCGTGGTCGCGATGTGGCGCTGCGAGGGCAGCGTGGCATGCTGGATCACCGCGACGGGCGTGTCGCCCGGCAGGCCGTGCAGCAATTCATCCTGGATGTGCTGCACGCCCGACACGCCCATGTAGATCACCAGCGTGAGTCGCGCGTCGCGCGCCGTGGCGGCCAGGGCACGCCAGTCGGTCGGCGCCTCGGCGGCACCCGCGCCGGTCTTGGCATGCCCGGTGACGAACACCACGCCCTGCGCATGGTCGCGATGGGTGAGCGGCACGTTGAGCGAGGTCACGGCGGCCAGGCCGGCGGTGATGCCGTTGACCACGGTGCATTCGATGCCGGCCTCGCGCAGGTGCTCCACCTCCTCGCCGCCGCGGCCGAAGATGAACGGGTCGCCGCCCTTCAGGCGCACCACGGCCTCGCCTTCGCGCACGGCGGTGATCATCAGCTTCTCGATGAAGGCCTGCGGCGTGCTCTTGCAGCCGCCGCGCTTGCCCACGTGGACGATGCGCGCCTCCGGGCGTGCATAGCCCAGGATGGCGTCGTTGACCAGGTCGTCGACGAAGAGCACGGTGGCTGCATGGATCGCCTTGACGGCTTTCAGCGTCAGCAGGTCCGGGTCGCCCGGGCCGGCGCCGACGAGGGTGCAGGTGCCTTGGGTGGGGAATATGGTTTTGCTCATAGCCGGTTCGCCAGTTGCTGGATGTATTCGACCTGTTGCGCGATCGCGGCCGGAACCGGCGCGTCGCCGGCCAGCACGCGGCGCGTGTAGTCGGCCGTGGTTTCGATGTCGATCTCGGTCGGCAGGCCCTCGACCTCGCCTTGCGTGCCGGGTTGCTGCGCCTGGAGCTCGGTGCGCGTGCCGCGGAGGAAGCCGTCGATCTGCGCGGTGCGGCGCGGGTCCGACACCACTTCGCCTTCGAGGCCGCGCGAGAGCAGGGCGGTGATGCCCATCAGCTCGAAGGTGGCGGCCATCGACTCGGCGTAGGCCGGATGGGTGTAGCTGCCGACCACGACGCAGGGGCCTTCGGTCGGCTGCATCAGCTTGACGACGCTGTGGCCCGGATTGCGCAGGCCGACCACGCGGCGCACGTCGAGCAGGCGCTTGAGGCCGGGGCTGAGCAACTCCGTCGGCGCGAAGGCGACTTCGCCATTGGCGATGGGCGCGATGGCGGTCATGGGCTGGGTGCCGAGTGCGGCGAGCACGCTCGACGCCAGCACGCGAGTGGATTCCGTGGCCGCGCCGTGCACCAGCACTGGCAGGCCCTCGCGCGCCAGCAGCAGCGCCAGCAGGGGCGTGAGCACCGGCAACTTGCGCGCGCCGTTGTAGCTGGGCAGCACGATGAGCGGGCGGTCGCCGGCCGGGATGCGGTTCAGGCGGGTGTGCGTGGCGTCGAGGAAACCGGCCATCTCCTCGGGCGTCTCGCCCTTGATGCGCATGGCCAGGCAGAAGCCGCCGATTTCCAGGTCGGTGACGGTGCCGTCCAGCACCTGGCCGAACAGGTCGGTGGCCTGTTCGCGGGTGAGTGGCTTCGCGCCGCGCGCGCCGCGGCCGATTTCCTTGATGTATTGGCTGATTCCCATGGGTGCAGGGATTGTCCCGCAAGCGTTATGCCAATTCGCGAGTCGGCTTATGCCCGCGGGCGATGCATGGGTGGTCATCGGGCCCGGCGCTGCGCTCACAGCGCCGCCTCCGCCAGCTCGGTGCGGACCATGCGCTTGAGTTCGGGAATGCAGGAGCCGCAGTTGGTGCCGCATTGCAGCGCGCCCTGGAGCGCCGCGAGGCGCTGTTCGTCGTTGCCGGTGCAGCCCTGCAGCTTTTCGACGATGGCCGTCTCGGTCACGCCGAAGCAACTGCAGACGATCTTGCCGCGCGCGGCGACGCCCACCGGCGCGGTGGCGCCGGGGCGCAACAGTTGCCTGCCGAAGGATTGCGCGGGCAATTGGCCGCGCAGCAGCGCGGTGATCCAGGCCTCGGCCCGTGTGTCGCCGGCCAGCAGGAAGCCCTCCAGGTGCGCTTCGCCAGCAACGTCGGTGCTGCGCACCAGGCGCGCCGCGCGGCGTTGGCCGTGGCGCACGTCGGCGTAGCGCAGCGTGTCGGCGGCGGCCAGGCCCAGCAGGGACTCGATGCGGGCCAGCAGGGCATCGGGGGCGGCTTCGTGGCCGGCGGCGCGGAAGAGCAGGCCGGTGCGATCGGCCGCGCCCGCCGACAGCGCACCACCGGCCCCGAAGGGCACGCAGCTCGCAAAGGGGAATTCCTTCATCAGTTCGCGCAACTGCTGCCGCGTGCTCAGCGCCGTGCCGTCCGGCAGCCAGGCCGCCGCGAGCAGGGACCACGGCAGTTCGGCCTTGAGGATCTTGATCGCCGCGTGCTTGAGCTCGGGTTGCTTCGAATCGGGGCAAAAGGCCGGGGTGGTGAGTGCATTGATGCCGGCGAGGCGTTCGCCGTTGGAGGCAAGGCCACTCAGGTATTCCTCCCCCCAATGCATCGCGACGAAGGCCTGGCTCATGCCGACCTCGCGGCTGGCCTGGGCCGGCAGCACGATGCTGCCGCGGCGCGACGTCAGGTGGACCAGGTCGCCCTCCTTGAGGTGGCGCCGGGCCATGTCCTGCGGATGCATCTGCACGACCGGCTCGGCCACATGGCCGAACAGCCGGCCGAGCGTGCCGGTGCGGCTCATGCCGTGCCATTGGTCGCGCAGGCGGCCGGTGTTGAGGGAGAAGGGGAAGCGGGCCTCGCGTTGTTCCGCGAGGGGTTTGTAGGGGGTGTCGACGAAGCGGGCGCGGCCGTCTGGTGTCGGGAAGCGGCCGTCCTCGTAGAGACGTATACGACCCGTGCTGGCGCCTTCGGGCAGGGGCCATTGCTGCGGGCCTTGGGCATCGAGCATCGGCCAGCTCAAGCCGGTGATGTCGAGGTCGCGCCCGCGTGTGGACTCGCGGTGCTCGTTCCAGATCGATTCGGCGCCGACTTCGTTGTCGAGCAGGTAGGGGAAGAGCGTCGTCGATGCGCGTGTGGGCAGGCGGGCTTCCAGGCGCTGGGCGAAGTCCGTCGCCGCGGACCAGTCATGCCGCGTCGCGCCAGGCGCCGCGACGGCCGGGCGCACGCGCGAGATGCGGCGCTCGCTGTTGGTCACGGTGCCCGTCTTCTCGCCCCAGGTGGTGGCGGGCAGCAGCAGGTCGGCATAGGCGCAGGTGGCGGTGGTGGCAAAGGCCTCCTGCACCACCACGAACTCGGCGCGTTCGAGGGCGCGGCGCACCGTCGCCTGGTCCGGCATGGATTGGGCAGGGTTGGTGCAGGCGATCCACAGCGCCTTGATCTCGCCGTCGGCGGCGGCCTGGAACATCTCGACGGCGGTCTTTCCGGGGATGGCGGGCACGTCGGGCACGCCCCACAACGCGGCGACCTCGGCACGATGTGTGGCGTTGGACATGTCGCGGTGCGCGCTCAGCAGGTTGGCCAACCCGCCGACCTCGCGCCCGCCCATGGCGTTGGGTTGGCCAGTGAGCGAGAAGGGGCCGGCGCCGGGCTTGCCGATCTGCGCGGTGGCCAGGTGCAGGTTGATGAGGGCGGCATTCTTGGCGGTGCCGGAGGATGACTGGTTCAGGCCCTGGCAATAGAGGCTCAGCGTGGCGGCGGAGGTGGCGAAGAGGCGCGCGGCTTCGAGCAGGTCGGCCTTGTCGATGCCGCAGGTCTGCGCGACCTTGTCGGGCGTGCAGTCGCGAACGGTGGTCTTCAACGCGTCGAAGCCGGTGGTATGCGCGGCGATGTACTCGGGCTTCGTCCAGCCTTCCCACAGCATGAGGTGCAGCATGCCGTGAAACAGCATCACGTCGGTGCCGGGCTGGATCGGCAGGAACAGGTCGGCGATCTCGGCGGTGTCGGTGCGGCGCAGGTCGGCCACGATGATCTTCATCGCCGGGTTGGCGAGTTTCGCATCCTCGATGCGGCGGAACAGGATCGGATGCGCCCAGGCGGTGTTGCTGCCGACGATGAAGAGGCATTGGGCGTCTTTGAAGTCGTCGTAGCAGGCCGGCGGCGAATCGGCGCCGAGCGTCTTCTTGTAGCCCGCGACGGCGCTGCTCATGCACAGGCGCGAGTTGGTGTCGATGTTGTTGGTGCCGACAAGGCCCTTCGCGAGCTTGTTGAAGACGTAGTAGTCCTCGGTGAGCAACTGGCCGGAGACGTAGAAGCCGACGGCGTCGGGGCCGTGGTCGCGGATGATGGCGGCGAACTTGTCGGCGGCGGTGTCGAGGGCGGTGTCCCAGGTGACGGGTTGCGGGGCGGCGTTGCGCTCGAGGCGCTGCATGGGTTGCAGCAGGCGCGTCTGGCGGGTGACTTCGGCCGATGCGGTGAGGTGCAGGGTCGAGCCCTTGGTGCAGAGGCGGCCGAAGTTGGCCGGATGGTCCGGGTCGCCACGCACGCCGGTGATCTGGTCGCCCTGCGATTCGATGATCACCCCGCAGCCTACGCCGCAGTAGGGGCAGGTGGACTTGGTTTCTTTCATGGCTTTTGTGACTTGGATGCGGGCGAAGTCGTCCCTTGGGCGGAGCGCCCGGTACGCGGTACGGGCCGTGCAACCCCACTGCACCGGCCGCTTCGCGGCTGCCCTGCGCTGCTCGCGTTTCGCGGGGTCTGGCTCGAACTCGCCTTCGGCTCAGACAATCGCGAGCCCTGATCCGCGCAACGCTGCGCTGCTCGGCGGCGCAGAAGGGATCGCCCGACCCGCACCGCGCACCGGGCTTGGGGGTGAACTAAGGCCTCGTCCCCTTTTTGGGTGCGGCTGCCCTCACCCCAGCCCTCTCCCAGAGGGAGAGGGAGGAAGACCAACAGCCGGCACGGTGAGAAGCCCCGAGCGTTGTCCTTCGATGAGCGGCCGAGCAACACAAGCCTGTCCACGTCGGCGGGTGGCATGCGGTGCGGGTTGGTCGATCCCTTGTGCGCTGCCGAAGCGCGCAGCGTTTGGCGGATCAGGGCCACATGCTGTTTGAGCGAAGCGAGTTCATGTGGACCCCGCCAAGCGCGGGCACTGCAGGGGAGTCGCGAAGCGACCAGCGCAGTAGGGTCGGCCGGCCCGTGCCGCATGCCGCCCGTCGACGCGCCCCTGGCCCATGACCCACCCGATGTCCCCAATGCGCCCGATGCGTTCGACATGCCCGCAACGACAAATTCAGGAAGCATGAGGCGCCTGCACATCAAAGGTTTCGTCTCCCAACGGACCCGCGGGCGCAGCCTGACCAGGACCGGCACGCGGCGCCTTGAGGTCCAGCGCATGTGTCGCCAACTCATGCGCGTCGAGCAGCACGTGCCCACCCTCGACCCGGCACGCAAACTTCGGCGTACACCCCTCGTCGGGCTGCTTCGCGCAGCCGTCCTCCAGCCCGATCGTCCAGTTGTGCAGCGGACAGGCCACGCTGTTGCCGAACACAATGCCCTGCGACAGCGGCCCACCCTTGTGCGGGCAGCGGTCCAGCAGCGCGAACACCTCGTCCTGGCTGTTGCGGAACACCGCCACGGCCACGCCCACCGGGCGCGACACGCGGCGCGAGCCCAGCACCGGGATCTCGTCGACGCGGCAGATGGTTTTCCATTCGGTCATCGGTGCCTCCTGCATCACGAGATATCGGCGAGATCCGGCGAGGCGATGCTGGCCTTCGGCATGTAGACCAGCGGCGCCGTCGTCGCATCGGCCACCGGCACGAACTGCCGCACATCGACCTGCGCCCGGTTCGCCTCGAACCACGGATCCGGCTCGCCATCCAGCGCGAACTGCAAGCGCTCCCACAGTGCCTTGCGACCGGCAACGTCTTCGACGATCTTCTTCTTCACATGGTCCAGCCCCACGCGCGAGATGTAGTGCACCGTGCGTTCCAGGTACCAGCCTTCCTCGCGGTACAGCTGCAGGAACGCCCCCGTGTACTCCATCACTTCCTCGCTCGTCTTGAGCTTCACGAGGAACTGCGCCACCTCGGTCTTGATCCCGCCGTTGCCGCCGACGTACACCTCCCATCCCGAGTCCACACCGATCACGCCCACGTCCTTGATGCCCGCCTCAGCGCAGTTGCGCGGGCAGCCCGAGACGGCCAGCTTCACCTTGTGCGGCGAATACATCGCCCACAGCGCATGCTCCAGGTCCTTGCCCATCTGCGTCGAGTCCTGCGTGCCGAAGCGGCACCACTCGCTGCCCACGCAGGTCTTCACCGTGCGCAGCGACTTGCCGTAGGCGAAGCCGCTGGGCATGCCGATGTCCCGCCACACGTCCTGCAGGTCTTCCTTCTTCACGCCCAGCAGGTCGATGCGCTGGCCGCCCGTGACCTTGACCGTCGGGATCTTGTACTTGTCCGCCGCGTCGGCAATGCGCCTGAGTTCGTCCGGCGTCGTGTGCCCGCCCCACATGCGCGGGACCACCGAGTACGTTCCGTCCTTCTGGATGTTGGCGTGGCTGCGCTCGTTGATGAAGCGGCTTTGCGGATCGTCCTTGGCCTCCTTCGGCCAGGTGCTGATGAGGTAGTAGTTGACGGCCGGGCGGCAGCTGGCGCAACCGTTCGGCGTGGTCCAGCCCAGGCCTTCGTAGACCTCCGCGTGCGTGAGGTACTTCTCCTTGCGAATGGCGTCACGCACGTTCTGGTGGCTTGCGTCGGTGCAGCCGCAGATGGCCTTCTTCTTCGGCGCAGCCGAATAGTCGCCGCCGGCCGTGAACATCAGGATCTGCTCGACCAGGCCCGTGCAGGAGCCGCACGACGCGCTGGCCTTGGTGTGCTTCTTCACCTCGTCCAGCGTGAACAGGCCCTTGTCCTTGATCGCCTTGCAGATCGTGCCCTTGCTCACGCCGTTGCAGCCGCAGACCTCGGCCTCGTCGGGCATCGTCGCGGCGCTGCTGTGGCCCTCATGGCCGACGTCGCCGATGTTCGATTCGCCGAACATCAGCTTCTCGCGGATGTCGTGCACGCTGCGTCCGTCTCGCAGCAGCTTGAAGTACCAGCTGCCGTCCACCGTGTCGCCATACAGGCACGCGCCCACCAGCTTGTCGTCCTTGATCACCAGCTTCTTGTAGACCCCGCCGAAAGGATCGCTCATCACGATTTCCTCTGTGCCTTCGCCGCCCATGAACTGGCCGGCGCTGAACAGGTCGATGCCCGTGACCTTCAGCTTGGTCGAGGTCAGCGAGCCCTGGTAGCGCCCGATGCCGAACTGCGCGAGGTGATTCGCCGCGACCTTGGCCTGCTCGAACAGTGGCGCCACCAGGCCATAGGCAATGCCGCGGTGCGCGGCGCATTCGCCGACCGAGTAGATGCGTGCATCGGTTACCGTTTGCATGGTGTCGTTGACCACGATGCCGCGGTTGCAATGCAGCCGCATCGATTCGGCCAGCGTGGTGTTGGGGCGGATGCCGACGGCCATCACCACCAGGTCGGCCGGCACCTCGCTGCCGTCCTTGAACTTCACCGCCTTGACGCGGCCTTCGCCGTCATCGACGAGTTCCTGCGTCTGCGCATTCAACCGAAAATCGAGCCCCCGTTCTTCCAGCGACTTGCGCAGCAGACCGCCCGCCACATCATCGAGCTGGCGCTCCATGAGCCAGGCGTTGACGTGCACCACCGTCACGCTCATGCCGCGCAGCATGAGTCCGTTGGCGGCTTCCAGGCCGAGCAATCCGCCACCGATGACGACCGCATGCTTGTGCGTCTTCGCGGTCTCGATCATCGTGTTCGTGTCGGCGATGTCGCGATAGGCGATCACGCCCTTCAGGTTCTTGCCCGGCACCGGCAGGATGAAGGGGTTGGAGCCGGTGCACAGCAGCAGGCGGTCGTACTCGGCTTCCACGATGCTGCCGTCCGCCGCCTCGGCCCGCACGATGCGCTTCACGCGATCGACCTCGGTCACCAGCTTGCCGGCATGCAGGGTGATGTCGTTCTCCGCATACCACTCCCACGAGTTCAGGATGATCTGCTCGACCGTCTGCTCGCCGGCCAGCACCGGCGACAGCAGGATGCGGTTGTAGTTGGGATGTGGCTCGGCGCCGAACACCGTGATCTCGTAGAGGTCGGGCGCGAGCTTGATCAACTCCTCTACCGCGCGGACGCCGGCCATGCCGTTGCCCACCAGGACCAGTTTCATCTTTTTCATCGTGTGCCTTCCTGAATGAAGAGGTGATCAGAAGTGCAGCGCCATCACCGCCGTGATGCGACCTTGCGGCGCGACGGGGATGGCGATCATGGGTTCGGCCGTGAACGGAACGCCGCTCGCGAAAGCGCGAGCGATGGCGCCGGCAGCGTCCGGCGCCTCGCCTACCATGGAGATGGCCTCGAAGGCGTCTTCGTACTTCGTGGCGGCCTCCGAGAAGCCGAGGCTGCGCCGCAGGTGCGTGCCGCTTGCATCGGGCTCCCAGACTTCGATGCGGCGCGCAATCGGCGTTGCGCGAGCCGACAGGAAGGCCATCACGAAGTTGGAGCCGTCCAGCGTCGAGCACGGGATCGCGAAGCCGCGGTTGATGCCGACCTTCACTGCGCTGTCGGCGCGAATGAATCCCGCGCCCTTGCCCAGGTCCGGCAGGAACACCGGCTTCTGTGCGTCCCACGCCATGCCGGGCAGGCCCGTGCCGCGACGGAACGCGGTGGCGCGCGAGATGAACTCGAAGGTGTCGCCGGTGGTGCCGTAGTAGCCGTCGACCAGCGTCATGTCGGCGGACTCTTCCGGGTCGTTGCCCCAGAGCTCGATGGCGCCTGAATGCTCCTCATCGTCGCCGCAGAAGATCACGGCGACGGAGCTCAGCCGGTCGCCCTTGAAGATCGGGAGCGCGATGGCGCAGGTCAGTCCTGCTGTCTTGGCCGCCGCGGCCCGCCGGAAGTAGGAGCCCGACAACTCCTTGAGGACGATCGGGCGGCCCGTGTCCCAGGCCCGGCCCGGCAAGCCTTCGCCGCGGCCGAAGCAGAGGTTCTGGCTGACGGCCGCGAAGCGATGGGCGGGGCCGAACAGGCCACCGCCGAATTCAAGCAGGCTGCCATCCTCGCTGGGGACCCAGAACTCGATGACGCGGATGAATGTCTTCACGGCCGTGCCTCCGGATTCAGGCCGCAGCCGTCTTTTGGGCCGCCGCGATCATCACGTCCGAGAGCGTACCGTAGGCGGTCTCCCAGGCGCTGCGCACATCGGGCGTGAACTCCTCGCCCAGCCCCTTGTCGAGCGTATCGATCAGGGCCGTACCCACCACCGCGTAGTGCGCGGGCTGCGCGCCGTAGCCGACGTGTCGCTCTGCAAGCCGCTGGGCCACTGGCGCCAGCGTGTCGAGGTTGCCAAGGCCGCGGGTCACGCTGCCCAGCATCGTCATGAGCTTGCGCCCCTGCTCGACCATGTCGCCCTTGAACAGCGCCCGCACATCCGGCGCCAATTCGAACAGCCGTGAATAGAAGATCGCGGCGGCCTGGTCGGATATGGGTACGACCTTGGCAAAGCTGGACTGCACCAGTTGGATCTGATTGGGGGTCATCGTGAAGCTCCTCGTTGGTTGTGGAAGACGAACACTCACGCGGCCTTCTCGACATGACCCTGTCGCGTGTACAGGAAGTCGATCACCGCCTTTCGATAGTGAACGTAGTTGCGGTCTTCCGCCAGTTCCACGCGATTGCGCGGACGCTCGAGGTTCACGGTCAGCACTTCGCCAATCGTGGCCGAGGGGCCGTTGGTCATCATCACGATCTTGTCGGACAGCAGCACCGCTTCGTCCACGTCGTGCGTGACCATCACGACCGTGCTCTGCGTCTTCTGCACGATGGCGAGCAACTCGTCCTGCAACCTTGCGCGCGTCAATGCATCGAGCGCACCGAAGGGCTCGTCCATCAGCAGCACCTTGGGCTCCATGGCCAGCGCGCGGGCAATGCCGACGCGCTGCTTCATGCCGCCCGAGATCTCGCCGGGTCGCTTGTTCGTGGCCGGCGTGAGCCCGACCAGCGCCAGCGCCGCATCGGTGCGCGCCTTGAGTTGCGCCTTCTTCTCGGTGGCACCAAAAACGCGCTCCACGCCCAGGTAGATGTTCTCGTAGCAGGTCAGCCAGGGCAGCAGCGAATGGTTCTGGAACACCACCGCACGCTCAGGACCCGGTCCGCTGATTTCCTTGTTGGCGCACAGCAGCGCGCCATGCGTGGGCTTTGTCAACCCGGCGATCAGGTTGAGCAGCGTCGACTTGCCGCAGCCGGAGTGGCCGATGAGCGCCACGAACTCGCCCTTGGCCACGGTGAGGTTGATGTCGCGCAGCGCCTGGAAGCTGCCCTTGGGCGTCTTGAAGGTCTGCTCGACCTCGCTGATGTCGATGAACTTCCTGTCCGCCTTGCTGATCACGGATGTGACTTCGCTCATGACTTCACCTCTTCGAACGTGAACGCGGTGGCGATCTTGATGAGCGCGAACTCCAGCAACAGGCCGACGATGCCGATCACGAAGATCGCGATGATGATGTTCTTGACGTTGAGGTTGTTCCACTCGTCCCACACCCAGAAGCCGATGCCGACGCCGCCGGTCAGCATCTCCGCCGCAACGATCACCAGCCAGGCGGTGCCGACCGCGAGGCGCACGCCGGTCAGCATGTAGGGCAGCACGGCGGGGAAGAGGATCTTGGTGATGATCTTCCACTCGCTGAGGTTGAGCACCTTGGCCACGTTCATGTAGTCGCTCGGCACGCGCTGCACGCCGACCGCAGTGTTGATGATCATCGGCCAGATCGAGCAGATGAAGATGGTCCAGATGGCCGCCGGGTTGGCGCCCTTGAACACCAGCAGCCCGATCGGCAGCCAGGCCAGTGGCGACACCGGCCGCAGCAGGCTGATCAGCGGGTTGAACATGCGCGACAGGAACTCGAAGCGCCCGATCGCGAAGCCCGCCGGAATGCCCACCGCCGCAGCAAGCCCGAAGCCGAAGGCCACGCGCTTGAGCGACGAGAGCACGTTCCAGCCCACGCCCTGGTCATTGGGTCCGTTGCTGTAGAACGGATCGCTGAACACATCGACGGCCTGCTTCCAGGTCTCCAGCGGCGAAGGGAAGCCGTTGGTGCTGCGCAGCGCCACCAGTTCCCAGATCAACACCAGCAAGCCGAAGCCCGCCAGCGGCGGCAACACCCGCATCCAGAACCAGCGCAGATCAATGGACTTGCGTTTCTCCCTCTCCCCCCTGGGGAGAGGGCTGGGGTGAGGGGCAGCCTCGACACGAGCCACACCCTCACCCCGCCCCTCTCCCGCACGCGGGAGAGGGAGAGGAATGGCAGCGTCAAGGGGAGAGTGAAAAACAGCACTGACCATGTCCGCGCTCCTCTCAAGCCTGCACACGGAACGAGTCCGCGTACTTCTTCGGGTCCTTGCCATCCCACACCACACCATCGAACAGCTTGCTGGTGCGCAACGGGTCCTTCGGCACGCTGACCTTCATCGCGCCGGCCACGTCCTTGTAGAGGTCGATCTGGTTGATCTGCTTGGCCACCCCCAGGTAGTCCGGATGCTCCTTCAGGATGCCCCAGCGCTTGTGCTGCGTGAGGAACCACATGCCGTCCGACAGGTACGGGAAGTTGACTTGCCCGTCATCGAAGAACTTCATGTGGTTGGGGTCGTCCCAGGTCTTGCCAATGCCGTTCTCATAGCGGCCCAGGATGCGCTGGTTGATCGCGTCGGCGCTGGTGTTGATGTACGACTTCTCGGCCACCGTCTCGGCCATCTTGGCTTTGTTCTGCAGGTTGGCGTCGATCCACTTGCCCGCTTCCATCACGGCCATCATCACGGCGCGGCAGGTGTTGGGGTTGGCCTTCACGAACTCGGCGCGCGTGCCGAGCACCTTCTCGGGATGGTCCTTCCAGATGTCCTGCGTGGTGATCGCGGTCACGCCGATCTTGTCGATGATGGCGCGCTGGCCCCAGGGCTCGCCGACGCAGAAGCCGTCCATGTTGCCCACGCGCATGTTGGCCACCATCTGCGGTGGCGGCACCACGATGACCTTGGCATCGCTGATCGGGCTGATGCCCGAGGCCGACAGCCAATAGTTGAGCCACATCGTGTGCGTGCTGGTCGGAAAGGTGCCGGCAAAGGTGTATTCGCGCTTCTCCTTGGCCATCAGCTTGGCCAGCGAGGGGCCGTCGACCGCGCCCTTGTCGGCCAACGTCTTCGACAGCGTGATCGCCTGGCCATTGCGGTTCAGGCCCATCAGCACCGCCATGTCCTTCTTCGGGCCGCCAGCGCCGACGTGCACGCCGTAGATGAGGCCATAGAGCACGTGCGACATGTCGAGCTCGCCATTGACCAGCTTGTCGCGCACGCCGGCCCAGCTGGCTTCCTTGCTCAGCGTGATCTTCACGCCGTACTTCTTGTCGAGGCCGAGCACCGAGGCCATCACCACGCTGGCGCAGTCGGTCAGCGGGATGAAACCGATCTTCACCTCGGCCTTCTCGGGCTTGTCCGAGCCTTGGGCCCAGACGGCGGCACGCAAGGCGGGGGCGATGCCGACCGCACCCGCGGCGGCGGCCTTCAACGCAGTGCGTCGGCTCAACTTGAATTTCAGCGCATCGGTCATGGGGCGAACTCCGGTCAAAACAACAAAACGAAAAACAAAAAGGCGTCCTCGCCGCGCATCAGCCGCTCGAGTGATTTACGAGTGCATGCGGGCAAGGACGCCTTTGTCCTGTGGGTCAGCGGCATCCGTCGTTGGAGGCCACCTGCCTGACGACCGTCTTTGGTCTATGCCGGGATTGAATGCAAGCGGCGTGCCAGCGATTTGGAGTGGCTGTTTGCTATGAAAGTGATAGCAACAAGCGCTGATGTAGCAGCGCTTTCCGTCCCATCAGGTTGAAATCGAGTCCAGGGCACCCGATTTGTGCAGCGCACCAATTCAGCTTGTGCCCGGCAGGAAGTCCGCCATCGAAAGCACCGACTCGGCCACATCGACCAGCCGCCGGTTCTGGTTCATCGCGGTCTGGCGCAGCATCTTGTGCGCCTCTTCTTCGGTCATGCGCCGGTGCGCCATCAACAGACCCTTGGCCCGTTCCACCAGCTTGCGCTCGTTGAGGCCGGCGCGCACGGCATCCAGCTCGTCGCTCATGGCCTGCAGGCGTTGCGACTGTTCCTGCAGCATGTCGAGCACCGAACGTTCGAGCTGGTGCCCGTACGCCTTGACCGTGGGTGGCTGCGGCGCGATGTCGTCGAAGAAGGCCGACGTTCCCTCCGTACCTGCCACCTGGTCCAGCAGCGCCTCGTTCGCATCTGCCTCGGCCCGCGCCTCGGTGATCTTGCGGTCGCACAGCGCACGCAGGTCGCTCGCCAGCCGGTCCTCGATCGCCTTCATCGCGTCGATGCGCAGCGAGCAGCAGTCGAACCAGACCGTGCTGAGTTCGGAGTCCAGCGGCTCGCCCGGGGCCGTCGTGATGGCCGCACGGCGCAGGCGCTCCAGCTCGGCGGTTTCTTCTCCGGGCTGGCTCTCCTGCCACAGCGTCGCCAGCACCGGCCCGGCGAACTCGGTGAACACATGGAAGCAGCGCTCCTGCGCCGCGATGAGTTGCAGCCACTGCTGCTGGCGCGTTCCGTCATCCACGCCCGCGGCAAATGCGGCCGCGCCGCATGCACGCTCCTGGCCCGCGAACTCCTTGCCCTGCATGAAATTGAACATGGCCGCGAGCAGCCGTGATATCTCCGGGTCCGTCGCGCCATCGGCCGCCTCGAACACTACCGCCAGTAGCCCCGCGATCAGCTTGGCAAAGGCCGCCGAGGCGTCCGCCACGCCGATCTCCAGCGCGCCGACGCGCCGCCGCAGCACGGGCAGGGCATCGAGCCCCGGCAGCACCCAGGCGATGCGGCTGAACAGGCGCGTCCCGCTGCCCAGTCGACGCGCCTCGGCCTGCAGCCCGTCGAAGCCGGCGCGCACCTCATGCTCCAGCCGGATGCATTCGCCGACCTGCACGCTGCGTTGCGCGGCAAAACGTCTGCCCTGCGACGCCAGCAGCACGTTGGAAAGCCCGCGCTCGCGCTGCAGCGCATGCACCAGCCGGCCGATCGTGCCCACCAGTTCGCTGGTGCGCCCGAGCTGGTCCAGTTCGTCGATTTCGCAGCGTCGCGCTGCAACAAGAAAGCTGAGTCCTGATTTCATCGTTGGAAGGTCATGGAGCAACATCCGTGCCCCGAAACCGTGCGGCTTCTACACTCCCTGAATGCTTGTACTCGGAATCGAATCGTCTTGCGACGAAACCGGCGTTGCGCTCGTGGAAGCGCAAGGCAGCGCGACGCCGCTGCTGCGCGCCCATGCGCTGCACAGCCAGATCGCCATGCACCAGGCCTATGGCGGCGTGGTGCCGGAACTCGCCAGCCGCGACCACATCCGCCGCGTGCTGCCGCTCGCGCAGACCGTGTTCTTGGAAGCCGGGCGGGAACTGGCCGACGTCGATGTGGTGGCCTACACGCGCGGGCCAGGCCTGGCCGGCGCGCTGCTGGTGGGGGCGGGCGTGGCATGCGCGCTGGGCGCGGCGCTGGGCAAGCCGGTGCTCGGCGTGCACCATCTTGAAGGCCACCTGCTGTCGCCCTTTTTGAGTGCGGACCCTCCCGAGTTCCCCTTCGTCGCCTTGCTGGTGTCCGGGGGCCACACTCAACTGATGCGCGTCGATGGCGTGGGCCACTACGAGATCCTCGGCGAGACCATCGACGACGCCGCCGGCGAAGCCTTCGACAAGAGCGCCAAGCTCATGGGCCTGCCTTACCCCGGTGGTCCCTGGTTGGCCAAATTGGCGGAGCAGGGTGATGCCACGGCCTTCAAGCTGCCGCGTCCGCTGCTGCACAGCGGCGACCTGGATTTCTCCTTCGCCGGCCTCAAGACCGCGGTGATGACGCAGGCGAAGAAGCTCGGAGACGACCTCGAAACCCGCAAGGCCGACCTGGCCGCGTCGACCCAGGCCGCGATCGTCGAAGTGCTGCTGAAGAAAAGCCTGGCGGCGCTGGAATCCACGGGCATGAAGCGGCTCGTCGTAGCCGGCGGCGTCGGTGCCAACCAGGACCTGCGCCGGCAACTCGACGCAGCCTGCGCCCGGCGTGGCGTTCGCGTGCACTATCCAGAGCTTCAGCTGTGTACCGACAACGGCGCCATGATCGCGATGGCCGCGGCCATGCGGCTGCAAGCCGGCATGGCCGAGGCCAGCCCGCGCTACGCCTTCGACGTCAAGCCGCGATGGCCACTGGATTCCTTGCAGGCGGCGTAGGCGCCAAGGTCGGCAGCGGCAGCACCTGCAGCATGTCGCGCCAGAGCCGCGACCATTGCGGCCAGTCGTGGCCGCCTTCCGTGGTGAAGACGTGGCCTTCGGGCAACACCTCGGCCAGCACCTTGTGGTTGCAGGCGAAGCGGTCGGCCAGCCCGAAGCCCAGGTAGAGCGGCGGCAGCCGCCGGGACGGCGTCGGGAAGGCGTACTGCTGCAACCAGGGCCACAAGAGGCGATCCGCCTCTCCATCCGTCGGCGGCCCTTCGGCCACCCGCCAGGACCGCAGGCCACCGGCGCGGGCGATGTCGGCCCCCAGCGGCCGGCGTCCGAGGTAGGGCGCGAGCGTCACGATCCCGTCGACGCTGCCCGGCGACGCGAGTTCATGGATCAGCGCACCAAAACCGCCGATCGAAATGCCCACCAGCCAGATCGACTTGTAACCCCGGTCCCGTTGCGGCTGGATCACGCCCGAGTGCAGGCGCTCGATGAATGTCTGGTCGTAGTAGTAGGAAACGTTGGCATCCACGATCAACACGTCGGCATCGACGTGATGCTGTCGCACGGCGTCCACGAAACCTTCGCGCTCGAATTCCTCCGGTTTCAGGAAGGCGCCGGGCAGGAAGACCAGCAGCGTGTCGGCGCGCGAATGCGCTTGGGCGGCGTGCAGATGCGTGTCCATCGGTGTTTCGTGTAACAAAAGAGCACCCGATGGCGTCAGCGTACTGACCGAATCCCGGGTGTCAATGTAAGAAAAAATGTTTATTAAACGTCACAATATGTGAGTTTTGTAGGTATTGTGGCTGCAAAATAAACAAAGCCGGCAACTAAAAGTTGCCGGCTTGTGTTTGGGGGGAAGTCGAATCAGAGGATCGACAGGTCGACCTTCCTGGAGACGGGCTGCAACTTGCCCAGCTTCAGGGTCAGCACGCCGTTCTCGAGCTTTGCTTCGCTGGTGGCTGTGTCGATTTCCAGCGGCATCTCGTAGGCCGCCTTGACCTGGCGCTTGGCCTCGGCCTTGCTCTCGACGCGAACCACGGCACCTTCGATGCTGACCGAAAGGTCTTCGCGGCTCAGGCCCGGCACGTCGAAGGACAGCGTCCAACTGGTGTCGTCCTGCTCGATGTTCACGTTGTGGCGCGACACGGTGGCGTTGGCAAAGGCGCGGTTGACGAAGCGCTCGAAGCTGCGGTCATTGACACGTGCAGAGTTGGTGTAGAGGGTGGGTGCAAAGAACATGTGAATCTCCTGAATCCCGAAGGGTCGTTGAGGACAAATGGGGCGGTTGGTCGTGGCCCCTTACACTGCGCGGCCTTTCAAAACATGCGCGCCGCATGCCTCCACATCTAGGCCTGTGCGGACGCCTTTCAAGAGCATGAATCTCTCCAATATTTCGCGCCGCCGGGCCTTGAAATCCGGCGCGCTGGCGCTAGGCGCGCTTGCGGCATCGATGTCGTTCATCTCGCAGGCAAAGCAGGCCGAGCCGATCAAGCTGGCCCTGATCGAAAGCCTCAGCGGCCCCTTCGCCAACACCGGCGAGGCCGTGTTCCGCAACCTGCAATGGGGCGTGGAGCGCGTCAACGCGCGCGGTGGCGTCAAGTTGCACGGCGTCGCCCGGCCGCTCCAGCTCGAACGCTATGACAGCAAGGGCCAGAACGAAGAGGCGCTGTCCGCCCTGCGCGCCGCCATCGACGACGGCTCGCGCATCGTGCTGCAGGGCAACTCGTCCGCCACCGCCGCGGCGCTGCTCGACGCCATCGACAAGAACAACGAGCGCGACCCTTCGAAGCGCGTGATCTTCCTCAACTACTCGGCGGTCGACCCGATCCTGACCAACGAGCGCTGCAGCTTCTGGCACTTCCGCTTCGACGCCCATGCCGACATGCGCGTGACCGCGCTGATGGACGTGATGAAGGACGACACCACGCTGGAGCGCGTGTACCTCATCGGGCAGGACTACAGCTTCGGCCAGTCGGTGTTGCGCGAATCGAAGCGGCAGCTCGGCCAACTCCGGCCCGACATCAGGATCGTTGGCGAGGAACTGCATCCGATGGGCCGCGTGAAGGACTTCGCGCCCTATGCCAGCAAGATCCTCTCCAGCGGCGCGCAGGCCGTGGTCACGGGCAACTGGGGCAATGACCTGACGCTGCTGGTCAAGGCCGCGCGCGAGGCCGGCTACCAGGGCAAGTTCTACACCTTCTACGGCAATGCGCTGGGGGCACCGGCGGCCATCGGCGATGCCGGCATCGGCCGCGTCGTGGCGGTCGCCGACTGGCTGCCGAACGTGCAGACGCCGGCCTCCGAAGCCTTCTACCAATCGTTTCGCACGCGCTTCCCCAAGCCCGCCGACGACTACGTGCACATGCGCATGCAGTTGCTGGTCGAGGCGCTGGCGCAGGCGCTGGAGCGCGCCGGCAGCACCGATGCGGTGCCGCTGGCCAAGGCGCTGGAGCATGCCGACGTGACCCTCGCCGGGCGGCGCGGCCACATGCGCGCGAGCGACCACCAGTTCCAGCAGCAACTCGTGGTCGGCATCATGGACAAGCAAGGTGCGCCCGGCGTCAAGTTCGACGTCGAAGGCTCGGGCTATGGTTTCCGCGTGATCAAGACGATCGACGCGGCGCGGGCCGAAATGCAGACGACCTGCCGGATGCGCCGGGAGGGGTAGCGCCCACCCCGGATACGCCAAGGCGCCAGGCTGGCCGCCAGTGCTCGCGGGGCTGCGCGGAGGATGTTGCTGGAGCGCGTTAAGCCAAAAGGTCACAATCGGCGTCCCCGGGTATGCGATGGAGCGTGCCTGGCGACCGCCGCGCCCATTGCAGGAGCGCGTGGAAATGCAGCTTCTTCAGGGACAAGAAAAGATGACTTTGCGGGTCTTGCGCGCGCGCATCGGCGCGGTATGCATGGTGCTGGCGTTGTTCGCATCGATCGATGCGTCGGCGGCGCCGGTCAACAAGTTCGCCACCACCACGCAGGTTCGCGGCACGCCGTTGATCCTCAACGGCAGCGGCACGCGATACCGCGCGGTCTTCAAGGTCTACGACGTCGGCATGTACACCACGGCCAAGGTCGGCACGCCCGAGGAGGTCATCGCGCTTGCGGGGCCGAAGCGATTGAACTTCATCGCTCTGCGCGATCTCGACACGACGGACGTGGGCCTCGGCTTCGTCAAGACCATGCGCATGAACGCGACCCCGGAGCAGATGCTGCGCCACACGCCCGAGATCAATCGCCTCATCGAGATCTTTTCGACGCGGTCGAAGGTGCTTGCCGGCCAGAGCTTTGCCATGGAATACGTGCCCGGCATCGGCACGACCTTCTTCATCATGAACGAGGCGCAGGGCGCGCCCGTCGGCGACGCTGAATTTTTCGCGATGGTCCTGAACATCTGGCTGGGCCCGTCGCCGGCCGATCCGCTCTTGAAGGATGCGCTGCTGAGCCGTTGAGGGGCGGCATGGCAGGCAGAATCGCCCGATGCGTCAAACCATCCTCCATCTCGAAGCCTCCAAGATCCGTGAAGTCGCCAATGCCGGGCTCGGCCGCGACGACGTGCTCGCCTTCTGGTTCGGCGAAAGCGACGAAGTCACGCCCGATTTCATCCGCCAGGCCGCCATCGATTCGCTCGCCAAGGGCGAGACCTTCTATGCGCACAACCTCGGCCTGCCGGAGCTGCGCGAAGCCATCGCGGCATACGCGAGCAAGCTCCATCCACGCGTCGACGCGGGGCGCATCGCGGTCACCTCTGGCGGCGTCAATGCGCTGATGCTGGCGGTGCAGGCGCTGGTCGATGCGGGCGACGAAGTGGTCGCGGTCACGCCGGTCTGGCCCAACCTCACGGCCCAGCCGGCGATCCTCGGCGCGACCGTGCGCTGCGTCTCCCTGGTGCCCCGAAATGGCGAGTGGACGCTGGACCTCGATGCATTGCGCGCCGCCGTCACGAGCCGAACCAAGCTGCTGATCATCAACGCCCCGAACAACCCGACGGGTTGGACGCTCACGCGCGAAGAGCAGCAAGCCATCCTCGACCACTGCCGCGCCACCGGCACCTGGATCCTGGCCGACGAGGTTTACGAGCGCCTCTACTTCGAGCCCACGCCCAACGGCTGTGCGCCGAGCTTTCTCGACATCTCGACGCCTGAAGACCGTCTCGTGGTCGCGCACAGCTTTTCCAAGAGCTTCCTCATGACCGGCTGGCGCCTGGGCTGGCTGGTGTTGCCGCCCTCGCTGATGGACGGCATGGGCAAGCTCATCGAATACAACACCTCCTGCGCCAGCGTCTTCACCCAGCGCGCCGGCATCGAGGCACTGAAGCGCACCGATGAGGTCACGCCCCGCGTCGTCGCCCACCTGAAACAGTGCCGCGACACCCTGGTGCCTTTGCTGCAAGGCGTTCCCGGCGTCAAGGTCGCGCCGGCGAAGGGCGGGATGTATGCCTTCTTCCAGCTCGAGGGCTTTTCCGATTCGCTCGAAGTCGCCAAGCGCCTGGTCGCCGAAGCCGGCCTCGGCCTCGCCCCCGGCAACGCCTTCGCGCCCGAGGCCCAGGGCTGGTTGCGGTGGTGCTTCGCGTCCAAGGATCCGCAGCGCCTGGTCCAGGGCGTCGAGCGCCTGCGCGGGTGGCTGCTGAGCTCAAGGACCTGATGACCTCGAAACGCGCTCCGGTCGATGCGGTGCGCGTTCGTGGGTCGGCGCTCGCCGGCCTGCAGACCGTTGCGGCGGCGTCGAAACGCAGCTTCCCGCGTCATCTCCATGACGTGTTCGGGATCGGCGTGATCGATCGCGGCGGACAGCGCTCTGACAGCGGACGCGGCGCGGTCGAAGCAGTGCGTGGCGATGTGATCACGGTGAACCCGGGCGAGGTGCACGACGGCATTGCGATGCAAGGCCGGATGCGAACCTGGCGGATGTTGCACTTGTCGCCCGCCTTGGTGTCCGACTTCGCGCCGGGGCTTGAATGGACGCGCCCGGTCCTCAACGATCCGGCGCTTCGATGGCGCGTGCACCGGTTGTTCGTCGCCGTCGCCCAGGGCGCCGATGCGTTGGCGCTCGAGCAGAGCGTGCTGCAACTGCTGCAGGACGCGCCCGGCGGGCCGGTCTCGAGGCCCATGTCGCGCGTGGCCGTCGCGTCCATGGAGCGCGCCCGCGCCCGACTCGCCGACGATTGCGTGAATGTGCCCACGCTTGCCGAACTGGCCTGCGAAGCGGGTTTGAGCCGTTACCAACTCCTGCGCGGCTTTGCCGCCGCCTTCGGACTGCCGCCGCATGCCTGGCTGCAGCAGTGTCGCGTGTCCCGGGCCCGGGCGCTGATCGCCCAAGGAAGCGTTCTGGCCGACGCCGCCGTCGGTGCGGGCTTTGCCGACCAGAGCCACATGACGCGGGCCTTCGTGCGCTTCCTGGGTTTCACGCCAGGCGCCTATGCGGCGGCGCACCGCCATTGATTCGGTCGCTTACCGTCTCGCACCGCCTGCAATTTCGTTCAAGACCGCCCGTCCTCCGTGAGCGACGCTCGTGGCTCTTTCAATCATGGAGCGGGGCGAATTTCATGTCGGAACGAAGCAAGGGCATGTGGCTGTGCGCGCTGGCCATGGTCACGGTGGGCAGCACGGTGGTGGCCAGCAAGGTCATCGCCCATGGATTGCCGCCTTTCACCGCAACGGCGTTGCGCTTTGCCTTGGCGCTGCCGGCATTCGCGCTGCTGATGGCATTGACGCGCACGTCTTGGCCTCGTCCTGACCGGCGCGACCTGCTGCTGCTGGCGTGCCAGGCGGGATTGGGCAGCGTTGGCTACACGGTGCTGCTCATCATGGGCGTGCGGCTGGCGCCTGCCGCCGATGCGGGCGTGGTCGCCGGCACATTGCCTGCGGTCGCCGCGCTGGTGGCCGTGGTCGCGTTGCGTGAGCGTCCGGGGCGCTACCTGGTCGGAAGCGTGGCGTTGGCAACGGCGGGCGTGCTGGCCATCAGCTGGTCGCCGTCCGCTTCCGATGCGGCGATGCGTTCGCCCGCGGCCTTCACCGGCAACCTGCTCGTGCTGGGCGCGGTGTTTTGCGAGGCGGCGTTCATCCTGCTCAACAAGCGCTTGCGCGTGCCGGTCCAGCCATTGGCGCTTTCGACGCTGATGACCGCCTTCGGGCTGTTGCTCTCGCTGGGACCTGCACTGGCGGAGCAGGCCTGGACGCAACCCGTCTCCGCGGATGCGCTGGCCGGCGTGCTCTACTACGCCTTCGTTCCGACCGTGCTGGGCTTCGTGCTGTGGTTCGCCGGCGCCTCGCGCCTGAACGGGGCGGAAGCGGCACTTTTCACCGCGATCCTGCCCGTCTCCGCACTGGTGCTGGCGGCGCTATGGCTCGGCGAAACCATCAGCGCCGCGCAGATCGGCGGGGCGCTTTGCGTGCTGGGCGCGGTCGCCATGGCATCACGGGGCGATTCCGGCGCAAAACACCCGGAAAGACCATCCAGCGCGCTCGGGCTATAATCGACAGGCTTTGCATTCCGCATCGCGCACGGTGCGTGCAGTTCCAGCGCACACCGCAAGTCAAATTCCACCCGGAACAAGGAAATTTCAAATGATCGCAGCCTCCATCAAGGCCGAAGTCGTCAAGGACAACGCCCGCGCCGCCAATGACACTGGCAGCCCCGAAGTCCAAGTCGCACTGCTGACCGCCCGCATCAACGAACTCACCCCTCACTTCAAGACGCACGCCAAGGACCACCACGGTCGCCGCGGCCTGCTGCGCATGGTGAGCCGCCGTCGCAAGCTCCTCGACTACCTCAAGTCCAAGGACGCTGACCGTTACACAGCGCTGATCGCCAAGCTGGGTCTGCGCAAGTAAGCCAACCGCATGCAAGAACGCCTGAGTTAGTCCGCTAGCTCAGGCGTTTTTTACTTCGCGGTTCCATTTCGGAGTGCCCAACAGAGCGAAGCTGTGTCATTCCAGGGAAGTTCGGCTTGAGCTTCGCTGGAATGGCATCGTGTTCTGACGAGCGCTCCAAAGTCCACAGGGTCGCGTGACCCTGCCATCACAACAGGAGCAAACATGAGCCTCTTCAACAAAGTCACCAAGTCCTTCCAGTGGGGCGACAAGACCGTCGTCCTGGAGACGGGCGAAATCGCGCGCCAGGCGTCTGGCGCCGTCAAGGTCGACATCGACGGCACCGTCGTGCTGGCCACGGTCGTTGCTTCCAAGTCCGCCAAGCCGGGCCAGGACTTCTTCCCGCTGACCGTCGACTACATCGAGAAGACCTACGCCGCCGGCAAGATCCCCGGCAGCTTCTTCAAGCGCGAAGCCAAGCCCAGCGAACATGAAACGCTGACCAGCCGCCTGATCGACCGCCCGATCCGCCCGCTGTTCCCCGAAGGCTTCCTGAACGAAGTGCACGTGGTCATCCACACGCTGTCGTTGAACCCTGAAGTCGACGCCGACATCGCCGCCATGGTCGGTGTGAGCGCCGCCCTGTCGATCTCCGGCATCCCGTTCAGCGGCCCGATCGGCGCCGCCCGCGTGGGCTACATCAACGGCCAGTACGTGCTGAATCCGGGCCAGACGGCCCGCAAGGATTCGCAGATGGACCTGGTCGTCGCCGGCACCGAAGCCGCCGTGCTGATGGTCGAATCCGAAGCCCTGCAATTGAGCGAAGAAATCATGCTCGGCGGCGTGGTGTTCGGCCATGAACAAGCCAACATCGCCATCAACGCGATCCACGAACTCGTGCGCGACGCCGGCAAGCCGGTGTGGGACTGGCAAGCCCCGGCCGAAGACGAAGCCTTTGTTTCGAAGGTCAAGGGCCTGGCCGAAGAAAAGCTGCGCGCCGTCTACCAGATCCGCAGCAAGCAAGCCCGCACCCAAGCCCTGCGCGAAGCCAACGCTTCCGTGATGGCCTCGCTCAAGGAAAGCGGCGAACCCTTCGACGCCGGCAAGGTCAACGACCTGCTGTTCGGCATCGAAGCGAAGATCGTGCGCAGCCAGATCCTCGAAGGCGAACCCCGCATCGACGGCCGCGACACGCGCACCGTGCGCCCCATCGAGATCCGCAATTCCGTGCTGCCGCGCACCCACGGCTCGGCCCTGTTCACCCGTGGTGAAACGCAGGCGCTGGTCGTGACCACGCTGGGCACCGAGCGCGATGCACAACGCATCGATGCACTGGCCGGCGAGTACGAAGACCGCTTCCTGTTCCACTACAACATGCCTCCCTTTGCCACCGGCGAAGTGGGCCGCATGGGTTCGACCAAGCGTCGCGAAGTGGGCCACGGCCGCCTGGCCAAGCGCGCGCTCGTCGCCTGCCTGCCGACCAAGGAAGAGTTCCCGTACACCATCCGCGTCGTCTCGGAAATCACCGAGTCGAATGGCTCCTCGTCGATGGCTTCGGTCTGCGGCGGCTGCCTGTCGATGATGGACGCCGGCGTGCCGATGAAGGCGCACGTCGCCGGCATCGCCATGGGCCTGATCAAGGAAGGCAACCGCTTCGCGGTGCTGACCGACATCCTGGGTGACGAAGATCATCTGGGCGACATGGACTTCAAGGTTGCGGGCACCACCAACGGCATCACCGCGCTGCAGATGGACATCAAGATCCAGGGCATCACCAAGGAAATCATGCAGGTCGCACTGGCGCAAGCCAAGGAAGCCCGCATGCACATCCTCGGCAAGATGCAGGAAGCGATGGGCGAGGCCAAGGCCGAAGTGTCGAACTTCGCACCGCGCCTGTTCACGATGAAGATCAACCCCGAGAAGATCCGCGACGTGATCGGCAAGGGCGGCTCGGTCATCCGCGCACTGACGGAAGAAACCGGCACGCAGATCAACATCGACGAAGACGGCACCATCACCATCGCGTCGACCGATCCTGAAAAGGCGGAAGCTGCGAAGAAGCGCATCGAGCAGATCACGGCCGAAGTCGAAATCGGCAAGGTCTACGAAGGCCCGGTCACCAAGATCCTGGACTTCGGCGCGCTGATCAACCTGCTGCCCGGCAAGGACGGCCTGCTGCACATCAGCCAGATCGCGCACGAACGCGTCGAGAAGGTCACCGACTACCTGAGCGAAGGCCAGATCGTGAAGGTCAAGGTCCTGGAAACCGACGAGAAGGGTCGCGTCAAGCTGTCGATGAAGGCCCTGACCGAGCGTCCGGCCGGCATGGAATTCCAGGAGCGTGCACCGCGTGAAGACCGCGGCGACCGCGGTGGCGAGCGTCGTGAACGTGGCGATCGTCCGCCGCGTGGCGACCGTGAGCCGCGCGAGCCGCGTGCACCGCGCTTCGAAGGCGAGCGCAACGAGGCGCCGCGCGAGCCGCGCAACGAACCGCAGCAACAACGCGAAGCCGCACCGGCCCTGGCCGAAGGCCAAAGCGTGTTCGCCTCGCGCGTCGAAGGCGACAACGGCGACCGTCAGCCTTGAGGTCGACTGGCTGGGGCTGCCGGAAGGCGCCCCGGCCTTTTTTCATAGCGGCTGGGTCCCATGAAAGCTATTGAAATCTCCGAGTTCGGCGCCCCCGGGGTGCTGCGCCTGACCGAGCGCCCCGCGCCTGTCGCGGGTGCCGGCGAGCTGCTGATCCGCGTGGCGGCCAGCGGCGTGAATCGGCCCGACGTGCTGCAACGCGCCGGCCACTATCCGGTGCCGCCGGGTGCGTCCGACCTGCCTGGCCTCGAGCTGGCAGGCGAAGTCGTTTCCGGCGATGCCGAGGCGATGGCTGCCGCCGGCCTGAAGGTCGGCGACCACGTTTGCGCGCTGGTCGCGGGTGGTGGCTATGCCGAGCTGTGCGTCGCCCCGGTCGCGCAATGCCTGCCGGTGCCCAAGGGTTGGAGTGACGTCGAGGCGGCCACGCTGCCCGAGACCTTCTTCACCGTCTGGAGCAACGTGTTCGAACGCGGTCGCTTGCTGGCCGGTGAAACGCTGTTGATCCAGGGTGGCTCCAGCGGCATTGGCGTGACGGCGATCCAGCTGGCCAGGGCGCTCGGGGCGACGGTGATCGTGACGGGTGGCAGCGACGACAAGTGCGAAGCCTGCCTGAAACTCGGCGCCGACCATGCGATCAACTACAAGACTGCCGATTTCGTCGAGGAAGCGAAGAAGCTGACCGGCGGCAAGGGTGTCGATGTGATCCTCGACATGGTCGCCGGAAGCTACGTGGCGCGCGAGATCGAATGCCTGGCCGAAGACGGCCGGCTCGTGATCATCGCCGTGCAGGGCGGCATCAAGAGCGAGATCAATGCGGGCCTGGTGCTGCGCAAGCGTTTGACGGTCACCGGCTCGACGCTGCGTCCACGCCCCATCGCATTCAAGGCCGCGATCGCGAAGGCCTTGCGCGAAAAGGTCTGGCCATTGCTGGAACGCGGCGCCATCAAGCCCGTGATCCACAGCCGCTTCGCGGCGCGAGAGCAGGGCGGCGCGGTGAAGGCGCACGAACTGATGGAGTCGAACCAGCACATCGGCAAGATCGTGCTGACCTGGTAGGGCAATCGAGAAATGACGATTCACAAGAACAAGCTGATCGCGGGCAACTGGAAGATGAACGGCAGCCTGGCTGCCAACGCGGCGCTGGTGGAAGCGCTGAAGCAGGGCGTGGGCGAACCGGCCTGCGACGTCGCGCTGTGCGTGCCGGCGCCTTACCTGGCGCAGGTGCAGTCGCTGGTGGCGGGCTCGCCGCTGGCGCTGGGTGCGCAAGACGTGTCGGCTCAGGCGCAAGGCGCCTACACCGGCGAGCAGTCGAGCGCGATGTTGAAGGACTTTGGCGTGCGCTATGCCATCGTCGGGCATTCGGAGCGCCGCCAGTACCACGGCGAGACGGACGCGACGGTGTCCGCGAAGACGGCCGCCGCATTGTCCAACGGTATTACGCCGATCGTCTGTGTCGGCGAGACGCTGGCGGAACGCGAGGCAGGCCAGACCGAGGAAGTGGTCAAGCGGCAACTCGCCGCGGTGATCCACGTCAATGGCCACTGCATCAGCGAAATCGTGGTGGCCTATGAGCCCGTGTGGGCGATCGGCACCGGCAAGACGGCCACGCCCGCGCAGGCGCAATCGGTGCACGCGTTGCTGCGTGCGCAGTTGCATCACGCCGCGAGCGAACACGCGGCCGGCATCCGCATCCTCTACGGCGGCAGCATGAATGCGGCCAATGCGGCCGAGTTGCTCGCACAACCCGACATCAACGGTGGCTTGATCGGCGGTGCGTCGCTCAAGGCCCCTGACTTTTTGCAAATCATTGCGGCAGCGCGCTGAGCCTCAGCGCACTGCGATACGAATCGAACCTGGAGTAAGAACGAATGAACGTGTTTCTCAACATCTTGACGGGCGTGCAGATGCTCGCGGCGCTGGCGATGATCGGCCTGATCCTGATCCAGCATGGCAAGGGCGCCGACATGGGTGCGGCCTTCGGCAGCGGCAGTGCCGGGAGCCTCTTTGGTGCAAGCGGCAGCGCCAATTTCCTGTCGCGCACCACGGCGGTGTTGGCGGCGGTTTTCTTCGCCTGCACGCTCGGCTTGGCCTACCTCAGCCATGCTCGCCCGAGCAGCGGTGGCGGCAGCCTGATCGAGCGCGCCGCGACCACCGCACCAGCGCCCGCACCGGTCGCTCCGGCGTCGGGTTCGGCCGCGCAAATCCCTGCGACGCCAGCTCCGGCGGCGGGCACTGCTGCACCGGCCGCAGAACCGGCCGCACCCGCTGGTGGCGCAGCGCAGATTCCTGCAAAGTAAATACGTAGTTCGATGCACTCGGTGCAAGAAAACGTTTCATTTCAGGGTAAACTCTGACTCTGTCTGGAAAGCCAAATCCTTCACGGTCCTCATGCCATCCAGATAGACAAGAAAAACCGCGGTCGTGGTGAAATTGGTAGACACGCTATCTTGAGGGGGTAGTGGCGAAAGCTGTGCGAGTTCGAGTCTCGCCGACCGCACCAAATCTCACGGGCAGGAAATCGCTTCCTGCCCGTGGCAAGCGGTGATAGAACCTTCCCGATGAACCTCGAAACATACCTCCCAGTCCTGTTGTTCATCCTGGTCGGTATCGGGGTAGGCATTGCGCCCCAGATCCTCGGCTACATCCTCGGGCCGAATCGTCCCGACTCTGCAAAAAACTCCCCTTACGAGTGCGGCTTCGAAGCTTTCGAAAATGCCCGCATGCAGTTCGATGTCCGCTACTACCTGGTGGCCATCCTCTTCATCCTTTTCGATCTTGAAATCGCTTTCCTGTTTCCGTGGGCCGTCGCGCTGAAGGAAGTGGGTGCAGCAGGTTTCTGGGCCGTCGTCATCTTTCTCGCCATCCTTGTCGTGGGCTTCGTCTACGAGTGGAAAAAAGGCGCGCTCGACTGGGAATAACAATGGCCATTGAAGGCGTTTTCAAGGAAGGCTTCGTCACCACGTCGTACGACGCCGTAGTGAACTGGGCCAAGACCGGCTCGCTGTGGCCCATGACCTTCGGTCTGGCCTGCTGCGCGGTCGAGATGATGCATGCGGCTGCCGCGCGCTACGACATCGGCCGCTTCGGCGCCGAGGTGTTCCGTGCCAGTCCACGCCAGTCCGATCTGATGATCGTGGCCGGCACGCTGTGCAACAAGATGGCGCCGGCGCTGCGCAAGGTCTATGACCAGATGGCGGAGCCGCGCTGGGTGCTGTCGATGGGTTCGTGCGCGAACGGTGGTGGCTACTACCACTACAGTTATTCGGTCGTGCGCGGCTGCGACCGCATCGTGCCGGTCGACGTCTACGTGCCGGGCTGTCCGCCAACCGCCGAAGCGCTGATCTACGGGATCATCCAGCTTCAGCAGAAGGTTCGCCGAACCAACACCATCGCGCGGGCCTGAGCATTTCATGACCACTTTTGCGATTGCTCCCGAAGTCCTCAGGGACACGATCTCCGCCGCGCTCGGCGACAAAGTCGCCAGCATCAAGGTGGCGCTGGGCGAGGTCACCGTGACCGTCAAGGCCGACGCCTACCTCGAGGCGATGGAAGCGCTGCGCGATGCGCCTGGCTGCAAGTTCGAGCAGCTCATCGACATCTGCGGCATGGACTACTCGGCTTGGCGCGACACGGAATGGGATGGCCCGCGCTACTGCGCCGTGTCCCATCTGCTGTCGGTGTCGCTGAACCAGCGCGTGCGCGTCAAGGTGTTCTGCCCGGACGACGACTTCCCCGTCATTCCCTCGGTCATGCACATCTGGAATTCGGCCAACTGGTTCGAGCGCGAGGCCTTCGACCTCTACGGCATCGTGTTCGATGGCCACGTCGACCTGCGCCGCATCCTGACCGACTACGGCTTCATCGGTCATCCGTTCCGCAAGGACTTCCCGCTGTCGGGCCATGTCGAGATGCGCTACGACGAAGAACTGCGGCGCGTGGTCTACCAGCCCGTGACGATCGAGCCGCGTGAAGTCACGCCGCGCATCATCCGCGAAGAGAACTATGGAGGCCTGCAGTAATGGCCGACATCAAGAATTACACGTTGAATTTCGGCCCGCAGCACCCGGCCGCACACGGCGTGCTGCGCCTGGTGCTGGAGCTGGACGGCGAGGTCGTGCAACGCGCCGACCCGCACATCGGCCTGCTGCATCGCGCCACTGAAAAGCTCGCAGAAGGCAAGACCTTCATCCAATCGTTGCCGTACATGGACCGTCTCGACTACGTGTCGATGATGTGCAACGAGCACGCCTACTGCCTGGCGATCGAGAAGCTGCTCGGCCTCGAAGTGCCGATCCGTGCGCAGTACATCCGCGTGATGTTCTCCGAGATCACGCGCCTGCTGAACCACCTGATGTGGCTCGGCTCGCATGCCAACGATTGCGGTAGCTCCACCGTGCTGATCTATGCGTTCCGTGAACGCGAAGACCTGT
Source organism: Variovorax robiniae (assembly GCF_037889955.1). Taxonomy (NCBI): domain Bacteria; kingdom Pseudomonadati; phylum Pseudomonadota; class Betaproteobacteria; order Burkholderiales; family Comamonadaceae; genus Variovorax; species Variovorax robiniae. The sequence continues at coordinate 350,235 of NZ_JBBKZS010000004.1, forward strand.
TCGACATGTACGAAGCGGTGTCGGGCGCGCGCATGCACGCGGCCTACTTCCGTCCGGGTGGCGTCTACCGCGACCTGCCGGACACCATGCCGCAGTACACGGTCAGCAAGATCAAGAATGCCAAGGCGCTCGCTCGCATGAACGAGAACCGCCAGGGTTCGCTGCTGGACTTCATCGATGACTTCACGAAGCGTTTCGTGAAGCACATGGAGGAGTACCACACACTCCTGAGCGACAACCGCATCTGGAAGCAGCGCACGGTCAACATCGGCGTGATGACGCAAGAGCGTGCGTTGAGCCTCGGCCTGACGGGTCCGATGCTGCGCGGCTCCGGCATCGCCTGGGACCTGCGCAAGACGCAGCCCTACGACGTCTACGACCGCATGGATTTCGACATCCCCGTGGGCAAGACCGGTGACTGCTACGACCGCTACCTGGTGCGCATGGAAGAGATGGCGCAGTCCAACCGCATCATCAAGCAGTGCGTCGACTGGCTGCGCGTGAACCCGGGTCCGGTCATCACCGACAACCACAAGGTGGCGGCGCCCGCACGCGAATCCATGAAGTCCAACATGGAAGAGCTGATCCATCACTTCAAGCTCTTCACCGAAGGCTTCCACGTGCCGGAAGGCGAGGCCTATGCGGCCGTCGAACACCCGAAGGGCGAGTTCGGTATCTACCTGGTCAGCGATGGCGCCAACAAGCCCTATCGCCTGAAGATTCGCGCGCCCGGATTCGCGCACCTTGCCGCGCTCGATGAAATGGCGCGCGGCCACATGATCGCCGACACCGTGGCGGTGATCGGAACCCTGGACATCGTGTTCGGAGAGATCGATCGATGAGCAATCCCCACCACACGCCTGCGAGCCCGCAGGTGATCGACGACGCGATGCGCGCACTGTTTGCGCGCGAGGTCGCCAAGTACCCGGCCGAGCAGGCGCAATCGGCCGTGATGGCCTGCCTGCAGATCGTGCAGAAGGCGCACGGCTGGGTCAGCATCGACAGCGAGAAGGTCATTGCCGACTACCTTGGTATGCCGCAGATTGCCGTCCATGAAGTGACGACCTTCTACAACATGTACAACCAGCATCCGGTGGGCAAGTTCAAGCTCAACGTGTGCACCAACCTGCCGTGCCAGTTGCGCGACGGCGTGGTTGCGCTGGCGCACCTGGAGAAGAAGCTCGGCATCAAGATGGGCGACACCACGGCGGATGGCCTGTTCACGCTGCAACAGAGCGAATGCCTGGGCGCGTGCGCCGATTCGCCGGTGATGCTGGTCAACGACGTGACCATGTGCAGCTTCATGAGCAACGACAAGCTCGACCAGCTCATCGACGGCCTGCGTGCGGCCGAAGGGAGTGCCTCGTGATGAACGCCGATCAAGTCCTCGCCCAGTTCCAGGCGACGGGCGTCCAGACCTGCTTCCACAATCGCCACATCGAGCCGCAGATCTATGCGGGCCTCGACGGCACCAACTGGCGCATCGCCGACTACGAAGCGCGCGGCGGCTACACCGCGCTGCGCAAGATCCTGACCGAAGGCATGACGCCGGACCAGGTGATTGCAGAGGTCAAGAGCTCCGGCCTGCGTGGCCGCGGCGGCGCGGGCTTCCCGACCGGCCTGAAGTGGAGCTTCATGCCCCGCCAGTTCCCGGGCCAGAAGTATCTCGTCTGCAACTCGGACGAAGGCGAGCCGGGTACGTGCAAGGACCGCGACATCCTGCAGTTCAACCCGCACATCGTGATCGAAGGCATGGCCATCGCCGCGTACGCGATGGGCATCAGCGTCGGCTACAACTACATCCACGGCGAGATCTTCGCGTCGTACGAACGCTTTGAAGAAGCGCTGGAAGAGGCGCGTGCGGCCAGCTACCTGGGTGACGGCATCATGGGCAGCACGTACAACTTCCAGTTGCACGCGGCCCACGGCTTCGGCGCCTACATCTGCGGCGAAGAAACCGCGCTGCTCGAATCGCTCGAAGGCAAGAAGGGCCAGCCGCGCTTCAAGCCGCCGTTCCCGGCGAGCTTCGGCCTCTACGGCAAGCCGACGACGATCAACAACACCGAGACCTTCGCGGCCGTGCCGCGGATCATCAACAACGGTGGTCCGGCCTACCTCGAATGCGGCAAGCCGAACAACGGCGGCACCAAGATCTATTCGGTCAGCGGTGACGTGGAACTGCCCGGCAACTACGAAGTGCCGATGGGCACGCCGTTCAGCAAGCTGCTCGAACTCTGCGGCGGCGTGCGCAAGGGCCGCCAGCTCAAGGCGGTGATCCCGGGTGGATCGTCCTCGCCGGTGCTGCCGGCGTCCATCATGATGGAATGCACGATGGACTACGACTCCATCGCCAAGGCCGGCTCGATGCTGGGCTCGGGCGCCGTGATCGTCATGGACGACAGTCGTTCGATGGTCGAGTCGCTCAAGCGCCTGTCGTACTTCTACATGCACGAATCCTGCGGCCAGTGCACGCCCTGCCGCGAAGGCACGGGCTGGTTGTACCGCGTGGTCGAGCGCATCCACAACGGGCAAGGCAAGGCCACCGACATGGACCTGCTGAACTCGGTGGCCGACAACATCCAGGGCCGCACGATCTGCGCATTGGGCGACGCTGCGGCGATGCCGGTGCGCGCCATGATCAAGCACTTCCGCCACGAGTTCGAGGCGCTCATTCCGGGCTACGTCCCTGCAGCGGCCGCCAAGGCCTGAGGGACGGGAAAAACATATGGTTGAACTGGAAATCGACGGCAAGAAGGTGGAGATCACCGAAGGCAGCATGGTCATGCATGCGGCCGACAAGGCGGGAACCTACATCCCCCACTTCTGCTATCACAAGAAACTCAGCATCGCGGCCAACTGCCGCATGTGCCTGGTCGATGTCGAGAAGGCGCCCAAGCCGATGCCGGCCTGCGCCACGCCGGTGACGCAGGGCATGATCGTCCGTACCAAGAGCGACAAGGCCATCAAGGCCCAGCAATCGGTGATGGAGTTCCTGCTCATCAATCACCCGCTCGACTGCCCGATCTGCGACCAGGGCGGTGAATGCCAGTTGCAGGATCTGGCCGTGGGCTATGGCGGTTCTTCTTCGCGTTACGAGGAAGAGAAGCGGGTCGTGTTCCACAAGGACGTCGGCCCGCTGATCAGCATGGAAGAGATGAGCCGCTGCATCCATTGCACGCGCTGCGTCCGCTTCGGCCAGGAAGTGGCTGGCGTGATGGAGCTCGGCATGATCCATCGCGGCGAACATTCCGAGATCACGACGGTGCTCGGCGAGACGGTGGATTCCGAGCTCTCCGGCAACATGATCGACATCTGCCCGGTCGGCGCGCTCACCAGCAAGCCTTTCCGCTACAGCGCCCGCACCTGGGAACTGTCGCGCCGCAAGTCGGTGGCGCCGCACGATTCCTCGGGCGCTAACCTGATCGTGCAGGTCAAGAACAACAAGGTGATGCGCGTCGTTCCGCTGGAGAACGAGGACGTCAACGAATGCTGGATCGCCGACCGCGACCGCTTCTCCTATGAAGCGCTCAACAGCGACGAACGCCTGACGCAGCCCATGCTGAAGCAGGGCGGCAAGTGGCAGGCCGTCGATTGGCAGACCGCGCTGGAATACGTCGCGAACGGCCTGCGCCAGATCAAGACCGACCATGGCGCTGCGGCCATCGGCGCCCTCGTGAGCCCGCACAGCACGGTGGAAGAACTGGCGCTGGCCAGCGGCCTGGTGCGTGGCCTTGGCAGCGACAACATCGACTATCGCCTGCGCAATGCCGACTTCACCGCGACCAGCGGCATCCGCTGGCTCGGCACCTCGATCGCCTCGCTGTCACAACTGCAACGCGTGCTGGTCGTCGGCTCGAACCTGCGCAAGGACCATCCGCTGTTTGCCCAACGCATCCGCCAGGCGGCGCGCAAGGGTGGGGCGGTTCACTCGATCAATTCGAGCAAGGAACTCGCTTCGCGCGATGGCTGGGCGATGTCGCTCGCCAGTGCGCAGACGGCTTCTTCGGGCGAATGGCTTTTGGCGCTGAACAACCTGGCGTCGGCCATCGGTGCGGAGAAGGGCGTTGCCACGCCGGCCGCAGGCGATGCGAACGATGCGGCCAAGGCACTTGCCAAGTCGCTGCTCGGCGGCGAACGCAAGGCCATCCTGCTCGGCAATGCTGCCGCCCACCATCCGCAGGCTTCGCAACTGCTGGCGATCGCGCAGTGGATCGGTGAGCAGACTGGCGCGAGCGTCGGCTACCTCACCGAAGCCGCCAACACGGTCGGCGCGCAATGGGTCGGCACCACGCCGAAGAGCGGTGGCCTCAACGCGGCCCAGATGCTGACGGGCGGCCTCAAGGCCGTGATCCTGCTGAACAACGAGCCCGAGTTCGACTCGGCCATCGGCGCCGATGCGCCGGCCGGCCTCGAGCATGCGCAGATGGTCGTGACCTTGAGCCCGTTCAAGGCCAACCTCGCGTTCAGCGACGTGCTGCTGCCGATCGCGCCCTTCACTGAAACGCCGGGCACTTTCGTGAATGCGGAAGGCCGCGTGCAGAGCTTCCACGCCGTCGTCAAGCCGCAAGGCGGCGCACGTCCGGGCTGGAAGGTGCTGCGCGTGCTGGGCAACATGCTGGGCCTGCAAGGCTTCGACTTCGAGTCGTCGCAAGAAGTGCTGGCATCCGTCCAGGGTGCGGCTGCGACGCATGTCCCGGCGGACCGCCTGAGCAATGCGGCGCCCGCAGTTGGCAATTTCCCTGCCGTGGCGCAAGGCGCCTCCGTGGTGCCTGCGGTGGCGGCCATTTATCAACTCGACGGCCTGGTGCGACGCGCGACTTCGCTTCAGCTGACAGCAGATGCCCGCGGCCAGGCTGTGCGCGGCACTGTTCCGACGCTCGACGGAGTTCCCGCATGATCGACGCCATCTACGGATTTGGCCGCGGACTGAGTTCTGCTGGTTGGTGGGTCGGCGGTGGCTGGCCCGTGATCTGGTCGTTGATCAAGATCGTCTGCGTGCTGCTGCCGCTGCTGGGCGCCGTGGCCTACCTGACGCTGTGGGAGCGCAAGTTCCTGGGCTTCATCCAGGTGCGTCTCGGCCCCAACCGCGTGGGCCCCTTCGGTTTGTTGCAGCCGATCGCCGACGCGCTCAAGCTGCTGACCAAGGAACTGATCAACCCCTCGGCCGCGAGCCAGGGCCTGTTCCGTCTCGGCCCGATCATGGCCATCATGCCGGCGCTCGCCGCCTGGGTGGCGATCCCATTCGGCCCGGAAGCCGTGCTGGCCAACGTCAACGCCGGCCTGCTGCTGATCATGGCGATCACCTCCATCGAGGTGTATGGCGTGATCATCGCGGGCTGGGCCTCGAACTCGAAGTACGCCTTCCTCGGCGCGCTGCGTGCTTCGGCACAGATGGTGAGCTATGAAATCGCGATGGGCTTCTGCCTGGTCGTGGTCATCATGGTCACTGGCAGCCTGAACCTCGGCGACGTCGTCGCGGTGCAGGGCAAGGGCACCTTCGCCAACATGGGCCTGGGCTTCCTGTCCTGGAACTGGCTACCACTGCTGCCGATCTTCATCGTCTACGTGATCTCCGGCGTGGCCGAGACCAACCGCCACCCCTTCGACGTGGTGGAAGGCGAGGCCGAAATCGTGGCCGGCCACATGGTCGAGTACTCGGGCATGGGCTTCGCGATCTTCTTCCTGGCCGAGTACGCCAGCATGTGGCTGGTGTCGATCCTGGCCGCGCTGATGTTCCTGGGCGGCTGGCTCTCGCCGGTCGGCTTCCTCGACTGGATTCCGGGCTGGATCTGGCTGGGCGCGAAGACCTTCTTCGTGGTCTCGCTGTTCATCTGGATTCGCGGCACCTTCCCGCGCTTCCGTTATGACCAGATCATGCGTCTGGGTTGGAAGATCTTCATTCCGGTCACCCTGGTGTGGCTGCTGGTGGTCGGGGGCTGGATGCAGACGCCCTGGAACATCTGGAAATAAGCGGAGAGAAAAAATGACAGCCGTTGCTGCCTCCTCCTTTTCGGTCAAGGACTTCTTCAAGAGCTTCATGCTCGCGGAGTTGTTCAAGGGCATGATGCTCACCGGAAAATACGCGTTCAAGCGCAAGATCACGGTCCAGTTCCCCGAGGAAAAGACACCGCTTTCCCCGCGCTTCCGCGGCCTGCATGCGTTGCGCCGCTATGAAAACGGCGAAGAGCGCTGCATTGCCTGCAAGCTCTGCGAAGCCGTCTGCCCGGCGGTGGCGATCACCATCGAATCGGAAGTCCGTGACGATGGTTCGCGCCGCACCTCGCGCTACGACATCGACCTGACCAAGTGCATCTTCTGCGGCTTCTGCGAAGAAAGCTGCCCGGTCGATTCGATCGTCGAGACGCACATCCTCGAATACCACGGCGAAAAGCGCGGCGACCTGTATTTCACGAAGGAAATGCTGCTGGCCGTGGGTGACCGCTACGAAAACGAGATCGCGGCCAACAAGGCCGCGGACGCGAAGTACCGCTAAACGGCAGACGCCCCAAAGAAAAATTCCATGGACGTCAAGACTGGCTTCTTCTATCTGTTCTCGGTCGTGCTGCTGTTCGCAGCCTTCCGGGTGATCACCGCGCGCAATCCCGTGCATGCGGTGCTGTACCTGATGCTTGCGTTCTCGCAGGCGTCGGCGGTGTGGCTGCTGTTGCAGGCCGAGTTCCTGGCCGTCGTGCTGGTGCTCGTGTACCTCGGCGCCGTGATGGTGCTGTTCCTCTTCGTCGTGATGATGCTCGACCTCAACGTCGACAGCTTGCGACAGGGCTTCTGGAAGCACTTCCCGCTGGCCGCAGCGGTTGGCGTGGTCATCGCGCTCGAAATGGCCTACGTGCTCATGGGCGGCTTCTTCCGCCAGATGCCGGCCGTGGCGCAGACGGCGGCCAGCCAGGTGTCCAACACCAAGGCGCTGGGCATCCTGCTCTACACCGAATACCTCTATCCCGTGCAGATCGCGGCCGTCATCCTCGTGGTGGCGATGATCGCGGCCATCGCACTGACGCTGCGGGCACGCAAGGACACCAAGTTCGTTCACGTCGACGACCAGGTCAAGGTCAAGGCGCGCGATCGCATGGCGGTGGTCAAGCTGGCCGCCACGCAACCTGCACCAGCCCCGGCACCGCCGGCTGAAACGGCACCCACGGCCGCAGCGGAGAAAAAAGCATGACCTTGTCGCTCCCTCATTACCTGTCGCTTGGCGCCATGCTGTTCGCGATGTCGGTCGTCGGCATCTTCCTGAACCGCAAGAACCTGATCGTGCTGCTGATGTGCATCGAACTGATGCTGCTCGCGGTCAACATGAATTTCGTCGCGTTCTCGCACTACCTGGGCGACATGCACGGCCAGGTGTTCGTGTTCTTCATCCTGACGGTGGCCGCGGCCGAGTCGGCCATCGGGCTGGCGCTGCTGGTGCTGCTGTTCCGCAACAAGTCGAACATCAACGTCGACGAATTGAACGCACTCAAGGGATAACAAGAGATCACCATGAGCGCAACGCTATCTGCATCCACCCTGCTCGTCGTGCCATTGGCGCCGTTGCTGGGCGCCGTCGTCTCGGGCGTGTTCGGGACCAAGTTCGCCGGTGACCGCCTCGGCCGCACGGTGACCCATTCGCTGACCATCCTCGGCGTGTTCGTGGCCTTCGTCATCTCGGCCATGACGCTCAAGAGCGTCGTGACCGACGGCGCCCGCTTCAACGAAACCATCTATGAATGGATGGTCGTCGGCGGCCTGAAGATGGAAGTCGGCTTCCTGGTCGACGGCCTCACCGCCATGATGATGTGCGTCGTCACCTTCGTGTCGCTGATGGTGCACATCTACACCATCGGCTACATGCAGGAAGACGACGGCTACAACCGCTTCTTCGCATACATCTCGCTGTTCACCTTCTCGATGTTGATGCTCGTCATGAGCAACAACATGCTGCAGCTGTTCTTCGGCTGGGAAGCGGTGGGCCTGGTGTCGTACCTGCTGATCGGCTTCTGGTACAACCGCCCGACCGCGATCTTCGCGAACATGAAGGCCTTCCTGGTCAACCGCGTGGGTGACTTCGGCTTCATCCTCGGCATCGGCCTCATCGCGGCCTATGCCGGCACGCTGAGCTATGCGGAAGCTTTTGCCAAGGCGGACAGCCTGGCCAAGCTGACCTTCCCCGGCACCGAATGGATGCTGATCACGGTCATCTGCATCTGCCTGTTCATCGGCGCGATGGGCAAGAGCGCGCAGTTCCCGCTGCATGTGTGGCTGCCCGACTCGATGGAAGGCCCGACGCCCATCTCCGCGCTGATCCACGCCGCCACGATGGTGACGGCCGGCATCTTCATGGTGGCGCGCATGTCGCCGCTGTTCGAGCTGAGCGACACGGCGCTGAGCTTCGTACTCGTGATCGGTGCGATCACGGCGCTGTTCATGGGCTTCCTGGGCATCATCCAGAACGACATCAAGCGCGTGGTCGCGTACTCGACGCTCTCCCAACTCGGCTACATGACGGTGGCGCTCGGTGCCTCGGCCTACTCGGTCGCGGTGTTCCACCTGATGACGCACGCATTCTTCAAGGCGCTGCTGTTCCTCGGTGCCGGCTCGGTCATCATCGGCATGCACCACAACCAGGACATCCGCTGGATGGGCGGCGTGCGCAAGTACATGCCGATCACCTGGATCACTTCGTTGCTGGGTTCGCTGGCGCTGATCGGCACGCCGTTCTTCGCGGGCTTCTATTCGAAGGACAGCATCATCGAGGCGGTGCATGAGAGCCACCTGTGGGGGTCGGGCTTTGCCTACTTCGCGGTGATGGCGGGCGTGTTCGTGACGGCCTTCTATTCGTTCCGCATGTACTTCCTCGTGTTCCACGGGAAGGAGCGCTACGACCAGAACCCGAACGCGCACCACCATGACGACCATCATGGCCACGACGATCACCACGGGCACGATGCCAAGCCGCACGAATCCCCGTGGGTGGTCTGGCTGCCGCTGGTGCTGCTGGCGATCCCGTCGGTCGTGATCGGCTTCATGACGATCCAGCCGATGCTCTATGGCGAGTTCTTCAAGGACGCAATCTTCGTGGACGCTGCGAAGCACCATGCCATGAAGGAAATGGAAGAAGCCTTCCACGGCCCGGTCGCCATGGCGATCCACGGCCTGACCTCGTTGCCGTTCTGGCTGGCGTTCGCGGGCGTGGCGTCTGCGTTCTACATGTACATGATCAACCCGGCGCTGCCGGCCGCGATCAAGCGCATGTTCAGCCCGATCTACAACCTGCTCGACAACAAGTACTACATGGACTGGTTCAACGAGAACGTCATCGCACGCGCCACTCGCGCGCTGGGCGTGGGCCTGTGGAAGGGCGGCGACCAGGCCATCATCGACGGCGCCATCGTGAATGGCTCCTGGAAGCTGGTCGGCCGTATTTCCGCCGCGGTGCGCTGGTTGCAGACCGGCTACATCTACCACTACGCATTCGCGATGCTGCTTGGCGTCTTCGTCCTGATGACGTACTTCATCTGGGTCAAGCCTTGACCGGCAGCACTGGAGAAAAAGAAAAATGGGTTTGTTGAGCCTTGCCATCTGGATGCCGATCGTCATCGGCACCGTGCTGCTGGCGTTCGGTCGCGAGGAGCACGTGCGCATGGTGCGCTGGGTCGCACTCGTCGGCTCCATCGCGAGCTTCCTGGTCACGATTCCGCTGTACACGCGCTTCGACATCACGACTGCCAAGATGCAGTTCGTGGAGAAGGCGCCGTGGATCGACCGCTTCCACATCAACTATCACGTCGGCGTCGACGGCATCTCGCTGTGGCTGGTGCTGCTGACGGCCTTCATCACCGTGGTGGTCGTGATCTCGGCCTGGGAAGTGATCACCGAGCGCGTGAACCAGTACATGGCCGCGTTCCTGATTCTCTCGGGCTTCATGATCGGCGTGTTCAGCGCGCTGGATGGCATCCTGTTCTACGTGTTCTTCGAGGCCACGCTGATCCCGATGTACCTGATCATCGGCATCTGGGGCGGCCCGAACAAGATCTACGCGGCCTTCAAGTTCTTCCTCTATACGCTGCTCGGCTCGTTGTTGACGCTGGTCGCGCTGGTGTACCTCTATAACACCTCGGGCGGCAGCTTTGACATCCTGAGCTGGCACGACCTCAAGCTGGGCAGCACGGCGCAGACGCTGCTGTTCTTCGCCTTCTTTGCGGCCTTCGCGGTCAAGGTCCCGATGTGGCCAGTCCACACGTGGTTGCCCGATGTGCACGTGGAAGCGCCGACCGGTGGCTCCGCTGTGCTGGCCGCCATCATGTTGAAGCTCGGCGCCTACGGCTTCCTGCGCTTCTCGATGCCGATCGCGCCGGACGCCTCGCACGAGTGGGCCTGGTTCATCATCGCGCTGTCGGTCGTCGCCGTGATCTATGTGGGCCTGGTCGCGCTGGTGCAGCAGGACATGAAGAAGCTGGTGGCTTATTCGTCGGTCGCCCACATGGGCTTCGTGACGCTCGGCTTCTTCATCTTCAGCGACCTGGGCGTGTCGGGCGGCATCGTGCAGATGATCTCGCACGGCTTCGTGTCGGCCGCGATGTTCCTTTGCATCGGCGTGCTGTATGACCGCGTGCATTCGCGGCAGATCGCGGACTACGGCGGCGTGGTCAACACCATGCCCAAGTTCGCCGCCTTTGCACTGCTGTTCGCGATGGCCAATTGCGGCCTGCCGGCCACCGCCGGGTTCGTGGGCGAGTGGATGGTGATCCTGGGCGCGGTCAAGGCCAACTTCTGGCTCGGCTTCGCGGCGGCCACGGCGCTGATCTTCGGGGCGGCCTACACGCTGTGGATGTACAAGCGCGTTTACCTGGGCGACCCCGGCAATGACCACGTCAAGGAACTGTCGGACATCAACGGCCGCGAGTTCCTGATGCTGTCGCTGCTGGCGATCGCCGTGCTGTGGATGGGTATTCATCCGAAGCCCTTTACCGACGTGATGAACGTTTCGGTGGACGGATTGCTGAAGCACGTCGCCGTGTCCAAGCTGCCTTGAACCCGCTGAAGAAGAGAACGAGATGATTGACAAACTCAGCTGGCTGGCTCCCGTCTACCCCGAGGTCGTGTTGCTGGTCATGGCCTGCATCATTTGCCTGGTCGACATCGGCGACAAGAGCCCGCGCCGCACGCGCACCTATCTGCTGACCTCGCTGACGCTGGCCGTCGTGGCCTTGCTTACGGGCCTCAATGCGGCCGGTGGAACGACGGCCTACGCCTTTGGCGGCCTGGTCGTGAGCGACCCGATGGGCAACTGGCTCAAGTGCTTCGCGACCATCGCGCTGATGGTGACGCTGGTCTACGGTCGCCCGTACGCGGCCGATCGCGGCATGTTGCGCGGCGGCGAGATGTTCACCATCAGCATGTTCGCGCTGCTCGGCATCTTCGTGATGATGTCGGGCGCCAACTTCCTGATGATCTACCTGGGCCTCGAGTTGCTGACGCTGTCGAGCTACGCCCTGGTGGCGCTGCGCCGCGACAATGCGGTGGCGAGCGAAGCGGCGATGAAGTACTTCGTGCTCGGCGCGATGGCCAGCGGCTTCCTGCTGTACGGCATGTCGATGCTGTACGGCGCGACGGGTTCGCTGGACATCAACGAGGTCTACAAGGCCATCGCGAGCCGCAAGGTGGACCACCAGGTGCTGGTCTTCGGCCTGGTGTTCATCGTCTCGGGCCTGGCCTTCAAGGTCGGTGCCGCGCCCTTCCACATGTGGGTCCCTGACGTGTATCAGGGCGCTCCGACGGCGGTGACGCTGCTGATCGGCGCCGCACCGGAACTGGCCGCCTTTGCGATCATCATCCGCCTGCTGGTGGAAGGCCTGTTGCCGCTGGCGATCGACTGGCAGCAGATGCTGGCCGTGCTGGCCGTGGCTTCGCTGCTGGTCGGCAACCTGGCGGCCATCGCTCAGAGCAACCTGAAGCGCATGCTGGCCTTCTCGACCATCGCGCAGATGGGCTTCCTGCTGCTTGGCCTGGTGGCCGGCGTGGTCAACGACAACACCTACAACGCCCAGTACGCCTACAGCGCTTCGATGTTCTACGTCATCAGCTATGTGCTGACGACGCTGGCGAGCTTCGGCATCATCCTGCTGCTGGCGCGCGAGGGTTTCGAGAGCGAGGAGATCGTCGACCTGGCCGGCCTCAACCAGCGTAGCCCGCTCTATGCCGGCGTGATGGCGATCGCGATGTTCTCGCTGGCGGGCCTGCCGCCGCTGGTCGGCTTCGATGCCAAGTTCGCGGTGCTGCAGGCGCTGATTGCATCGGGCCAGCCGATCTACATCGGACTCGCGGTGTTCGCGGTGATGATGTCGCTGGTCGGCTCCTTCTACTACCTGCGCGTGGTCAAGGTCATGTACTTCGATGCGCCGGTGACGGCGACGACGGTGTCGGCGCCTTTCGATGTGCGCACGGTGCTGTCGATCAATGGCGCCTTGATCCTGATCCTCGGCATCCTGCCGGGCGGCCTCATGACGCTCTGCGCAAAGGCGATCGTGGCCACGCTGGCCACCTGACCCTGTGTCGCAGGCAGCGTCGGTCTGGGTGGTCCTGCTGGTGGCGCTGGTCGCGGCCAACCTTCCTTTTGTCAATGAGCGTCTGCTGACGGTGATCCCGCTGTCGGGCGCGAAGTCGCTGGCCGTTCGCCTGGCGGAACTCGTCGTCATGTATTTCGTGGCGGGTGGCGTCGGCCTGCTCTTCGAACGACGTGTCGGCCAGATCGCCCCGCAGGGCTGGGAGTTCTACGCCGTGACGGGCGCGATGTTCCTGGTGCTGGCGTTCCCCGGCTTCACCTGGCGCTACCTGCTCAAACACCGCAAAGGCGGCCATGCCTGATTCACATCTGAGAGAAGAGGCCACGGACAGCGAGTTGCTATTCGAGGGCAATTTCCTGGTCGCGCGCCGCGACACCGTGCGTCTGCCCGATGGCCACAGCGCCACGCGCGAGTACGTGGTGCATCCGGGCGCCGTGGTGGTGGTGCCCTTGCTCGATGATGGGCGCGTGGTGCTGGAGCGGCAATTCCGCTACCCGATCGGCCATGTGATGACGGAGTTTCCTGCCGGCAAGCTGGACGCGGGCGAGGACCCGTTCCTGTGCGGCCAGCGCGAGCTGCTGGAAGAGACGGGCTACCGCGCACGTGAGTGGGCGCATGCCGGGGCGATGCACCTGGCCGTGGCCTATTCGACGGAGATCATCCATGTGTACTTTGCGCGCGGGCTCGAATTGGGCGCGCGCCAGCTCGACCACGGCGAGTTCCTCGACGTGATCACCGCAACGCCCGAGGAGCTGATGGGCTGGTGCCGCGACGGCACCGTGACCGATGCCAAGACGCTGACCTGCACGCTGTGGCTGCAGAACGTGCAGTCCGGCGCGTGGTCACTCGACTGGCAGCCCCTGGACGGATCGGGCGGAGCCTGATAATCGGTGGCATGAAGGTCCTCAACCTCCAATGCGCCTTGGGGCACGGCTTTGAAGGCTGGTTCGCGTCGAACGAAGCGTTCGAGACGCAACTGGCCGGCGGGTTGGTGGAGTGCCCGGTTTGCAGCGACACCCGCATCACCAAGTTGCTGAGCGCGCCGCGCCTCAACCTGGGCGCGCCCGCGCCATCTCAGCCGAGCGAGCAGCCGGTGGCGACAGAAGCATCGGCGCGCTGGATGAAGGCCGCGCGTGAGTTGATGGCAAGGACGGAGGACGTGGGCGAACGCTTTGCCGACGAGGCTCGCAGGATCCATTACGGCGAAGCCGCCGACCGGGGCATTCGCGGCCAGGCCACGCGCGAGCAGGCCGAGGCACTGGCGGAGGAGGGCATTCCCGTGCTGCAGTTGCCCATCCCTGCAGTGCTCAAGGAAACGCTGCAATAGACGGCGGTTGACGCCCACCGGCGTCAATGCCTGGGATGGCTTTGCCGGCCCGGCGGGTTCGCACCCTTGCCGCAGGCGATTCGGGGTGATTCAGCGTCGCAGCCCCGCACTGCCAGGGTAGTGCGCGAACTTCCATCCTTCATAGGAAGTCTGCCTGGTGAAGGAGCTGTACACCTTCGGGAAGTCCTCCTGCTTGAAGGGCGTGCCGCTGGCGCTGCTGTAGACGCCCATGATGCCGCCGCCCGGCGCGCCGATATAGGACCAGTCCTTGCCGGTCATCGGGTCCTTGTAGGCCTTTCGCAGGAAGCGTCGCTCGAAGGGGACGCGCGGGTCCTTGACCAGGTCGTCGAGCTTGCGCGGGTATTGCATGCCGCCGGCGGCGCCGCCTGCTTCCATGTATCGGCGGATCGCCTCGCGGATTTCGTCGCCCTGGTGCAGCAGGACTTCCTCCTTGTCCCGGGCGATTTCCGTACCCCACAGCGTGCCGACCTCGCCCAGGTAGATGCCCAGGATGAAGACTGTCATCAAGGCCCAGATGAGGGTGAAGCCGCGCTGCGCCTTGCGCAGCCGCGGGACCTGCCCCCGCTCGTGCATGCGAGAGAACGTGCGCCGCAAGGTGGACCTGCTGCGGCCCTCCCTAATACTCCGTGAACAGCTTGCCGTCATGGTCCTTGTCCTTGGCCGAGCTTTTCACGTCGTACACACCCGGCGTGCCATCCGGCGGGCTGGTGATGACCCAGGCGTTGTTGGTGCCGGCCACCGGGTCCATCGGAATCTCCCGCAGGTAGCGCTTGGTCACGAGCTCTTCCAGGTTGGCGGGGTAGCGGTTGTTGTCGGCGCGGAACTTGTCGATGGAGTCGCGCATGGCGATGAGGTTGTGCTTGAGCACGGTTTCCGCGGCGCGATCGGTGTGCTGGAAATAGCGTGGCACGACCAGCGTCAGCAGGGTCGCCATGATGGCCAGCACCACCAGCAGTTCGATCAGCGTGAAGGCGCGTTGCCGCCATCCCGCCCGTGGACGCTTACCAGTCTGCATAGGAGGTCCCGTCTACCGCGAGTCCCTTGGACATCGAATACACGTCGAACACATCGCGCCCTTCCTGCGGAGCGTCCGGAGGGCTGGAGTAGCTGCGCAACCCCCAGGTTTGCTCGTTGCTGCGACTGGGGCAATCGCAGAATGGATCCCGGGGAATGCGGCGCAAGAAGTAAATCCGGCGTCCGGTGGAATCCGTGGCGTCGCGCACGCCTTCGATCAGTACGCCGAGCTTGGGCGGATAACCGGAGGAATCCAGCGTCTTCGGCAGCTTGCCGTCGTCGTAGGCCTTCTTGTAGGCATCGATGCCGCCGCGGATCTGCCACAAGGCGCGACGCAGGTCCTGCTCGCGGCTGCGGGTCGTCGCGATCTGCGAGAGCGGCAGCGCCACCGTCGACAGCACCGCGAGGATGGTCAGCGTGACGATCAGTTCGATGAGCGTGAAGCCCGAAGCCTTGCGCATGGTGCCCTCGTCACGAATTCCGCGATGTGCCGCAGGCAAGCGGGTCACCTTCTGCCGAAGCCGCCGCCCTGTGGCGGCGGACCGGGTGGTTGCGCCTGGGGCGGCGGCCCCGGAGGCGGTGGCTGGCCGGGCGCGCCGCCGGGCGAAGCGGTGACGGAAAGCCCGCCCTGGGTGCGCAGCATCGTCGGCGTCATCGAGATGCTGCCTTCGGTGCCGCTCGCGAAATTGGTGATGTCCGAGCCGGGGATCGGCGTGTTGCGCACGATGTGCGGCGTGAGCAGCAGCACCAGTTCGGTCTTGTTGGCGGTGTCGCCCCTGTTGCCGAAGATCCGGTCCAGCACCGGCAGGTCGCCGATACCCGGAATGGCCTGGCTGCTGCGTTGCGTGGTGCGCGACAGGAGACCGGCCAGCACCTGCGTCTGCCCGTCGTTCACGTTCATGTTGGTTTCCGCGCGGCGGGTGCCGATCTGGTAGGCGAGCAGGCCGGTTTGCGTGCGGATCGTGCTGGTGACGTTGGAGACTTCCAGCTGGATCTTCACCCCCACGCTGCCATCCTGGCCGATGGAGGGTTCCACGTTCAGCGTCAGGCCGACGTCCTGGTAGTTGATCGTTTCGCTGACGACGCCGTTGGAATTGGTCGTGGTGACCACCGGCAAGCGGTCACCGATCAGGATCTTGGCCTTTTCCCGGTTCTTCACGCGGATGTTGGGGTTCGACAGGATGTTGCCGAAGGTGGTGCTGTGCGCCAGGTTCACCGAGATGGTCGGATCGCCGAGATTGACCAGCACGTTGCCCTTGTTGATGTTGTTCAGGTCGCGCAGGGTGATCTGGCCGGGTGTGAAGATTCCGTTTTCGGTGATGCCGCCCACCGTGAAGCCGACGGTGTCAGGGTAGCGGACACCCATGTTCAGGATGTCGGAGCCGTTGACCTCCAGCACCATCGCGTCGAACTGGACTTCGGACTGGGGCAGGTCCTGCGCGGTGATGAGTCGTTCGACCACCGCGACGACTTCCGGCGTGTCGCGCAGGACCAGCATGCCCAGGCGCTCGTCGATGTAGACGTCCTTGGTTTTGGTCATCTGCTTGATCATCGCGACGACCTGTTTCGGGTCGGCGTTGTTGAGATAGAAGGTGCGCATGACCAGGTCCTTGTAGTCGCGGTCCTTGTCCGGGCGCTTTGGATAAATCAGGATGGTGTTGTCGTTCAATACCTTCTTGTCCAATTGATTGGTGAGCAGGACCAGATTCAATGCGTCCTCGGCGGTGGTGCTGCGCGCAAATATGGTGGTGGTGGCCGCTTTTTGCACATCGCGGTCGAAGATGAAATTCACGCCGGTGATGCGGGAAATGAAATCGATCATGTTGACGATCGGCATGTCGCGGAATTGCATGGCGACCGTCTTTTTCATTTCTTCGCCGATGGACGGACGCAGGTTGACGTCTCGGGTCAACCGCCCCTCGATCGTGGTGCGCAATTGGATGGCCAGGATATTGCGCGGATTTTCATTGAGCAGGTCGCGCAGGATCGTGAGGGCCTGCTCTGGACGGCTGTCCTGGATGCTGGTGGCGTAGCGCAGCATCATCTCGTGGCGCCGTCCCATGCCCGCGAGGCGCAGGCCTTCCTGCGCGCGGGCGTTCTGCGCATCCCAGGAAAGCACCTGCTCGTAGCGCGCCGCCGCCAGGTCGGTATCGCCCGATTGCAGGGCGGCCGCACCCTCGTTCAACAACCTGTTGGTGTAGTTGTTGAGCATGACGTTGTAGGCGGTCCGGGTGTCGATATCCAGCGGATTGGCCGCCAACCTGTCGCGCATTTCGATCAACGCCTGCTGCGGGCTGGGCTGTGCAAGCGCCTGGTCGCTGGCCGATTTCATGCCGTAATTGGCACAGGCGGTCAGCATGATCGACGTCACGATCGAGGTCAGCAATCTGTTCACGGCATGTCCCCTATTGGCAGTTCTTGTTTTATCTTTAGAGGCAGGAAGGTAAACACCAGGCTTCTGTCGCTGATCTGGTCGAGCCGGTAGTTGTGAAGCAGCGTATCGCCGCGCCGGATGCTGCCGGGCAGCGTGCATTTCTGGCAAACGATCACGTCCTGGCCATTGGCGGTAATTCCGATGTAGGTGGTGCCTGATTGGCGCCAGATCGAGACGACCTGGAATGGCAATGGCGGAGGTCTTGGCGGATTTCTCCGGATTTCTTCTGCAATTTGTTCGGGTGTGGGTGGTGGAGGCGGCGGGGGAGGCGGTGGCGCCCAGGTTTGCGGGCCGAAGAGATTGATTTCCACCGGCTGTGCCGGCGTAGCGCCTTGGTCTTCCCCGGCCGGGCCCCCTCGTTGAGCGGGAGCGGGCGTCACGGGCCGGCGAATGGCGACCTGGACCGTGTTGTCTTCGGTGCGGTCGCGCCAGGCCAAATACAAGGCGGAGAGGATCGCCAGGATGGCGAGGATCAGGATGGGCCGCGACACTTTCATGGCTTCTTGACCTGGGTCAGATAGCTCAGCTGGATCTGCGCGGAGACCTCGGTATCGCCGATCTGCGTGCGGGTGAATTCCATGTGCTCGATCCGGACGCCGGGAATCTGGCTGATCTGAATCACGAAATTGCGCAGGTCCGGATAGGTGCCGACGACCGGGAATTGCACGCCATAGCGGACCAGCCGTCCGCCCGCTTCGGACAGGGTGCGGTATTCGATCTGCGTGCCCTTCAAATGGTTTTGCGCGGCAAGGCGCACGCCGGCGCGCAGGAAGGTGGTGTAGGTTTCTTCCGTACGCACCACGCTGCGGGGCAGTGGCGCATTGGCATCCGGCGGTTCGGCCAATTCCTTGGCGCGCCTTGCCAGGTCCAGTTCCTTCTGCGCCAGTTCGATTTCGCGCGCATCGAGATCACGCTCGACCGGGCGTTGCTTGTCGAAGAATGACACCAGCGCCAGCACCACCATCACGATGCCCACAATGCCGTAAAGCCCGGTCAATGCCGGCAGTTTTGCCATCTGCCACAACAGGCGTCCGCTTTCCGGCATCTTTTTCATGGCGGGGTTTCCTTCCACCAGAATTCGACTTGCGCTTGGCTTGGGAGGAAGGGGTCGGTGACCTTGGCGGTCTGCCGGACCAGCGTGACTCGGTCGACCTCGGGCTGTTTTGAAATGGTGTCGACCAGGGCGAGGATGTTTTCGCGCTGCTTGGCCTCGAATTCGATCTTGACGCTTCGCTCCAGCGTTTCCACGTCGACCCGCAAATAGGCGATTTCCCGCGACCACGTCTTTTCCAGCAGGCGCAGGCCCACCGTCGGCGCCTCCTGCTGCTTGGCCACGATCGCGGCCACGACCTCTTCGGTGCCGGGCTCGGCGGGGGCCTGGCCCTCGGGGTCCAGATCCCTGGCGCGCTCCGCCAGCCTGTCGGCGCGCATGTCGACCTGGTCCTTGCGGTAGCTGATGTTTTCTTCGCGATGGGCCTGCCAGACCAATGCCAGCCCGCCGATCACCAGCAAGGCCGCGCCGAGCCAAGGGAAGGGCCTCGCCTTCTTGCAAAAATCCAGGTGAATTGGCTTGAATTTCATGGCTGAAACTACCTGGCCGTGATTTCCTGCGGAAAGCTCAAGCCCAGCCAGCTCGGCGTGAACCCCGCCATGCTTTGCAATTCCCTCGGCATCCGGCTGTAGCTGCTCAGATAGACCTGTTTTGGCAGGGGATTGCTGCTCAACATCGCCGCATCGCGCAGCAGCGCCGCGAGTTGGCTGCCGTCAGGCTGCTCGCTGCGCATGGGGAAGGAGCCCACGCCTTGCCACACGCCGTCGCGATGGAAGGCATAGCTGGTGTGCTTCTGCTCGAGCACCACCAATGCGAATTCGGGTGCGACCAGCTTGTCCGCGAACATGTTGGCCGTGGCGAACAGCGCGGTGTCGAAGGCTCGTATCTGAAGGCGCTGCGACTTGGCGAAGGAGAGGATGGCCTGGTACAGGACCTCGTCGATGGAGGCGGCCACGCGGGATTCGCCATAGTCGCCTTCCGACACGGTGACGTGCCAGCCCATGGCGTCCGTGTCGAAATGCTGGCCCATGATGATCCTGGCGTAATCCGCCCAGTCCCCAGGCTTGCGCAGGCCTTCCTGCCAGGGAACGATGTCGTACTTGATCCACGGGGAGCCGACGTGGACCTCGAGGCCGTCCATTCGCAAGGGGCCATGGGGTGCTTGCAGCAGGACTTCCTGCAGCCTCAGGACGATGTCGTCCACGGTGTTGTCGATCTCGATGAATTGCTCCTGCCCGGGCGCCTTCGACCAGCGCACCGTGCTCAGCAGGCGCAGATGGCCGTTCAGGATCCAGAGTGAGTGGTCAATCCACAAAGGTGGCACGATTGACCTCCTGCAGGGTGGTTTCGCCGCGTGCGACCTGCCGCAACGCCATGCGCCGCATCGACATGTAGCCGCTGCTGCGGGCCAGCGCCTTCATTTCGCTGGGCGGGGCGCGGCGGATCAGTGCCTGCTTCAGGTCGTCGTTGAGGCGCAGCACTTCGGCAATGGCGCGCCGGCCGAGGAAGCCCGTGTTGCGGCACACCTGGCAGCCCGCGCCCTTGCGGAATGTCCAGTCCGCCACGTCCTCCGGCGTCAGGCCGGAAAGGCGCAGCAACTCTGCATCCACGTCGTCGTCGGTGATGCAATGCGGGCAGATCTTGCGGATCAGGCGCTGCGCCACCACGCCGATCAGCGCATCCACGAAGCTGTGCGGTTCCACGCCCATGTGCAGGAAGCGATCCAGCACGGAGAAGCAGTCGTTGGCATGCACGCTGGTGAGCACGAGGTGGCCTGTTTGTGCGGCCTGCACCGCGATGCCGGCGGTCTCGCCGTCGCGGATTTCGCCGACCAGGATCTTGTCGGGGTCGTGCCGCAGGATGGAGCGCAGGCCGCGGGCGAAGGTCAGGCCCTTCTTGTCGTTGACCGGAATCTGCAGGACGCCGCCGAGCTGGAATTCGACAGGGTCTTCAATGGTGATGATCTTTTCTTCGCCCGTATTGATTTCCGAGAGGATGGCGTAGAGCGTGGTCGATTTGCCGGAGCCGGTGGGGCCCGTCACCAGCAGCAGGCCGTACGGTTCATTGGCCAGTTTGCGGATGGCTTCCACGTTGTCCGGCTCGTGGCCGAGGCCGTCCAGGCGCAATTGCGTCATGGTGCCGCCGGCCTGCTTGTCGAGCACGCGCAGCACGGCGTCCTCGCCGTGGATGGACGGCATGATCGAAATGCGGAAATCGATGTCCCGCTGGTTCATCAGGACCTTGAAACGACCGTCCTGCGGAATTCGCCGCTCGGAAATGTCGAGATCGGCCAGCACCTTGATGCGCGAGATGGCCTGCTCTGCGGTATCCGTCCCATTGGCGCCGCCGACGTGCAGCAGCACGCCGTCGATCCGATACTTCACCTCCATCCCGTTGGGGGTGCTCTCCATGTGAATGTCCGACGCCTTGGACTTGAGCGCGTCGTAAAGCGTCGAATTGATGAACTTGATCACCGGATTCGTATCGTGGGCGATGCTGGCCAGCGAGATCTCGATGGCATTGACTTCGCCGGCTTCGATGTTCCCGGAGCCTGAAATCTGCTCCATCGTTCGATGGGACGATTCGAACTGCTGCAAATAGGATTTGACGGTCTCGTAATGTGCGACCGCGCTGCGGTATTCAATTTGCAGCCGTTGCGTGACCCAGTTGCGCGTGACCACGTCAAAGGGCTCGCCATACACGAGTACGCGATCACCATCCGTGAATTCCAGCAGCACGCATTGGCGCGCGATCGCTTCCGCGTAAGACACGAGGTCATAGCGCGGCTTGCCCATGTCCATGCGCTCGCGCTCGATCACCGGCAAGCCTAGGAATTGCGCGACCGAATCGACGTATTTCTCGTCGTCCAGGTGCAGGTTGGCTTGCAGGCGTTGCGACAGGCTCTGCTCTTCCGATTTGCCTTCGCGCATTCTCTGGATCAAATCCAGGTTCAGCGGCATCTTTGTGGTGTCCATGGTCAGACATTCCCGGCCAATTGGAAAATCGGCATGTACAAAAGAAAGACGATCACACCCACCAGCGCGCCCACGACGAGCATCAGGATGGGTTCGACCAACTTGGTGACGAGGTCGATGGCGCGGTCCACCTCCTCGTCGCAGAACTGGGCGGAGCGCTCGAACATGGCGGACAAGTCGCCTCCTTCCTCGCCCACCCGCAGCAGGCGCTCGGAGACCGAGGTGGTCATGCCGTAGCGCGGCAAGGTGGCCGACACGGACTGGCCGGACCTGATATCGGTCAGTGCCTTCGCCATCTGGACTCGCATCTTGGGCGCGAGCAGTTGCTCGGCCATTTCCATCGCGCCCACGACCGAAACGCCGCCGGCCAGCAGCAGGCTGGTGGTGCGGTAGAAGCGCGTGAGGGCAAAAATGCGCTGGTATTCACCCAGGCGCGGCAGGCGCCAGAAAACTTCCTTGATCTTCTCGCGCACCGCTTCGGTCCGCAGGAAGAAAACAATACCCGCGATCGTTCCGACAATGCCGATGAACATCACCATGCCGTGCGCCTGGACCAGTTCTCCCCACCACAGCATGACTTCCGCGCTGAACGGAATATTCTTCATCGACGCATAGATCTGGCTGAATTTCGGAATCACCCAGAACAGAAGGAACAGGATGATGCCCGCCCCCGTCGAAATGATCACCAGCGGGTAGATCATGGCCGACATGACCTTTTTCTTGACGATGCCCAAGCGGCTGTCGTAATGGTGGTAGCGCTTGAGCGCGTCGGCCAAGTGCCCGGTCTGCTCCGCGGAACTGACCGTTGCGATATACAGGGGTGGAAAATATTCCGGCATTTGCGACAGCACCCGGGAAAAGGTCAACCCCTGGTACAAGCCTTCCTCGATGCGCCCCAGCACGATCCGATTGGTGTCGTGCGCGCTCTTGTCCTTGAGCGTCTCGACGCCTTCCACCAGCGTCAAGCCCGCTTCCAGCAGGGCGATCAATTCCTGCGTGAAGAGGGAAATTCCAAATTCGGTCTTGCGCAGGGAAAACTGCTTCTGCGCTTTCCACCCCACCAGTTGCAGGCCCTGCGCGACAACCTGGCGGCGCAGGTCGTTTTCATCGGGCGCATCGACATCGCGCTCTTGCAATTGCCCTTGGGCCAGGACCTTGACCTTGTAGCGCATCGCGGTTTGCCAACGTCAGTATTCGATGTCCGCGTCTATTCCACTCCCACCTTCTTTTCCGTCTGCGCCCAGGCTGATCAGGTCGTATTCCTTTCCGGCTTTTCCGGGCTTCCTGTAGACATAGGGATGGTCCCAGGGGTCCAGCGGGACATCCTTCGCCAGGTAGGGGCCTTGCCACTTGTTGCCGGCGCCGTCGGGCTTGGCGACCAACGCCTTGGTGCCCTGTTCGGTGGTGGGGTACGAGCCGACATCGAGGCGATAGTGGTCCATCGCATCGCTGAGGGTTTTCATCTGGCTGGCCGCGGCCTTGATCTTGGCCTTGTCCACTTCGCCAAACAGGCGCGGTCCGACGTACCCGGCCAGCAACGCAATGATCAAGAGGACAACCAGCAGTTCCAGGAGCGTGAAGCCGGATTTGCGCAAGCGGTTTGTCATTTCCGATTTTCCAATCCATCTGTGAGTGGGGAAATCAAATGCGCTTCATGCATTCGCGCGCGACAGGCGGTGCCGACCCGGCTGTCGCGCAGCGTGGCGCATGGGGATCCCTGGCTGGGAAGCAGCGGCAAGCGCGGACCTGTCGTCCGCGTCCTGCCTTCGGCGCAGCCCATGGCGGGGTCTGCGATGGATGAGTTTCATCTGGGCCCTGAAACGACAGGTCGTCGAACGGTGGCGCTGTTTGCATGAAACCCATCGGGAAACTCCCGGCCGAACTTGTGCAAGAAAGGTGGTCGATCGCATGCGGGCCTTGCTCACCGCATGCGCGACAGGCCCGTCGGCGCCTCGCGACGCCGACGGGTGCGGCGCCGCTACTTCCTCATGTTGCTCATGACGTTCATGAGTTCGCCATTGAGGTCGCCATCGAGCGACCAGGAGAACACGCCGCCCAAACCGTTCTGCTTGGCGTAGTCCACCTTGGTCTGCACGTCGGCGGGCGTGTCGTAGCTCCAGAAGGTGCTGCCGTCGTACTTCCAGGTCTGCTTTGCGGCCTGGTTCGTGTAGACCGTGCCGGGCGCGTTCTTGAGCACCTTGTAGTCCTCGATGCCGGCCTCGTAGGTTCCCGCCGCAGGCTTCGCGGCCTTCTGGTAGAGGCCGTTGTTGGTGTTGCCCACGCCAGTCCATCCGCGGCCATAGAACGGGATGCCGATGATGATCTTCTGGGCTGGCACGCCGGCTGCCCGGAGCAGCTTCACGGCGTTGTCCGTGTTGTAGGTCGACAGCACCGGGTCCTTGGAATTCGGGCTGGCCGGATCCTGGTACAGGTTGGCCTGGAAGTCCGTCGGCCCGGTCGATTCAAAGCCGCCGTGGTAGTCGTAGGCCATGATGTTGATCCAGTCCAGCACCTTGCTGTAGTTGGCCGGGTCGGTCTTGTCGATCTTGTCCTTGCCCGCGCTGATGGCGACGGTCAGCAGGTACTTCTTGCCAGTCTGGGATCCCTTGGTGTCCAGTTGCCGGCGGAATTCCTGCAGCAGCAGCGTGTAGTTCTGCTTGTCGTTCGCATCGACGACGTTGTAGGGCTGGCCGCCACCGCCGGGGAATTCCCAGTCGATGTCGATGCCGTCGAACACGCCGGCCAGCACGCCCGGACCACCCGCGTTGGAGGCGGTGTCGAAGGGCAGGTTGCCGTCGATGTAGACGTCGATGCAGGACGAGACGAGGGTCTTGCGCATGGCATCGGTCGTCGCCAGGGCGCCGAAGTGCTTGGACCAGGTCCAGCCACCCAACGAGATGATCATCTTGATGTTGGGGTACTTGGCCTTGAGCTTCTTCAACTGGTTGAAGTTGCCCTTGAGCGGACCGGACTTGCCGTTGCGCGGGTCGTCCCATTGCGGCCAACCCCAGGCGTCGGCCACGCCGTCGATCGTGTCCGTGCCGGTGAAGCCCTTCTGGTAGTCCGCCCAGGCATCCCCGCCGTTGCCGGCGCCGGGTGCGTTCGGGTCGGTCGCGCCGGCCTCCAGCTGGTTGACGCCCGCCTTGCAGCGATAGGAACCGTCGGAGTCCTTGTAGATGTTGCCGAACGCGTAGTTCAGGAAGGTCATCTTGGCGGCCGAGCCGCTGGTGTCGATGGTCTTGACCTGGTAGCCGCGGCCATAGATGCCCCACTGGGCGAAATAGGCGCCGACTTCCGGGCCACCGGCGGCTGGCGCCGGGGCGGGAGCAGGCGCTGGGGCCGGTGCGGGTGCGGGTGCGGGTGCCGGCGCTGGAGGTGGCGGCGGAACCGGCACGGGCGCGGGTGCGGGCGCCGGCGGCGGTGGTGGCACCGGGACGGGGGCGGGTGCCGGCGCCGGCGGCGGTGGTGGAACCGGCACAGGCGCAGGCGCCGGTGCGGGCGGTGGCGGTGGCACCGGAACTGGCGCAGGTGCCGGCGCAGGCGGGGGTGGTGGAACCGGAACGGGGGCCGGCGCCGGTGCAGGTGGTGGCGGCACCGGGACGGGCGCTGGCGCGGGAGCGGGAGCGGGTGCCGGCCCACCGCTGCAAGCGCCCAGGTCTTGCCACGCACCATAGGCGCCGCTTGCCGAAGGATCGTCACCGCTGGTCCACCACTTGTTCTGGTAGTTGCGTCCTTGGTGCGTGACCCGCGTGCCAGCCGTTGCGTAAGCCTGCGTCGGCGACCATGCCGGGAAACAGGCGGTAGGTGCGGGCGCCGGAGCAGGTGCGGGTGCCGGCGCGGGAGGCGGGGGCGGGACTGGCGCCGGAGGTGGTGGCGGAACCGGGACAGGGGCCGGCGCGGGAGCGGGGGGAGGTGGCGGGACGGGCACGGGTGCTGGCGCCGGGGCCGGCGATGGCGCAGGCGCTCCGGCGATTTCCCGCCACAGTGTGGGCGTGGTGGAGGGCGTCCAGCCCGCGCCGACGTACGCCGTATGCGCCTGGATCGCCGCATAGTCGCGCCCGTTGTAGGTCACGACATCGCCGACCTGGTAGTTCGAACCTTCGCGCCATGGCGTGGCCGCCCAGCCGGAAGCCGCAGTCATTAACAATGCAACCGCTATTGTTGATCTAACTTTGAATGAACGCATTATTTTCACCCTCAAAATAGATAGTGGGTTGCACTGTTGCATAAATTAGGATGGTTTAATTTTCCAGTGCATCTGATTGGCGATGAATTCGAGTCTTGGCGGATCCTTCTCCTTCGTGTCATTTGCCGGCGTGTGACCGCAGCGCAGGTTATTGTTTGGTGTTGTCGATGACCATGTTGCCCTTCCAGAAGACCTGGCCGCGGAACATGTAATTGACGCAGAGTTGGTAATCGCCGGGATTGACCAAGGAGAAAGGCATTTGGTAATCCACCAATTGGCAGGACCAACTGACGCCACCCGGGTTGCTCGGGTTGTAATTCCATCCCTTGTCGAGGTAGACCTTTGTGACCGCGGCCGAGCCGGGCTGGAAGCCCTTCATGTTGGCGCATCCCACCTGTTCATCCGCAGGAATGACGACGCCCATTTCACCGGCCAATGCGCGATAGGCGGCAATGCGGTTGATCACTTGCTGCCGCTCGGTTCCGCCGCCGCATTCGATGCCGCCGTTGATGATGTGAACCGTTGCACCAAATCCGGGCGTCATGTTGTTGGCCACGTCCACCGTATTGGGTTTCCAGGTGCCGTCGACGACCCAGATCATGGATGGCTTGGGAGATTGCGGCGTGACCGCGAACCAGACGGCCGAAGCGAAATTCAACCAGGTGTCCGCGACTCTTCCGGGATCGTCAAGGAGGACGGCCGGGTCGCCGTAGACAGCCTTGCTGAATGGCCCGAAGTTGTAATTCCAGGAGAGTTGTTTGGAGCCTCGCCCGAAATAATCCAGCGTCGCGCCTTGTGAATTGAATCCGCAGGCGTAGAAGACCGAGAAGATCGTGCTTCCCTGGCCGGTATAGCAGTCCTGGTAAGACCCGACCGCGGAACCTTCCTGGTAGCCGGACTCGCGCAGGTACCAGAGTCCCTGGTGATGCGACGGTATGGCCGTGCCTTGGGGCATCGTGGCCAGCACGGCATTGTTCTGGTCGGGGTATCCGCGTGCGGTGGCTGGCGTCAGGGATGGCCAATTGGCGCCGGTCTCCTGCACGAAATGGGCGAAGGATGTGACGAGCAATTTCTTGCAGATCGCATCGGAATCGCGTCCATCGGAGTAGGTCGCGCAGTACGCCGGGAATTTGCCAATGCCTTTCAGCAGGTTGAGATAGGTGTATTTGATGTTCCGGACGGGGAACATCTCGTCGAACTTGGCCGCGGGCAGCAGGCGTTCGACACGCTTGACGTTGTCCGGATTGGCTGCCGCGCCTGCTGCAATGGCATCGACTTGCTGGTCCGGCAAGGTTCTCAAAGCCGCGCGAATCCGGTCTAGCACGCCCGGGTCGGTGGCCGACACGCTCTTGCCGAGATCGGTCTCCGTCGCTGTGAATTGCGCTGAAGTCGGATAGCCGGTAGGCGCGGCAATAAAGGTCACCTGCGGCTTGTTGGACGCGCCAGGTGCGGGTGCCGGGACGGGAGCCGGTGCCGGTGCGGGCGCTGGCGCTGGCGCGGGCGGTGGTGGCGGCACGGGGACAGGCGCAGGCGCAGGCGCAGGCGGCGGCGGCGGCGGGACTGGCACCGGCGCCGGTGCGGGGGGCGGTGGAACTGGCGAGGATGCAGGCGCGGGAGCTGGTGCACCGCCGCATGCGCCGAGGTCCTGCCAGGCGCCGTAGGCCCCGCTCTTGGAGGGGTCGTCGCCACTCGTCCACCACTTGTTCTGGTAGTTGCGTCCTTGATGCGTGACGCGCGTACCCGGCTGGGCATAGGTCTGCGATGCGGACCACGCCGCAAAGCAACCGGCTGGGGCTGGCGCCGGCGCGGGTGCTGGCGCGGGGGCAGGAGCCGGCGCAGGCGGCGGTACCGGAACGGGTGCCGGAGCGGGCGGTGGTGGAGGTATTGGAACAGGTGCAGGCGCCGGTGGCGGCGGGGGAGGTACTGGAACGGGTGCCGGTGCCGGCGCTGGAGGTGCGGGAGCGGGTGCCGGCGCCGGCGCGGCGGCGCCGAGTTCACGCCACAGGGTCGGCGTGCCCGACGGTGTCCAATTCGCTCCGATGTAGGCCGTGTGCGCTTGAATGGCCGCGTAATCACGGCCGTTATAAGTCACCACGTCTCCCACTTTGTACGTGGCGCCCTCCTGCCACGGCGTTGCAGACCAAGTCGCGGCGGCTGTTGCTAATAGTGCAATTGCAGTCGCCGATCGAACTTTGAATGAATGCATGATTCTTTCCAGTCTTGAGCGGGACGTATGGTTAGCGCTTCGGGTGACCCTGTAAACGAAATATGTAACCGCAAAGACCCTGCCGACGAGGCGTTTACACGCGCCCCTAGGCGCTGAATTCGGGCCGGACTCTCTGACAAAAGCCCTGACTCAATTGGGGTTTGACAGGCTTGATGAGCGGCGCCTGAAAAATGTCGGGCACGTCTCAATACCAAATGGGGCGGCTGTCGGTGCGCGGGTTCTCCGCGGGGGCGCGCAATGTGCATTGCTTCTGCTGGCAGGCGGCCCAAGCGGCCGGGCCGGATTCATATCAGCCAATTAGGCCGGATGCGTCTATTAATTCCAAAGTATTAATGGCCCATTGCCTGACATGCAATTAGGGTCATTTGGCTCGAGACTTCGCTGCGGGGATATTGTTCAGAGTGTTGTCGAAGATATATTTACACATTTTCACATTCGAGTTCGTTCAAATAACCGCAATAGCGAGAATGATTCTCGTCCGAGTATTTTAATTAATATACGTGACGAATTATTTGAGACCCCAAGCCGGAATAACCATGTCGTCGCAGATGCGAAGTTACCTCCATGAATAAAAGTTTCTGCAACGCGCTCTTCCTGTTTTTACCGCTTATTGCCGGCGCGCAGATCCGCGTAACGCGAGACGAAGCGGAGCAGGCCGCCGATGTCGCATGCCAGCCGGACGAAAGCGGTCTGCTGGCGTGCACACCCGTTCCCCTTCCGCCGCCGCCTGTGGCCAACGATCCTTCCATCCAGCCGTTGCCGGGCATTCCTCTTTCACCCGAGAGCTTTTCAAATACGACCATCAATCGCCCGAACACGCCGGGATTCGACCCGATCCCGGCGACCTCGGACACCGGCTCCGTGGACATCGGCTGGGACCTGAATTACGGAATTCCTGTGCAGTACTGGGAGATCTGGGACAACGGTCAATTGCGCTACCGCGGCCGGCAATTCACGCAGCGCGCGATCGCCAGCAACAGCGGGCTGGAGGGGCCGTCCTTCAGCGTGAGGACCTTGGCGATGCAGAGCGGCGTCTACACCCTGAAACTGGTCCCCGGGCGGCATGAACTGATGATCAACCTGTGCAGTACCGGCACCGGCAATGAGCCACTGTGCGCCAGGTACGATGCCGTGACCTGGGTGGGTGGTGAGGACAAGTCCTCGCCCGGCAAGCCGCAGATCGAGTCCATGCCTTCGGTCAATACCGGCGGGCCGCTGGAAGTGCGGTGGAACCTGTGGTGGGGGCAGCCGGGGCAGTACTGGCAGTTGCTCGACAACGATGCCGTGGTCGTCGAATCACGCAGGTTTGCGCCCTCGGACCGTGCGGTCCAGTCCGGTGTCATTCGCATCGAGTCGCCCAGCGCGCAGGCGCATGACCTGCGGATCAATCTTTGCAGTGCCAACCAGTGCGTGGCCAGCGATTCGACCCGGGTCACCGTGCTGCTGCCGGTGCCGCGTCCCCCGACGATCCTGCTGCAATCGAGCGTGACGCCGCAAGGGGAATGGCTGGTGAGTTGGCGCCTGCCCTATGCCTATGACACGGGGCCGCCCGACAGCTGGCAATTGCGAAACCCCGCGTCCGACACAGTGCTGGTGGCGAAGCAGACGGTCAGCCAGTGCCCCGCCGTCAGCAGCCAGGACGAGGAGACCGCCGTTGCCGGCTACTGCGGCGACGCGTTGCTGCCCACGGCCAACGCGCCCACGTCCGCCATGGTCCGCGTCTGCGCCGGAACGCAATGCTTCGACAGTCCATCCTTGGCGCTCGTTCGGCGCGCGACCAACCGGCCTCGATCGGCGCCCGGCCAGTAGACCAATCTTCAGCCAGCGAATTGCAGCGCGGCCAGGCGCGCATAGACCCCGCCTTGCGCCACCAGCGTCGCGTGATTGCCCTGCTCCACGATGCCGCCGTGGTCGAGCACGATGATGCGGTCGGCCTTCTGCACCGTGGCCAGTCGGTGCGCGATCACGAGGGTGGTGCGGCCTTCCATCGCCGACTCCAGCGCGGCCTGCACCATGCGCTCGCTTTCGGCGTCCAGTGCGCTGGTCGCTTCGTCGAGCAGCAGCAGCGGCGGGTTCTTGAGGATGGCGCGTGCGATGGCGATGCGCTGGCGCTGCCCGCCCGACAGGCGCACGCCACGCTCGCCCAGGAAGGTGTCGTAGCCCTCGGGCAGGGCGCGCAGGAAGTCGTCGGCAAAGGCGGCGCGGGCGGCTTCGTGGACCTCGGCCTCGGTGGCTTCCGGCCGTCCGTAGCGGATGTTTTCCAGCGCGCTGGTCGAGAAGATCACCGCGTCCTGCGGCACCAGGCCGATGCGGTGGCGCAACTGGTCGAGCGAGAGGTCCGTCAAGGCGGAACCGTCCAGCACGATGCGGCCCGACTGCGGGTCGTAGTAGCGCAGCAGCAACTGGAACACCGTGCTCTTGCCCGCGCCGCTGGAGCCGACCAGCGCCACCGTTTCGCCAGGCGTCACGTCCAGGCTGAAGTGGCGCAGCGCCGGCGTCTGCGGGCGCGAAGGGTAGTGGAAGGTGACGTCCTCGAGGCGGATCGCGCTGCCGGCGGCCGGCACCGGCGTTTGCGCCGGGTTGACCGGCGACACGATGGCCGATTCCGCATGCAGCAGTTCCATCAGGCGTTCGGTGGCGCCCGCGGCCCGCAGCAGATCCCCATACACCTCGCCGAGCACGGCCGCTGAACTGGCCAGGATGATGACGTAGACCACGGTCTGGCCCAGGTGCCCCGCCGTGATGTCGCCATGCAGCACAGCCTGCGTGCCCTGGTACAGGCCCCACAGCAGCGCGGCCGAGGTCGCGATGATGATGAAGGCGACCAGCACCGAGCGTGCCTTGGTGCGCCGCACGGCGGTGAGGAAGGCATGCTGCGTCGAGGTGCCGAAGCGTTCGGCCTCGCGCGCCTCTGCCGTGTAGCTCTGCACCACCGGAATGGCGTTCAGCACTTCGGCCGCGATGGCGCTGGAGTCGGCCACGCGGTCCTGGCTGGCGCGCGAGAGCTTGCGCACGCGACGGCCGAACCACATGCTCGGCAGCACCACGAGTACCAGGATCAGCAGCACCTGGAACATCACGTAAGGATTGGTCCAGACCAGCATGGCCAGCGCGCCGGCGCCCATGACCGCATTGCGCAGGCCCATGCTCAGCGACGAGCCGACCACGGTCTGCACGAGGGTGGTGTCGGCGGTCAGGCGCGACAAGACCTCACCAGTCTGTGTGGTTTCGAAGAAGGCAGGGCTTTGCCGCAGCACATGGGAGTACACCGCATTGCGAAGGTCGGCCGTGACGCGCTCGCCGAGCCAGCTCACGGTGTAGAAGCGCGCCGCTGAAAAGAGCCCGAGTGCCACCGCCACGCCGAACAGCGCCAGGAAGTGGTCGCGCAGCGCCATCGTCTGCTCGCCCTTGTCGGTAGAAACCAGGCCGCCATCGATCAGGCTGCGCAAGGCCATCGGAAAGACCAGGGTGGTGACGGCGGCCAGCACGAGGAAGAGGGCCGCGAGCGAGATCTGGAGTCGATAAGGCCGCAGGAAGGGCGCGAGGCCGGAAAGCGATTGGGGCGAGCCCTTCGCAGGGGAAGACGACGAAGCGATTGCAGCCATCGGAGGATTCTAACTAAACCCTGCCGGCACAAAGGTCGCCTTGACAATAATTGCCGAGGCAACTAATATTTGTTCCATGACAGTTCGTGACATTCCTGCGCAGCCCGACGTCCCTGATGCCGAGCCGGAGCGCGCCGTGCCGAGCTTTTACACGGGCGAGAACTACCGGTCGGAAGAGAGCATCGGCTACCTGATGCGGCGCATCATGACGGCCGTCGGCCAGTCGGTCGAACTCAACATGTGCGAGCCCGGCAGCCCCACCTTCCCGCAATGGGTGCCCCTGCACAAGCTGCACATGGGGCAGGCCGCCACCGTCGCCGAACTGGCGCGCGAATGCCAGCTCGACAACGGCGCCATGACGCGCCTGCTGGATCGCCTGGAAGCGAAGGGCCTGTGCCGCCGCGTGCGTTCGGTGGCCGACCGCCGCGTGGTGAACATCGAATTGACCGACGAAGGCCGCATCGCCGCCGAGCAAGTCCCCTACATCCTGAGCCGCGTGCAGAACGAGCACCTGGCCGGCTTCAGCGCGGAGGAGTGGGAGCAACTCAAGAACTTCCTGCGCCGCATCCTCGACAACGCACAGGCCCTGTCGGCCCGTGGAGAAAAAAATGACCCTTCTTCCTCCTGATTCCTCCGCCATGAAGGCGGCGCGCCGCGGCACTGCCGTCGCCGCTGCCGCCCTGGCCGTGCTGCTGGCCGGCTGTGCCGACATGGGCAAGACCGGCTCGACCGCGCAATTGCGCGATGCCGCCGCGCTCGACCTGCCCGCGCAGACCACGCCGGAGGTCACCGTGGCCAGCCAATGGTGGCTGGCCTTCGGCGATAGCCAGCTGAACGCGCTGGTCGACCAGGCCCTGCAAGGCAACCCGAGCCTGCAAGTGGCCCAGGCCCGCATCGTCCGCGCCCGCGCGCAGAGCCAGGTCGTTGGCGCCAATGAGCTGCCGCAAGTCGGCGCCGGCCTCGACCTGACGCGCCAGCTGTTCAGCGAGAACTACATCTACCCGGCGCCGCTCGGTGGCTCGATCCAGGAGACCGGCACGTTGCAGCTCAATGGCAGCTGGGAAATCGACTTCTTCGGCAAGAACCGCTCGGCCCTGAACGCAGCCATCGGCGCGACGAATGCGGCCGCCGCCGATGCCGACGCGGCGCGCGTGCTGCTTGCCAGCAACGTGGTGCGCGGCTACCTGCTGTGGGCCCGCTGGGACGACCAGCTGGTGGTGGCCAAGCGCACGCTGGCCCAGCGCGAGGAGACCTTGCGCCTGGTGCAGGACCGTGTTTCCGCCGGCCTCGACACCCGCCTGCAATTGCGCCAGAGCGAAGGCGGCATCCCAGAGGCGCGTCAGCAGATCGAAGCCATCAACGAGCAGATCGCGCTGTCGCAACACGCACTCGACGCGCTGGTCGGCCAGCCCAACGTCACCGCCAATTTGAAGTCGCCCGAACTGGCCGCGATCAAGAACATGGCGCTGCAACCGGTGCTGCCGGCCGACCTGCTCGGCCGCCGCGCCGACATCGCCGCGGCACGCTGGCGGGTCGAGGCCGCCATGCAGGACGTGAAGAACGCGAAGACCCAGTTCTATCCCAACGTCAACCTGGTCGCCTTCGCCGGCTTCCAGTCGATCGGCGTCGACTCACTGTTGAAGTCGGGCAGCCAGCAATGGGGCATCGGCCCGGCGATCCGCCTGCCGATCTTCGAAGGCGGCAGGCTGCGCGCCAACCTGCGCGGCAAGTCGGCCGACCTGGACGCGGCCATCGAGAGCTACAACAGCACCGTGCTGGACGCCGTGCGCGACGTGGCCGATTCGGTCACCTCGGTGCAGTCGGTGGTCCGGCAGCAGGCCCAGCAGCGTGACGCGCAGGCCGCGGCCGAGAGTGCCTACGAGATCGCCACGCAGCGCTATGGGGCCGGCCTTGGCAACTACCTCGACGTGCTGAGCGCGGAGACCACCGTGCTGCTCCAGCGCCGGCAGGCTGTCGACCTGGCGGCCCGCGCACTCGACACGCAAGTCGGCCTGGCCCGCGCCCTCGGCGGCGGCTGGCAGCCGAACAGCGAGACCAGCACCGCCGCGCTGGCCGCCCCGAACAAGATCCAGTGAACGCTTCACAACCCATTCAGAGAGCCCGCAAATGACCGACACCGCCAACCCCAGCGCCGCCGCCGCGGCAGAACCGGCCGCCACTCCCGCACCCAACGGCAAGCGTCGCCGTGCACTGACCGCGCTCGCGGTCGCCGTCGTCATCGCCGGTGGTGCGTGGACCGCCTACGAGTGGCTGGTCGCGAGCCACTACGAGGACACCGACAACGCCTACGTGCAGGGCAACGTCATCCAGATCACGCCGCAGATCAGCGGCACGGTCATGTCCATCAGCGCCGACGACACCGACTTCGTGAAGGCCGGCCAGCCGCTGGTGCAGTTCGACCCGGCCGATGCCAGGGTCGCGCTGGAGCAATCGGAAGCCGCGCTGGCCCAGGCCGTGCGCCAGGTGCGCACGCTGTACGCCAACAACGGCTCCCTCGCCGCCCAGGTCAACCTGCGCCAGGCCGACATCGTTCGCGCCCAGAGCGACATCGCACGCGCCCAGGAAGACCTGAAGCGCCGCCAGGCCCTGACCGGCAACGGCGCGGTGTCGAAGGAAGAACTGAGCCACTCGGAAACTGCGCTGTCGGTGGCCAAGAGCCAACTGGCCGCGGCCCAGGCCGGCGTGGTGTCGGCGCGCGAGCAACTGGTGAGCAACCAGTCGCTGACCGAAGGCACCAGCATCGACAAGCACCCCGCCGTGCTCGCCGCCGCCGCCAAGGTGCGCGAGGCCTACCTGGCCACGCAGCGCGTCGCCATGCCCGCACCGGTCGACGGCTACGTGGCCAAGCGCACCGTGCAACTGGGCCAGCGCGTCGCGGCCGGCACGCCGATGATGTCCATCGTTCCGCTGAACCAGGTCTGGGTCGATGCCAACTTCAAGGAAGTGCAACTGCGCAACATCCGCATCGGCCAGCCGGTCAAGCTGACCGCCGACCTGTACGGCAAGAAGGTCGAGTACAGCGGCAAGGTTGCGGGCCTGGGCGTGGGCACCGGCTCCGCCTTCGCGCTGCTGCCGGCGCAGAACGCCACCGGCAACTGGATCAAGGTGGTGCAGCGCGTGCCGGTGCGCATCGCGCTGGACGCCGAGCAGCTCAAGACGAACCCGCTGCGCGTGGGCCTGTCGATGGACGCGACCATCGACGTGTCGAACAAGGACGGCAAGATGCTGGCCGACGCGCCGCGCGCCGCCGCGTTGACGCAGACCGCCGTCTACAAGGCGCTCGATGAAGGCGCCAACGCCGTGGTGAGCGGCATCATCGCCGCCAACATCGGCGGTGCGCATGCGCCCCAGGCCGGCAAGCAGCCGGCGACGCCCACGCCGACAGTGCCAAGCCCCGGCGCCTCGGCCGAGACGCCGCAGGCCAACAGCGGCCCGCATTCGGCGGCGGTCGCGCTGTCGATGCCGCGCAGCTGATCCACCGGTAGCTTTCCAGTCCTTTCATGGCTACCGCTCCCGCCCACGTAGCCCACGCACCCCTCGAAGGCGCCGCGCGCGTCTGGGGCACCGTTGCGCTCTCCGCGGCCACCTTCATGAACGTGCTCGACTCGTCGATCGCGAACGTGTCGTTGCCGGCCATCTCGGGTGACCTCGGCGTCAGCACGACGCAAGGCACCTGGGTCATCACCAGCTTCGCGGTCGCCAACGCGATCGCCGTGCCGCTGACCGGCTTCATGACGCAGCGCTTCGGACAGGTGCGCCTGTTCGTGCTGAGCATCGTGCTGTTCATGCTGACCTCGCTGATGTGCGGCTTGGCGCCGAACATGACGACGCTGATCCTGTTCCGCGCGATGCAGGGCTTTGTCGCCGGCCCGATGATCCCGCTGTCGCAGACCTTGCTGCTGGCGAGCTATCCCAAGGCCAAGGCCGGGCTGGCGATGGCCATGTGGGCCATGACCACGCTGGTCGCGCCGGTGATGGGGCCGCTGCTCGGCGGGTGGATCACCGACAACATTTCGTGGCCGTGGATCTTCTACATCAACCTGCCGGTCGGCTTCGTCGCCGCGGCCATCACCTGGGGCACCTACCGCAATCGCGACAGCGCGACCTACAAGGTGCCGATCGATGCGATCGGGCTCGGGTTGCTGGTGCTGTGGGTCGGGTCGCTGCAACTCATGCTGGACAAGGGCAAGGAACTGGACTGGTTCCATTCGAGCACCATCGTCACGCTGGCCGTGATCGCGGTGGTCGCCTTCGCCTTCTTCCTGATCTGGGAACTGACCGAAGAGCATCCGGTGGTGGACCTGTCGCTGTTCAAGCGCCGCAACTTCTGGACGGGCGCCTTTGCAACGGCGGTCGCCTACGGCCTCTTCTTCGGCAACGTGGTGATCATGCCGCTATGGCTGCAGCAGTGGATGGGCTACACCGCCACCGATGCCGGCATGATCACGGCGCCGGTGGGGCTGCTGGCGATCGTGTTCTCGCCGATCGTCGGGCTGACGGTGGCCAAGGTGGACCCGCGGCGCTACACGACCTTCTCGTTCCTGGTGTTCGCGCTGGTGCTGTTCATGCGCTCGCGCTTCAGCACGCAGGCCGACTTCTGGACGCTGATGATCCCGACCATCATCCAGGGCGTGGCGATGGCCTTCTTCTTCATCCCGCTGGTGACGATCACGTTGTCGGGTCTCACGCCGGATCGCATTCCGGCGGCGTCGGGGTTGTCGAATTTCCTGCGCATCACGGCGGGCGCGATGGGCACCTCGATCGCGACCACGGTGTGGGAGGACCGCGCCGCGCTGCATCACGCGCAGCTCGCGGAAGCGGTGGTCAACGGCAACACCGCGGCGAGCAGCGCGATGGCGGGGTTGGCCAACAGCGGGTTCAGTGCGGAACAGGTGCTGGGGCAGATCAACCGCCTGGTCGACCAGCAGGCCTTCATGCTGGCCGCGAACGACCTGTTCTATGCCTCCGCGGTGCTGTTCATCATGCTGATCCCGCTGGTATGGCTCGCGCGTCCGGTCAAGGGCGGGGCAGGGGCCGGTGACGCGGCGGCCGGGGCGCATTAGGGTCTCTGACAACAGGCTTACACGGGGCGCGTAGGACGGCGCCCCGTTGCACTGCAGCATAGGCATTTGCCCCAGTAGGAAGGGCATGTAGCCACGCCTAACATCCGTGCGCGCTCAATGGGCAGCGCGCACCGATGGACTGCATGACCGTAAATTTCCGCCAGCACAAGGGCGAGCGCGCGAGATGAGCGACATCATTCTCGAAACGCGCCAGCTCACCAAGGAATTCAAGGGCTTCACGGCTGTCAGCAAGGTCGACCTCGCGGTGCAACGCGGCGCGATCCATGCGCTGATCGGACCCAACGGCGCCGGCAAGACCACCTGCTTCAACCTGCTGACCAAGTTCCTGGAACCGACCTCCGGGACGATCCTTTTCAACGGGCAGGACATCACCCAGGAACGTCCCGCGCAGATCGCGCGGCGCGGCATCATCCGCTCGTTCCAGATCTCGGCCGTGTTCCCGCACCTCACCTTGCTGGAGAACGTGCGGCTCGGCCTGCAGCGCGCGCTCGGCACCTCGTACCACTTCTGGAAGAGCGAGAAGTCGCTCAAGCCGCTCGAAGCGCGGGCACGTGAACTGCTTGCGCAGGTCGGGCTGGAAGACTTGGCGAGTGAGTTGACGGTGAACCTGCCCTACGGCCGCAAGCGCGCACTCGAGATCGCCACCACGCTCGCGATGGAACCCGAGCTGATGCTGCTCGACGAACCGACGCAGGGCATGGGGCACGAGGACGTGCACCGCGTCGCCGAACTCATCAAGCGCGTGTCGGCCGGCCGCACCATCCTGATGGTCGAGCACAACATGAGCGTGGTCTCGACCATCGCCGACACCATCACCGTGCTGCAACGCGGTGCGGTGCTCGCCGAAGGCCCCTACGCCGAGGTGTCGCGGAACCCGCAGGTCATGGAGGCCTACATGGGCACGACGGACGGCCAGCTCCAAGGCGCACACTGATGGCTACTCCCGCACTCGAAATCAAGGACCTGCACGCCTGGTACGGCGAGTCCCATGTGCTGCATGGCGTCGACATGATGGTGCAGCCGGGCGAGGTCGTCACGCTGCTGGGCCGCAATGGTGCGGGCCGCACCACCACGATGCGCGCGGTGCTGGGCCTGACCGGCAGCCGCAAGGGCAGCATCAAGGTGCACGGCACCGAGACAGTCGGCCTGCCCACGCACAAGATCGCGCACCTCGGCATCGGCTACTGCCCGGAGGAGCGCGGCATCTTCGCGAGCCTGTCGGCCGAGGAGAACCTGATGCTGCCGCCCGCGCTGAAGGGCGCGGACAAGGGCATGTCGGTCGATGAGATCTACGCGATGTTCCCCAACCTGGCGGAGCGCCGCAACAGCCAGGGCACGCGGCTGTCCGGTGGCGAGCAACAGATGCTGGCCGTGGCGCGCATCCTGCGCACCGGCGCCAAGCTGCTGCTGCTCGACGAGATCTCCGAGGGCCTGGCCCCGGTGATCGTGCAGGCGCTGGCCCGCATGATCGTCACGCTGCGGTCAAAGGGCTACACCATCGTCATGGTGGAGCAGAACTTCCGCTTTGCCGCGCCGCTGGCTGACCGCTTCTACGTCATGGAGCACGGCCGCATCGTGGAAGCCTTCAGCGCGAAGGAGCTCGAGGCCAAGATGCCCGTGCTCAACGAGCTGCTGGGGGTTTGATTCATTTGATCGCATGGAGAAAAGCATGAGAGTTCGATTCACCGCACTGGCGCTGGCCATTGGCGCGCTCGCGTTGGCCGCAGCGCCGGCCCAGGCGCAGGAGAAAGTCAAGATCGGCTTCGTCACCGACATGTCCAGCCTCTATGCCGACCTCGAAGGCAAGAATGGCGCGACGGCCATCCAGATGGCGATCGACGACTTCGGCGGCAAGGCGCTGGGCCAGCCCATCGAGCTGCTCACTGCGGACCACCAGAACAAGGCCGACGTGGCCGCCTCCAAGGCGCGCGAGTGGATCGACACGGCCGGCGTGACGATGATCTTCGGCGGCACCAGTTCCGGCACCGCGTTGGCGACGGCCAAGGTGGCGCAGGAGAAGAAGCGCGTCTACTTCAACAACGGCGCAGCAACCTCGGCGCTCACCAACGAGCAGTGCAGCCCCTACACGGTCCACTACGCCTACGACACCGTGGCGCTGGCCAAGGGCACCGGCGCAACCGTCGTTGACCGTGGCGGCAAGACGTGGTTCTTCCTGACAGCCGACTATGCCTTCGGCCACGCGCTCGAAGCCGACACCAGCGCCGTGATCAAGGCCAAGGGCGGCACCGTGGTGGGCTCGGTCAAGCATCCGCTGAACGCATCCGATTTCTCGTCCTTCCTGCTGCAGGCGCAGAACTCCAAGGCGCAGATCCTGGGTCTGGCGAATGCGGGTGGCGACACGATCAACTCCATCAAGGCCGCCAAGGAATTCGGCATCGGCAAGTCGATGCAGCTGGCGGGTCTGCTGATCTTCCTGAGCGACATCCACAGCCTGGGCCTGAAGAACACCGAGGGCCTCGTGCACACCACCAGCTGGTACTGGGACCTGAACGACGACACCCGCAAGTTCGCCACGCGCTTCTTCGAGAAGACCAAGCGCATGCCGACCGACGTGCAGGCCGCGGACTATTCCGCCACCATGACCTACCTGAAGGCCGTCGCCGCCGCCAAGACCACCGACAGCGACAAGGTGATGGCCCAACTCAAGAGCATGAAGATCGACGACTTCTTCGGCAAGGGCCAGATCCGCGCCGACGGTCGCTATGTGCATGACATGTACCTCGTCGAAGTCAAGTCACCCGCCGAGTCCAAACAGCCTTGGGACTACCTCAAGGTGATCAAGAAGCTGCCTGGCGAGCAGGTCTTCACCACGCAAGCCGAATCGAAGTGCGCCATCTGGAAATAAGGAACCGACCCATGAAAAAGACCCTCGCTCTCTCGGCCATCACCGTGGCCATCGCACTTGCAGCAGGTGCTGCGCAAGCCCAGGAAAAGGTCAAGATCGGTTTCATCACCGACATGTCCAGCCTCTATGCCGACGTGGAAGGCAAGGGCGGCGCGACCGCCATCCAGATGGCCATCGACGACTTCGGCGGCAAGGTCAACGGGATGCCGATCGAGCTGCTCACGGCCGACCACCAGAACAAGGCCGACATCGCCGCCTCCAAGGCGCGCGAGTGGATTGACACGCAGGGCCTGACCATGCTCTTCGGCGGCACCAGCTCCGGCACCGGCCTGGCGATGGCCAAGGTGGCGCAGGAGAAGAAGCGCGTGTTCATGGTCAACGGCGCCGGAAGCTCGGCGCTGACCAACGAGCAATGCAGCCCGTACACCGTGCACTACGCCTACGACACCGTTGCACTGGCCAAGGGCACCGGCAGCGCCGTGATTGCGCGCGGCGACAAGAGCTGGTTCTTCCTGACTGCCGACTACGCCTTCGGCCAGGCACTGGAAGCCGACGCGACCAAGGTCGTGAAGGAGAAGGGCGGCACGGTGGTCGGCTCGGTCAAGCATCCGCTCAACACCTCCGACTTCTCGTCCTTCCTGCTGCAGGCGCAGCAGTCCAAGGCGCAGGTGCTGGCCATGGCCAATGCCGGTGGCGACACCATCAACGCAATCAAGGCGGCCAAGGAATTCGGCATCACCAAGACCATGAAGATGGTCGGTCTGCTGGTGTTCGTCACCGACGTGCACAGCATCGGCCTGAAGAACGCCGAAGGCCTGCTGGTCACGACGAGCTGGGACTGGAACCTGGACGACAAGACGCGCGAGTTCGGCAAGCGCTTCTTCGAGAAGGTCAAGCGCATGCCCACCGACATCCAGGCCGCCGACTACTCGGCCACCATGACCTACCTGAAGGCATTGCAAGCCGCGAAGACGACCGACGCCGACAAGGTCATGGCGCAGATGAAGAAGACGCCGATCGACGACTTCTACGCCAAGGGCACGATCCGCGAGGACGGCCGCTTCGTGCACGACATGTACCTGATGCAGGTGAAGTCGCAGGCTGAATCCAAGCAGCCCTGGGACTACTACAAGCTGGTGCAGAAGCTCAAGGGCGACGAGGTCTTCACGACCAAGGCCGAGAGCAAGTGCGCCCTCTGGAAGTAACGACCTTGCCACCCGGCCGCTTCGCGCGGCCGTGCGTGGCGACCTGCAGGAACTGATCTCTTTCACATGAACATATCGATGCCGGCCCTGTTGAGCCAGCTCCTCCTGGGGCTGGTCAACGGCTCGTTCTACGCGATCCTCAGCCTGGGGCTCGCGGTGATCTTCGGGCTGCTCAACGTCATCAATTTCGCGCACGGCGCGCTGTTCATGCTGGGCGCCATCTTCACCTGGATGGCGATGGAGTATCTGGGCATCAACTACTGGTTCATGCTGCTGCTGGCGCCGATCGTGGTCGGCATCCTCGGCGTGCTGATCGAGCGATTGCTGCTGCGCTGGATCTACAAGCTCGACCATCTCTACGGCCTGTTGCTGACGCTGGGGCTCACGCTGCTCATCGAGGGCCTGTTCCGCTCGATCTACGGCAGTTCGGGCCTGCCCTATGACGCGCCGGATGCGCTGTCGAGCGCCACCGACCTGGGCTTCATGGTGCTGCCGAACTACCGTGCCTGGGTCGTCGTCGCCTCGCTGGTGGTCTGCTTCGCGACCTGGTACGTGATCGAGAAGACCAGCCTCGGCGCCTACCTGCGCGCCGGCACGGAGAACCCGCGGCTGGTCGAGGCCTTCGGCGTCAACGTGCCGCTGATGATCACGCTGACCTATGCCTTCGGCTGCGGGCTGGCGGCGTTTGCGGGCGTGCTGGCGGCGCCGGTGATCCAGGTGTCGCCGCTGATGGGGCAGAACCTCATCATCGTGGTGTTCGCGGTGGTGGTGATTGGCGGCATGGGCTCGATCATGGGCGCCATCCTCACCGGGCTGGGCCTGGGCGTGATCGAGGGATTCACCAAGGTGTTCTATCCGGAAGCCTCCTCGACGGTGGTGTTCGTGATCATGGTCATCGTGCTGCTGATTCGTCCGGCCGGCCTGTTCGGCAAAGAAAAGTAAGAGCGCATGAAGAAGATTTCCTCCGTCGTCTATGCGCTGTTGCTGCTTGCGCTGATCCTCGCGCCGTTCTTCGGCGCCTACCCGGTGTTCGTGATGAAGCTGATGTGCTTCGCGCTGTTCGCCTCCGCCTTCAACCTGCTGCTGGGCTTCACCGGACTGCTTTCGTTCGGCCACGCGGCCTTCCTGGGCGGCTCCGCCTATGTCGCGGGCCATGCGATCAAGGTGCTGGGCCTGACGCCCGAGATCGGGCTCATCGCCGGTACGCTGACCGGCGCCTTGCTGGGCTGGGTGTTCGGCGTCCTGGCCATTCGCCGCCAGGGCATCTACTTCTCGATGATCACGCTGGCGCTGGCCCAGATGATGTTCTTCGTCGCGCTGCAGGCCAAGTTCACCGGCGGCGAAGACGGCCTGCAGGGCGTGCCGCGCGGCAAGCTGTTCGGCGTGATCGACCTGTCGAACGACCTGACGATGTACTACGTCGCGCTGGTCATCGTCGTGGCGGCCTTCCTGCTGATCGTGCGCACCATCCATTCGCCCTTCGGCCAGGTGCTCAAGGGCATCAAAGAGAACGAACCGCGTGCGCTGTCGCTGGGCTATGACGTGAGCCGCTTCAAGCTGCTGGCCTTCGTGATCTCGGCGGCGCTGTCGGGCCTGGCCGGCTCGCTCAAGACACTGGTGCTGGGTTTTGCCACGCTGAGCGACGTGCACTGGACGGCATCGGGCCAGGTGATCCTGATGACGCTGGTGGGTGGCCTGGGCACGCTGTCGGGGCCGCTGGTGGGCTCGGCGGTGGTGGTGCTGCTGGAGAACAAGATCGGCGAGCTGGGCAACTTCCTCGCGCGCATCACGACCATCGACTGGTTCAACACGCTGGGCGAGTCGGTGACGATGGTCACGGGCCTGATCTTCGTGATCTGCGTGCTGGCCTTCCGCCGCGGGATCATGGGCGAGATCATCG
The DNA here is from genome assembly GCF_037889955.1 of Variovorax robiniae. Taxonomy (NCBI): domain Bacteria; kingdom Pseudomonadati; phylum Pseudomonadota; class Betaproteobacteria; order Burkholderiales; family Comamonadaceae; genus Variovorax; species Variovorax robiniae. Next base: position 392,711 of record NZ_JBBKZS010000004.1, read on the forward strand.
CCTTCATCGACCGGCAACGAGGACACGCCAAATGACCTGGCAGCCTGCCACGCGCTACCCCGATCCCGCGGTGCAGGCGCTGGACCCGCGCTTCGCCAAGTACATGATCTTCAGTGCCGCCATCGAGCGGATCGCCACCGGCATGCGCTGGGCGGAAGGGCCGGTGTGGTTCGGCGACCAGCGCTGCCTGCTGTGGAGCGACATCCCCAACAACCGCGTGATGCGCTGGGACGAGCAGGGCGGCAATGTGACGGTGTTCCGGCAGCCGTCCAACTTCGCCAACGGGCACACGCGTGACCGGCAAGGGCGGCTGCTGAGCTGCGAGCACGGCAGCCGCAGCGTGACGCGCACCGAGTACGACGGGCGCGTGACCGTGATCCTCGACAAGTTCGACGGCAAGCGGCTCAACTCGCCCAATGACATCGTGGTGAAGTCCGACGACTCCATCTGGTTCACCGATCCGCCCTTCGGCATCCTGGGGCACTACGAGGGGCACAAGGCCGAGCCTGAACTGCCGACCAACATCTACCGCGTGGACGGCAAGACGGGCCGTGCGACTGTGGTGGCGAGTGGGGTGAACCGGCCCAACGGCCTGTGCTTTTCGCCGGACGAGAAGCGGCTGTACGTGGTCGAGTCGGGTGCGGTGCCACCCCACATCCGCGTGTTCGATGTCAGCGATGGCGGCGACCAGCTTTTCAACGACCGCGTGTTCTACCGATGCAAGGATGGCGAGCGGCCCGATGGCTTCCGTTGCGATGCCGATGGCAACCTCTGGGCCGGCTGGGGCATGGGCGAGGGCAATGACGGTGTGCGGGTGTTCGCGCCGGACGGCACGCCCATCGGGCACATCACGTTGCCGGAGCGCTGCGCCAACCTGTGCTTTGGCGGGGTGGCGCGCAACCGGTTGTTCATGACGGCGAGCCAGTCGGTCTATTCGCTGTATGTGAACGCGCAGGGGGCGCAGGCGCCTTTGCCCGCAAGCGCATGACTGCGTTGCATCAGAGCCGCAGCGCCGCCGCGTAGCCTGTCATCTCCAGGTACCCACGTCCCACGGGCTTGCCCTCTTCGTCGAGCAGATCGCTGAGGCCTTCCCAATAGATCGCACCGGTCGAGCCTCTGCTGTCGAGTTCCTGGTCGTCCAGCAGGGCCTTGACGATGAAGTTGCCCGCGGGCGTGCGCACCTTCCATTCGACCGGGTAGCTCGCCTGGCTGGAGGCGCTTTTCCAGGTGCGCAGAGGCTCGAATGCGACCTCGCCCGGCGCGAATGACCTCGACGAACCACCGGCCGTTCGGAACGAACCGCCGGCCCAGAGCACGCCGCCTTTCTTGAGGCGCATGCTGAAGGCCATCAGGGCGCTGCCGTCTGCCAGGTTCATGCCGATCCAGTCCCAGCCCGCCACATCGGGATGCATGTAGGCCTCGCTCCATTCATGGTCCAGCCAGGCCTTGCCCTGGACGTCGAAGGGCTGGCCATGCAAGGTGATGCGGCCGCTCGTCGCGAGCTGCGGCTCGCTGTAGTAGTAGCTGGCCTGGACCTCCTCCGGCCCCTTGCGCGACAGGCCCGCGGTGCCTTGCAGCAGCACCGGTTGCGTCGTCGCAAAGCGCAGGTCCAGCGAGAAGCCATTGGCCGGAATGCGGGCACTGTAGACATCGGCCTTGCGCTCGAGCCACCAGTCGCGCAGGTGCACGCGGGTATTGCTTTCGCTCGCCTCGGCCACGCCCATGCCGGCCCGCGCGATGCGCTGGTCGTGCAGCAGCTTGCCGCCGGCCAGATCCGTGATGGCGGCATGCGCAAAGACCAACTGCTTGGCCGCGAAGGCCGATTGCATGGCTTGCGTCTCGTCCACGCGGGATCGAAAGAAGGTCACCTGGTAGCCGAACATGCGTTGACCTGCCGTTGCCTGGCCGGTGATGTACCACCACTCGGTGCGCAGCTCGGGATGGCTGCCGAAGTCGCGCGGAAACTGCAGGGTGCGCGGCGGCAAAGCCCAGGCCGGCAGCGGCAGCAGTGAAGCTAGCAGCAGGTGGCGGCGCGACAGGCGCAGGGTCATTGCAGCAAGGCCTCGATGCGCCGCTCGGCCGCGCCGACGTCACCGAACGCTTCGCGCACCCAATCGGCATCGTGGTAGCTGGGAAGATAGCGTTCGCCGGCATCGCAGAGCAGCGACAGGATCGATCCCTGCCGGCCGGCCTCGCGCATCTCCTGCGCGATCGCGAGCATGGCCACCAGGTTGGTGCCGGTCGACGGCCCGACCTTGCGGCCGATGAGCGTCGAGAGCGCACGCATCGCGGCCACCGAATCCGCATTGGTCACCTCGACCATCCGGTCCACCAGTGTGCGAATGAAGCTGGGCTCCACGCGCGGGCGTCCGATGCCTTCGATGCGCGAGCCCGCTGCAGTCAGCGTTGCATCGCCCGTGCGGTGGTAGGCGCCGAACACCGAGCCCTCGGGGTCGGCCACGCAGACCTTCGTGTCGTGGCAGCGATAGCGCACGAAGCGCCCGATGGTTGCGCTGGTGCCGCCCGTGCCCGCGCCGACGACGATCCAGGCCGGCACCGGATGCCGCTCATGCGTCATCTGCTCGAACATGCTCTGCGCGATGTTGTTGTTGCCGCGCCAGTCGGTGGCGCGCTCGGCATAGGTGAACTGGTCCATGTAGTGACCGCCGCTGCGCTCTGCCAGCGCGCGCGCCTCGTCGTAGACCTCAGCTGCGCGTTCGACGAAATGGCACCGGCCTCCGTAGAAGCCGATCTGCGCAATCTTCTCGGGCGAGGTGCTGCGCGGCATCACCGCCACGAAGGGCAGGCCCAGCAGCCGCGCGAAGTAGGCCTCGCTCACGGCCGTCGAGCCGCTCGACGCCTCGACGACGGTGGTGCCTTCGCGCAGCCAGCCGTTGCAGAGGGCGTAGAGAAACAGCGAGCGCGCAAGCCGGTGCTTGAGGCTGCCGGTGGGATGGGTCGACTCGTCCTTCAGGTACAGGTCGATGCCGGCAGCGGCGAGGCCGGGCAGCGGCAAGGGGATGAGGTGCGTGTCGGCGCTGCGCTGGTAATCGGCCTCGATGCGGCGGATCGCTTCGGTCTGCCAGCCTGTGGAGTGGGGTGGGCGCGTCATCGGGGAATTGTGATCCACCGACAGGCAAACATCGAATTTGGATATGCGACAAGCGTCGTTGGCGCCGGTGCCGAACGCGGCTACCGTCAGCCCATTGCAAGTTGGCTTGCTGATCGTTGTAGGTGGGGTTGTCTCCTCGTCGTTCCGGAAACGACGTTCACGGGTCCGCAGGGACCCGTTTTTTTGTGCTCAAGCCGGAAAGAAGCGGTTCGCGGGCCGCGGCAAGCCGAGGTTTTCGCGCAAGGTCCTTCCTTCGTATTCGCGCCGGAAGATGCCACGCCGCTGCAACTCGGGCACGACCTTGTCGACGAAGGCATCAAGCCCGCCCGGCAGCCATGGGAACATGATCATGAAGCCGTCCGAGCCTTCGGATTCGAGCCACGCCTGCATCTCGTCGGCGATGGTCTGCGCAGTACCGACGAAGGCCAGCCCGCCGTAGCCGCCCAGGCGCTGCGCAAGCTGTCGCACGGTGAAGCCTTCGCGCTCGGCCAGCGCAAGGACGCGCTGCTGGCTGCTCTTGCTCGCATTGGTCTCCGGCACCGGCGGCAGGGGCTTGTCGGGATCGAACTTCGACGCATCGACACCGAGCCAGACCGACAGCGATGCGATGGCGCTCTCGTAGTGCACCAGGCTGTCGAGCTTCGCGCGGATGGCCCGCGCTTCCTCGACCGTGTCGCCCACCACGACGAAGGCTGCCGGCAGGATCTTCACATGGTCGCGCTCGCGGCCCAATGCGGCGAGGCGGCCCTTGACGTCGGCATAGAAGCTGCGGCCCTCGGCCAGCGTCCCATGCGCAGCAAAGATCAGTTCGGCCGTCTCGGCCGCGAGTTGCCTGCCCGGCTCCGACGCGCCGGCCTGCGCGATCACCGGCCAACCCTGCACCGGCCGCGCGATGTGCAGCGGGCCGCGCACCGACAGGTATTGGCCCTTGTGGTTCAGCGCGTGCAGTCGGTCCGGATCGAAGTAGAGGCCGCTCTGCCCATCGCGGATGAAGGCATCGTCGGCCCAGCTGTCCCAAAGGCCGGTCACGACATCGTGGAACTCGCGCGCTCGCGCATAGCGCTCGTCGTGCTCCATGTGGTCGTCGAGGCCGAAGTTGAGCGCCGCGTCGGGGTTGGAGGTGGTGACCACGTTCCAGCCCGCACGGCCGTTGCTCAGGTGGTCGAGCGAGGCGAAGCGGCGCGCGATGTGGAAGGGCTCGTCGAAGGTGGTCGATGCTGTGGCGACCAGGCCGATGTGCTCCGTCGCCTGGCTCAGCGCCGACAGCAGCGTGAAGGGCTCGAAGGAGGTCACGGTGTGGCTGCGCTTCAATGCCTCGATCGGCATGTTCAGCACCGCGAGGTGGTCGGCCATGAAGAAGGCATCGAACTTCGCGCGCTCCAGCGTCTGCGCGAAGCGCTTGAGGTGCGCGAAGTTGAAATTGGCATCGGCAAAGGCGCCGGGGTAGCGCCAGGCGCCGGTGTGGATGCTGACCGGGCGCATGAACGCGCCGAGCTTGAGTTGTCGGTGGGAGGGCATAGGGGGAGAAGGTGAAAAGCCAGCCCTTGTATGCCATCCCGCGCGGCGTTGCAAAGACGAAATCGTGCCGAGCTTATGGGCTGCGCGAAGGTGCGCCAGGTGCGCCTCGCATCAACGCAAAGCGCATCTGCTCACTCGCAATCGTTCTTTGGCATGCACGAGGTCGCTCCGCAGAATCGGTCGCATCGATCCCGCAATCTGTGGGTGTCAGGCCTGCTGGCCTTCGCCTACTTCATCGGTCATGCGACCAAGGGGTTCGTGCTGACGCCCTTCTTGAACCAGGGCGAGGCGGCCTTGCTGTTCTCGTTCGTGTTCCTCTACATCGCTGCGGCCGGTGCGGGGCCTTGGAGCGTCGACGCGCTTCGCTCGAAATCCGCCGAGCCGACAGGCATTCCCGAGGCTGCCTGAGCCCGAAGGTCGGCGCGACGGTTGAGTTCGCTATATGCAACTGACTTAACGGTTGTTCCTGTTGCGGCCTGCAATTCCGACAATCGCGCCCGCCTTTATTTGTCGATCCAAGGACTTCCTTTCATGTATCCCGTCATCTCCAAAGACATCGAATTCAGCCCACCACGCGGCCTCACATGGAAGGCGTTGCGCAACCTCGCGCTCGGCATGCTGGTCGCTTGCGCCATCGCGCTGATCGCGAGCTTCCTGACCATCACTTCCGCCCACGCGCAAGCCAAGGGCGAGTTGCGCATCGGCTACCAGAAGTCCGCCAGCCTGTTCGTGCTGCAGAAGGCACAGGGCACGCTGGAGAAGAAGCTCGCACCGCTGGGCTTCGGCGTGAAGTGGGTGGAGTTCCCGGCCGGGCCCCAGTTGCTGGAAGGCTTGAACGTCGGCGCGGTCGATGTGGGCTATGTCGGCGAAGCGCCGCCGATCTTCGCTCAGGCCGCCGGCGCCAAGTTCGTCTATTTCGGCAACGACCCGGCCGCACCGCAGGCCGAAGCGATCCTCGTGCTGAAGATCGCCGACACCTTCTTCCAGCTCAAGCTGATTCCGAAGGCGATCAAGGTCAGCGATGCCGTCGTCTTGGCGCAGCCCTGAGCCGCCCCGCGTCTGCGGCTTCAGGCCGCGCTTGCCGAGCCGCCGATTCATGACCGCACTTCATGCCCTGCCCAGGCCAACGGCGGCATGTGCATCGGGGCAGCATGGCCCGGCGTGAGGTTGCCCTTGCGGCGCTTTCGGCCAACAATGCCGAAGTCCGCAAACCGGTTTCGCGCCATGACGAAGCTCTATCTTTCCGCCGATTCCGATGACCAGCGCGTCGAGTACCGCGACAGGAAGCGCTGGTGGTGGTTGCTGTCCGTGGTATTCCCGCTGCTGCCGTTCACAGGCATGGCGTTGCACGCCGCCACCGGCCATGAGATCGCCCTGGGCTTTCCCCTGCTGATCAGCTATGGCTTGATGCCGCTGCTGGATGCGTTGATCGGAGAAGACCAGAACAATCCGCCTGAAGCCGTCGTGCCGCAGCTCGAACAGGAGCGCTACTACCGGTGGCTGACCTGGGCGACCGTGCCCCTGCATTTCGTCGCCCTGGTCGGTTGCGCCTGGTGGGTGGGAACGCATTCGCTGTCGTGGTGGGCGATCCTGATGTTCGCCTACGTGGCGGGCACCGACTCTGGCCTGGGCATCAACACCGGGCATGAACTGGGCCACAAGAACACCAAGATCGAACAGTGGCTGGCGCGCCTGGTTCTGGCGGTGCCGGCCTACGGACACTTCACGGTCGAACATGGGCGCGGCCATCACCGCTCGGTGTCGACGCCCGAGGACCATGCCAGTTCCCGCATGGGGGAGAGCATCTACCGCTTCGCCTGCCGGGAGTTGCCGGGCGGCATCCGCCGCGCGTGGCGACTGGAGTCCGAACGGCTGGCGCTCGAGAAGAAACCGGTCTGGAGCGTGCACAACACGATGCTCCAGAGCTATGCGGTGACGGCGGTGTTGCAGCTCGGCCTGATCCTCGCCTTCGGATGGGTCATGGTTCCGTTCCTCGCGGTCCACAACGTCGTGGCGTGGTGGCAGCTCACGTCGGCCAACTACGTCGAGCACTACGGCCTGTTGCGCGACCGGCTGCCCAACGGCAAGTACGAAACGCCCAAGCCCCATCACTCCTGGAACACCAACCACCTGGTCACCAACCTTGCGCTGTTCCACCTGCAACGGCACTCGGACCACCATGCCTATCCGCTGCGCCGGTACCAGTCGCTGCGGCATTTCGAGGATCTTCCGCAACTGCCGAGCGGCTACTTCGGCATGTTCCCGCTGTCGTACGTGCCCGCGCTGTGGTTCCGGGTCATGGACCCGCGGCTGCTTGCGCTGCCGCATGTGAATGGCGACTTGTCGCGCGTCAACATCGACCAGCGGCCAGCCCGCCGCGCCGCGCTCTACGCGAGATACGCCAAGACCGGCACGCCCCTGAATCCGTCGCATGCCTGACCGCGGCTGATCGATTCCGCGTGCCATGGGGGGCACGACGACGATCCGCCGGACCTCCCCTTGGTCGCGGGACAGGCCAGGGTTTGCAAGCGTGCCCGTCGCTTTCAGTCCGGGATCAATCGCGCGTAGCCAGCGCCTGGTCGATCCCCGCCAGGATCCAGCCATTGCCGGCGGCAACGGCTGTCGCACGAACGGCCTGCAGTCGCGCCACGGCCGCAGCGTCGAGCCCGGTCTGCGCCGCCGCGGAGATGGCGCGTGCCCGCTCGACCATCAATGCGACCCAGGGCAAGGGCTCGACCTGGAACCTCTGCTCCAGCAAGCCCGCATAGTGCAGCGCGCGCTGCCAGTCGCGCGCGTCGAGGCAAGCTTCCGCGGCGGCACGATAGAACCAGAGGTGGTTGTGGGCGAGTCCCGTGGCCTCCAGCATGGCTTCGCCTGAGGCCAGGTGCGCGGCCCGTTCCTCGGCGGAGTCCGCCACGCGCGCCAACCCGCCTTCAAGCGCCGCGCCGATGAATCCGATGCCGGTCTGATGGGCCAGCGCGAGCGCCTGCTCCAGGTCCTTGCGCGCCTCGGCGCGGTCGCCCCGCCGCAGCTTGTGCTCGGCGGAGAAGGACAGCACGGTCGCCTCGTAGCGCCGGGAGCCGGCCAGTCGTGCGAGCACGAGCGACTTTTCGGCCGACTCGCTGGCCTCGTCGAAACGTCCCGCCTCGGTGAGCAACTGGGTGAGCGTGGCCTGCGCGAAGACCTGCACGGGCACGACGCCAACGCGCTGCGCGTCCTCGCAGGCCGACCGGGCCTCGGCCACCGCCGCATGCAGGTCGTTGGCGTACCACAGGCAGTGGCCGATCATGCAGCGGTTGGGACCGGTGATGCGGACCTGCTCCTTGGCGCAGAGCGCGACGCAGCGCCTGAAGAAGTCGAGCGCACTGCCCATGAGACCCTGCGCGTAACGCCCGTCGCCGAGTCCGCTCAAGGCCAGTGCCTGGCTCTCCGGGTCGCCGCATTGCTCCGCAAGCTGCAGTGCAAGCTGATGCTGCGCGTCGCACTCGACGATTCGGCCCTGGGCGAAATAGAGGTTGCCCCGCGTGTGGTGGATGCGCGAGCGTTCGACGGTGAGAGCCAGCCGTTCGGCGATCGGCTGGGCCTCGCCGAGAGCCTGCATCGCCGCCGCGAAGTCACCGGTCACGCGATAGCCCGCCGCGATGCCCATCGAGGCACGGCAGCGCAGGAGCTCGTCGCCGGCCAGTTCGAGCGCACGCTGGAAGGCGGCGATCGATTCGCTCGAGCGTCCGAGCTCGCGCAACATCTCACCGCACAGCAATGCCAGCTCGCAGCCGACCGCGGCATTGCCCCGCGCCGGGTCGCTCGCCAGGGTGCCGCCGCGTTCGGCCAGCCGCAGCGCGCCTTCGAAGCGCAACCGGCCCGCTTCCTGTGTCGCTGCGCGCAGATAGGTCGCCGCGGCCGCCGTGTCTTCGGCCCGGTCGAGATGCTCGGCCTGCAGCACCAGGTCGTCGTCGCCGAACCAGCGCGCGGCGGCCAGATGCAAGTCGCGCCGCCGGCTCTTGAGGGTCGACGCGTAGACGGCCTCCTGGATCAGCGCGTGGGAGAACAGGTAGTCCGCGCCGTCGGGCCGCACGATGTCGGCGGCCACCAGCACATCGCAACTGGCATTCGGCGCGTTGGCGACGCCGCGCAGGTTGGCGAGAGAGAAGCGCTTGCCGATCACCGCGGCAGCCTGCAAGGCGGAGCGATCCGGCGGGGTGAGGCGATCCATGCGCTCCAGTACCAGGCTCTGGATCGTCGGCGGCACCGCTGGCGCGAGTCCCGGTGTCTCGCCAGCGCGTGCGGTTCGCAACAATTGCTCGAGGAACAGCGGGTTGCCCTCCGCCCGTTCGATGCACATCAGCGCGAAACGGCTCGACGCCTCCACCAGCCCCGCGGCCAGCAGCCGCGCCTCCTGCGGCCGCAACGGTGCAAGGTCGATGGTCATGAAGGCGCTGCCATGGATCGATGCCCGCCATGCCTTGTCGATCGGATCGCCCTCCACGCGCGAGGTCAGCAGCAGGATCATCGGCGCCTGCGCGGCCGCACGCGTGAGCGCCGCCGCCTGCCGCAGCAGTTCCGGCGAGGCCCAGTGGATGTCCTCGATCAGCACCAGTTGCGGACGCACCGCGGCGGCTCGCTGCAAGAGCGAACACAGCGCCTCGCTGGCGCGCCGCAGCCGGGTGGCGTTGTCCATCGCCTCGAAGATGGCCTCCAGCGGCTTCGGTTGCGGCAGGTCCAGCCACTCGTTGACGAACAGCATGTCGTCGTCCGTCACCAGCCCACGCGCGGCGGCGGCCTGTACCGCTGCGCGGCGCTGTCCCTCGTCGTCCCGCGCGTCCACCTGCAACAGCGCCTTCAGCAGCGTCGGGATGGCGTCCTGCCCCTTGCCAACGCCGAAGTCCAGCACTTGGCCCGAAGGCGTGTCGAAACCCAGTTCACGCGCGCGCGCCTGGAACTCCTCCACCAGCCTGGATTTGCCGATGCCCGCATCGCCACGCAGCAGCACCGTGGCGCCGCCGCCCGTCTCGCGCACGGCATCGAGCGCACCCACCAGCTGCCCCATCTCGGCTTGCCGCCCGACAAAGGGCATGCGCTCGCCGCGCGCCTGGCGCAGGCCGAGCACGCGCCAGAGTTCCATCGGCGCGGCGAAGCCCTTCACAGGTTGGTGGCCTGCCGACTGCACCTCGACGCTGGCGGCGACTTCGCGGTACAGCGCATCGGAGATCAGCGTTTCGCCCGCCTGGGCCAGCGCGTCGAGCCGGGCGGCGAGGTTGACCGCGTCGCCGGTGATCGAGTACTTGGCCTTGCCGCCGCCGCTGATCACCGCGGCCACCACCTCGCCCTTGGCAATGCCGATGTGAAGCCGCAGCGGCGCGCCGTGGCTGTCCGGAAGGGCGCCCGCCGCGCCGTGCATCGCCAGCGCGGCATGCAGCGCGCGCTGGGCATCGTTGCCATGTGCCACCGGTGCGCCGAACACCGCCATGATGGCGTCGCCAGCCCGGTCGATCACGCGACCACCGTGGGATTCGACCACCCCGTCCATGGCATCGAAGAACCGTCCGAGCATTTCCTGGATCTGCTCCGGGTCGCTGCTGGCGCACAGTGCGGTGTAGCCGGTGATGTCGGCGAACAGGACCGCGGCCTGGCGGCGGTCCGCCATCGTCGCGTCGACCGCTGCCGGCGACGCAACGGGCGCGGGCGCAGGGGGTGCCTCTTGCGCGGGGGGCGCTAGTGCCGTGATCTGCGCAGGCGTTCCGCATTGGCTGCAGAACCTGGCCTGCGCCGAAAGCTCACGGCCGCAGTTCACGCATTGCCGCGCCAGCGCGGTTCCGCATTCCTCGCAGAACCTGGCCCCCTGCGAATTCGGATGGCGACACTGTGGGCACTGCATCCGGCGAGTTTCATCGCTGGCGGCCGCAGTGTCGAGGGCTCCAAGGGCCGCCCTACCAGTCTTCCTTCACCGCGAGCACCGCATCACTTCCGGCCGCCGCACGGCCCGCCAGCCACGCCGTCACCGTGCCGGCCGCAATGACCGCGGCGCACAGCGCAATCAGGCGATTCCAGGGCACCAGCATGTCCATGGTCCAGTGGAAGCTCTGCGGGTTCACCACCTTCACCAGCACCACCGACACCGCCAGCCCCAGCGCGATGCCTGCGAATGCGCCGATCACCGTCCAGGCCGCGCCTTCACCTGCGACCACGGCCAGCACTTGTCGCCGCGTGAACCCAAGGTGCGCGAGCAGCCCGAACTCCTTGCGCCGCGCCAGCACCTGCGCGCTGAAACTCGCGGCCACGCCGAACAGGCCGATCGCGATCGCCACCGCCTGCAGCCAGTAGGTGACCGCGAAGCTGCGGTCGAAGATGCGCAACGAGGTCGCGCGCAACTCGCCCACCGACGCGAACTCCAGCGCATCGCCCGCGAGCTGCCTTTGCGCTGCAAGCGTGCGAATGCCTTGCTGCACGCGTGATACATCGGTACCCGGCGCGAGCCACAACGAGACGTCGTTGACGCTGCGGTCAGAGGTCAGCCGTTCGAAGTCCCGCGCATCCAGCACGATGGAGCCGAACTGCCGCACATAGTCGCGCCACACGCCCGCCACGAAGAAGTCGACGGGCGGCTTGCCGTCGCGCTCGAAGGTCCTGGCCAGCGGTGCGAACGAGGTCCCAGGCCGCGCGCCGTAAAGATCCGCGACCGCCTCGCTCACGTAGATCGCGACACTCCCCGCAGGCGCCTTGACCGCCTCGCCCACCAGCGGCAGGGCTTGTGTCGCATCGCCGGCGAAGGTGCGTGCGAGCAGCGTCACAGGCGGCTGCGTGGCCGCCAGCGAAACCTGCCGCGCGCGCACCGTGCTGACGCGGGTCACGCCCTCGACGTGCGCGATGTCCTTCACCAGGTCGGGCCCGAACGCACCCGTGTCGCTGGCACTTCCCGACCCGCCCACATTGGCCGCGCGAAGATAAAGATCGGCCGGCAGCACCACGTCCAGCCAGCGCGTCACCGAATCCCGAAAGCTCGCGACCATCACCGTGAGCGCCACTGCCAGGCTCAGGCTCGCGACCACGCCACTGACGGCCACCGCCGCGGTGCCACGCATGCGCCGCGCGCGCTCCACCGCCAGGAGCGGCAGCAGGCGCCTGGCCATCACGGGCGCCAGCCGGTCGTAGATCAACGCGATCAGTCCCGGCAGTCCGGTGATGCCGCCGACCAGCAACAGGCCCACCGACAAGTAGGCGGCGATGGGCACGCCGTACACGGCCGGCGCGAAGGCCAGCAACGCGCCGCCGACGACCAGCACGACCGCGATCCATTGCCGCCCGGACCCTGCCGGCGCGGAGCCCAGTCCCTTCAGCGTCTGCGCCTCCGGCAGCGCTTGCGCCGCCCGCGCCGGATGCCAGCCCCCCACCATCGCGGCCAGCACGCCCAGCGCGCCGTACGACAGTGCCGCCGCCGTGCTCCACTGCAGAGCCGGCGCCACCCCGGCAAAGTAGCCGCCGCCCAGGTCCCCGCCCAGCACCTGCAACGCGAAGGCCGCCAGCGCCGTGCCGAGCCCGATGCCCGCCAGGCTGCCCGCGACGCCCAGCACCAGCGATTCGACCAGCACCAGCCGAAGCCGCTGCTTCGGTGTCAGCCCGAGCACACCCAGCAGCGCGAACTGCTGCGCCCGCTTGGCCACGCTGAGCGCCAGCACCGAGAACACCAGGAACGCACCGGTGAACAGCGCCACCAGCGCCAGCACCGTGAGGTTCACGCGATAGGCCCGCGACAGGTTGCTCACGCGCTGCGCCGCGTCGCCGGGCTCCGCGATCTGCACCGCCGCCGGCCAGCCGGCCGACTGCTGCAGCGACCGCGTGAACGCAGCCCGATCAACACCCGGCGCCAGGCGCAGGTCGATGCGCGTGAGTTGCCCGCCACGCCCGAAGAAGTCCTGCGCCGCGCCGATGTCCATCACCGCCAGCGGCTTGCCTCCCGCCGCCACGCTGCCCGAGACCTCCACGCGACGCATGCCGGACCCAGTGCGCAACTCGATGGAGGCCACGTCGCCCAAGGCCGCGCGTGCACCCGCGTTCAGGAAGATCGCGCCCGGTGCCAGCAGCGCGAGGCGTTGCGCGCCGTCCGCAGGCTTCGGAACCAGCTCCGGCGCGATCGAAGGCAGCGCCAGCGCATCCACGCCGATCACGCGAATCGCCACTGGCGCCGACAGGCTCGGCACCAGCGCGACCGTGTGTGTCTCCAGCACCGGACTCGCCAGCGCCACGCGTGGATCGGCAACGACACGCGCGAACAGCGACTCCTCGAAGCTGCCCTGCGAGGCACGCAACTCCAGGTCAGGCTGCCCGTTGACCGACCGCACCGCACTCGAAAACTCATCCAGCGCCGAGGCATTGATGAGCTGCACCGAAAAGGCCAGCGCCACCCCCAGCATCACCGCCACCACGGCCGCCGCGTTGCGCCACGGATGGTGGCGCAGTTCCTGCCAGGAGAAGGTGGAGAGCAGGGCGCGCATGCCGCGATTGTGGCGTGTGGGAAAAGTCCCGGAATCGTGAAGCGCGCCCTTGGCCGCAACGCCCGCCGCCTCAAGAATGCGCCCCAGACATCGAAAACAAATCAGGGAGACCCGTCATGGCCTTGCAAGACCTCGCCTTGAGCGTGCGTGAAATGAGTCCCGGCACCTATTCATGGGTGATCCTCCAGGGCACCGGCGAACAGGGCACGTTCACCAACTATTCGGAGTTCGAAACCTCCGAGTTCACCCACCCCAGCTATTCCGACGCATTGGTCGCCGGCTTCTCCAGGCTGCGGGCACTTGGAGGGCGCGACGGTCCGCGCTGGCTCGGGCCCGCCGTCAACCTGCTCCCGACGCGACGCGCGCCAGATGGGCCCGCACGGCAGGGTGTGCGCTGAGACCGATCGCGCGTTGATACGCAGCTTGGGCCTCAGTCGTCCGTCCAGCCTCCGCCAGCAGATGGGCGCGCGCTGCCCACCATGGCTGGTAGTTCACCACCACCTCAGCATCGAGCAGATCAAGCGCCGCAAGTCCTGCAAGCGGCCCCTCGGCACGCGCCACCGCGCAGCAACGGCTGACTTGCGCGCCGACGCTCGGCCGCAGCGCCAACAGCCCATCGTAGAGCGACACCAGCGCAGCCGCGGGCACGTCGGCACCGAGCCGCCGTTGCGTGTGCGCCGACTGGATCGCGGCCTCGAGCTGATAGGGCCCCGGGGCCGCGAGGCTCGCCGCATGCCGCAGCGCGTGTTCGGCCTCGCCGATCATCGGCCGGTTCCATTGCGCGGTGTCCTGCGCATCCAGCGGCACGTAGGCCCCGGCGCCGTCCCGTCGCGCTGACGCGCGCGATTCGCAGAAGAGCATCAGCGCCAGCAGCCCCAACGGCTCCGGCTCGGCGGGCATCAGGCGGCAGAGCAGGGCGCAAAGTTCGATCGCCTCGTTGCTGAGGCGGCGCGTGCTGTCGGTGCCGTCGATGTCGTCCCAACCCGTGCCGTAGGCGGCATAGATGCCGTCGAGCACGTCGAGCAGGCGATCCGGCAGGTCGCGCGCCTCGGGGAACTCGAAGGGAATGCCGGCTTGCCGGATGCGTGACTTGGCACGTGTCAGCCGCTGTCCCAGGGTGGCCGGCGCGGTGAGGAAGGCGCCGGCCATGCGTTGCACGTCGAGGCCGAGCACGGTCTGCAGCATCAGCGGCGTGCGCGCCACCGCATCGATGGCCGGGTGCGCGCAGACAAAGAGCAGGCGCAGCCGCTCGTCGGGCACGGCGCCGGCTGCCTCGCTTTCGGTGAATTCGTCGGCCAGCAGGTGCAGCGTCTGCGCGGCGGCTTCGCGCACCTGGTCGTGGCGCCATGCGTCGAGCGTGTTGCGCCGCGCCGCCGTCACCAGCCATGCGGCGGGGTTGTCGGGTACGCCGGTGCGCGGCCAGGTTTCCAGGGCGCTTTCGAAGGCATCGGCAAGCGCGTCCTCGGCCAGCGCGATATCGCGGGTGCGCGCCGACAGGATCGACAGCAGCCGGCCGTAGGAGTCGCGCGCCGCGCGCTGGGCGGCATCGCGTGCCGCCTCCGCGCTCACATCGCGTCGCGCGGCATCACCGGGCGCACTTCCACGCCGCCGGTCGAGGCGCAGGGCGCGCGAGCCGCCCATTCCAGCGCGGCGTCGACGTGCGGCACGTCGAGCACGAAGTAGCCGCCGAGTTGCTCCTTGGTGTCGGCAAAGGGACCGTCCTGTACCTGGCGCTTGTCGCCCCGCACGCGCAGCGTGGTGGCGGTGGAGGGCGGCAGCAGGCCGTCGCCGCTCACCACGGTGCCGGAGCCGTAGACGGCCCCCACATAGGCCATCCAGCTGGCCTTGTGCGCTTCGGCACGCTCGTCGCCGTACTTGGCGAGATCATCGGGGGTGACGTAGAACATCAGCATGTATTGCATGGTCTGGCTCCTTGGAGAAGGGGTTGATGAGCAGTATGGCTCGCCTCCATGACGCGCGGGCGCGCTGCGTTTCGACAGCGCGGCTGAAAAAAGCGCGATGCGATATCTTCGATACATGCTCCAGCCGACCGACATGCATTTCTACGAGCCGCGCAACGGCACAGGCCTCCCGCATGACCCCTTCAATTCGATCGTGGGCCCACGCCCCATCGGCTGGATCTCCTCGCGCGGCGCCAACGGCGGCGTGAACCTCGCACCCTACAGCTTCTTCAACGGCTTCAACTACACGCCGCCCATCGTCGGCTTCGCCAGCATCGGCTACAAGGACACGGTGCGAAACATCCGCGAGACGCGCGAGTTCGTCTGGAACCTGGCCACACGCCCGCTCGCCGAGCAGATGAACGCAAGCTGCGCCATGGTCCCGCCGGAAGTCAACGAGTTCGAACTGGCCGGCCTCACGCAGGTGCCATCTCGCCTTGTCTCGCCGCCGCGCGTGGGAGAGAGCCCGGTGGCATTCGAATGCCGCATGACGCAGTCTTTCCAGTTGCAGTCCGCTGATGGTGCTGCGATCGAAACCTGGATGACGTTGGGCGAGGTGGTCGCGGTGCACATCGACCGCTCGCTCATCAAGGACGGTGTGTACGACACCGCCGCTGCGCGCCCGATCCTGCGGGGCGGAGGACCGGCCGACTATTTCGAGATATCGCCTGAATTGCGCTTCAGGATGCGGCGCCCGGGCTGAATCGGGTTCAGTGCGCTTGCGGTTGAGGGATGGGTCGCACTGCGGCCGGCTCATCGCCCGATGGCGGCATGCGCATGAATTCGGCCAAGTGCAAGTCGTCCGGCACGGTATCGACGATCTGTTCCATGTAGGCCGGGTAATTGGCGGTGCGCAGAAGCAATTCGATGCCGGCGCGACCCAGCTTCTGGCGGACCATTTCGCAACGCGTGCGCAGCATCTGGATGACGCGCTGCTCGGCCTCAAGCAAGGCCAGGCGGGCCTCGAACCAGGGCCTGAATTCTTCGGCTGTCGGCCATGACTGCGGCGGTTGCAGGGCCCAGAAGTCCTTGCTGCGGCGCGGCAGCGCTTCATAGGCGTTCTTGTCTGCAAGATACGCGGCTTCAAGGGCGTCGGTGACTTGGCGATATTCCTCACGCAAGCTGGGCATAACGGGTGTTTTCCTGCTGAAGGGCCTCCAGTATGAGTGTGTCAAAGCGTTTCAAATCACCCGTTTGTCGGATCTCAAGAAATATTTCTTGACATTTGAAAAGGACGTAAACCCTAAGAATTACTTTTGGCCGAATGGTACGCAGCTGTGTACTTTTTTCGGTCCCGAAAACGCAACGGAGCCGCCCGGAATACGGTTTGAAATACGTCGGAAATTCAGTCAGGAAGCGACGCCATCGGCACGCAAATGCAGCACCCGATCGGCACGCGCCGCCGCCGCTTCCGAATGCGTGACCAGCACCAGCGAAGCGCCGTGTTCCCGTGTTTGCCGCACCAACACATCCATCACGCGCGCGGCAGTGGTGGGGTCGAGATTGCCGGTCGGTTCATCGGCCAGCAGCAGGCTGGGGCGATGAACCAGCGCCCGTGCAATGGCCACGCGCTGCAATTGCCCGCCGGAAAGCTGCTGCGGCAAGCGTCCGCCGAGGCCATCCAGGCCTACGACTGACAACATCTGTTGCACCCGAGCTGCATCGATGTTGCCGAGCAGCATCAGAGGCAGGGCGACGTTCTGCGCCACATCCAGATGCGGCAGCACATGGAATGCCTGGAAAACGAAGCCCACATGCCGCCGACGCCAGAGCGCACGCGCCTCGTCGTCGAGCGTGCCCAGCGCAATGCCGTCGTGCCGGACGCTGCCCGCGTCCCAACTGTCCAGCCCGGCCATGCAATTGAGCAGCGTGGACTTGCCCACGCCCGATTCGCCGACGATGGCAACGAATTCGCCGGCCGCGACTTCAAGCGACACATGCTCGAACACGATCGCATCGCCGTAGTGCTTGGCCAGATCCTCGACCTGGAGGGTCATCGCGGCCTCCGCCAAGGATCAAGCTTCATTCGATACCTTGGGCGGCGCATACCAATCGCGCGACGGCGCCCGGCGCCTCGGCGGGCACGATGCGACGGCCCGGCATGCTGCGCAGCCAGGTGATCTGCCGCTTGGCAAGCTGCCGGGTGGCGGCGATGCCGCGCTCGCGGAACTCGACGGCCAACCGGGTGTGATACGAAGCGCCTCGCGCCTGCTCGTCGAGGAACTCCCACGCCTGCCGATACCCGACGCAGCGCATCGACGGCATGTCGGGCCGCAGGTCGCCACGGGCCCGCAGCGCACGCACCTCGTCGAGGAAACCATCGTCCAGCATCGCATCGAAGCGGCGCGCGATGCGTTCGTGCAGCCAGGCCCGGTCCGTCGGTTCGAGTGAAAAGAGGATGCCCGCAGGCGACCCGGCCGCATCGGCACGCTCCGCATTCCGTGCCGTATGAAAGCTCGACAGCGGCTGCCCGCTCGCATGCCACACCTCCAGCGCGCGCTGGATCCGTTGGCTGTCGTTCGGCGAGAGGCGAGCGGCGGTGACGGGATCCACCTCGGCCAGCTTCGCGTGCATCGCGGGCCAGCCCAGCGCGGCGCCTTCCGAATCGAGGCGCGCGCGCACCTCGGGTTCGGCGGCGGGCATCGCGTCGATTCCATCGATCAGCGCCTTGAAGTACAGCATCGTGCCGCCGACGAGCAGCGGCAGGCGGCCGCGCGCGCGGATTTCCGCGATCAGCCGCGTGGCGTCGGCGACGAAGGCAGCGGCGTTGTAGCTTTCGCTCGGGTCGCGGATGTCGATGAGGTGATGCGGCACGGCGGCGAGTTCGGCGGCACTGGGCTTCGCGGTGCCGATGTCCATGCTGCGATAGACCAGCGCCGAATCGACGCTGACGATCTCGACCGGGCGTTCGCGCGCCAGTGCCAGCGCGGCGGCCGTCTTGCCGCAGGCCGTGGGGCCGGCGATGCCGACCCACGTCGCCGCGGGGGCCGAAGGGGAAGCGGCCATGTCGGCGGTGGAAGAGGGCATGCGCCCGAGGTTAACAAACGGACGGGTCGGAAAAGCCGCTGCCGCCGCGGGGGGCCGAGGCTCAGAGCTGCCGGCCGCCGTCGTACGGCCGCATGGCCGCGGCGCGCGGTGGCAGTGCCGGGACCGACTCGGCCTGTTGCTGCACAGCAGAAGGGTCCGACGCCTTCACGCTGAACAATTCCTCCACCGCCTCCCGGTATTCCGACCCGCCCACCGTGTTGGTGTTGTGATGCGAACCGTTCTGCACCAGCACGAACTTCTTGGGGCCCGTCGCCGCGTCGTAGAGCTTGCGACCAAGTTCGGGCCGGATCAGGTTGTCGAGCGCCCCATGCACCACCAGCAGCGGCGCGCCGATGTCCTTGACCTTGGCAACGGCGTCGAAGGGCTGCGTGATGAACGGCTGGAACGGCAGCCAGCCCCACTTGAAGCTGCTGACCACGTCGGAGATCGAGGTGAAGGTGCCTTCGACAATGACGCCGCTCTCGTCCTTCACACTGGCCGCCAGGTCGATGCCGATGGCGCCGCCCAGCGAGTGCCCGAAGATGTAGCGGCGCTGTTGCGGATGGCGCGCCGCGAGCCAGGTCCAGGCGGCCCGCGCATCCTCGCGTGCGGTGTCTTCCGAGGGCAAGCCCTTGGTGCTCTTGCCGAAGCCGCGGTAGTCGATGGCCAGCACCGAGAAGCCCAGTTCATTCATCCGCCGGATGCGGGGCGCCGAACCGCTGACGTTGTAGCGGGCGCCGTGCAGGTACAGCAGCACGGGCGTGTCGGCGGACTCAGGCTTGGCGCCCAGCCAAAGTCCATGCAGGCGAGCCGGCTCGCCGGTGAGCGAGGAGCGGAAGTCGATCCAGACCTGCTCCATGCCGGCCGTCTGCTCGGCCGTATTGCCCCAGCTTCGGTCACTGGGCTGGAAGATCCATTCGCGCTGGCGCTCGTCGAGCGTGGAGCAACCACCCGCGAAAAGCGCAGTCAAGGCAATGGCCGAAGCGAGGAAGGACCAACGTTTCATGTGTCGCAAAGGGAGACTTGGCTGGCGCGAAAGTTCCGGCGGCCTGCCAGCAATGGCCGCGACAAGCTCATGCAACGCGCGTGCCCGTCAAACGGACGACAACGTGTCTTAAATGTTACCGGCCGCGCAGAAAAAGCGCATCCAGTTCGCGCAGCGACAGTTGCCGCCACGTCGGCCGGCCATGGTTGCACTGGTCGGAGCGTTCGGTGGCCTCCATCTGGCGCAGCAGGGCGTTCATTTCGTCCAGCGTCAGGCGCCGGTTGGCCCGCACCGCGCCGTGGCAGGCCATGGTCGACAACAGTTCGTTCTGGGCGCGCTGCACCACCGTGCTGGCGTCGTGCTGGCCCAGTTCGGCGAGCACGCTGCGGGCGAGTTCGACTGGGTCGCCATCGGCCAGCGTGCCCGGCACCGCGCGCACCGCCAGGGTGCGCGGCGAGAAGGGCGTGATCTCCAGGCCCAGCGTCGCCAGCACGGCGGCGCAGGCCTCGGCCGTGGCCACCTCCTGCGGCGTCGCGGCGAAGGTGGCGGGAATCAGCAGCGGCTGGCTGGTGATGGCGGCACCTTCGAGTTGGGTCTTGAGCCGCTCGTAGACGATGCGCTCATGGGCCGCATGCATGTCGACGATGACCAGGCCCTGGCTGTTCTCGGCCAGCACGTAGATGCCCTGGAGCTGGGCGATGGCGCGGCCCAGCGGCCATGCATCGGCGTTGGCGTCGCCCGTGCTGGGCAGGGGCGCGGCGGGCTGGAAGGTGGCGGGGAGGGGGCTGGCGGGCTGGAATGCGGGCGCTTGCGTCGGCCACGCATCCGTCGCCGGCGGGGCGGTGGGCCGGTCGAAGCGCTGCGTAGGCCACATCGCAGCCGCATCGCCGAGGCCGCGCTCTGATGCGAAGTGGATGGCCGGCTGTGCCCATCGTGGCGTTTCGACCGGCACAGACTGTTTGAAAAATGGCGCAGCGGGCACGTTGACCGCGTCGCCCGCGCGCGGTGCGGCGAGCGCATCCTCGATCGCATGCCGAACCGCCTGGTGCACCTCGCGGCCATCGCGGAAGCGCACTTCGATCTTGGTCGGATGCACGTTCACGTCCACGCGCGCCGGGTCGATTTCCAGGTACAGCACGTACACCGGCTGGCGCTGGCCATGCAGCACGTCTTCATAGGCGCTGCGCACCGCATGGGCCAGCACCTTGTCGCGGACGAAGCGGCCATTGACGTAGAAGAACTGCTGGTCCGCGCGCGACCGGGCGGCGTCCGGGATGCCCGCCCGGCCGACCACGCGCACGGCGCCGCCCGGCCGATCCACCGCCACGCTCTGCGCCACGAATTCGTCGCCCAGCACATCGCCCAGGCGCTGCAACTGGAGTTCGGCGCCCGAGGCGGCGCGCCATTGCTCGACCAGCTTGCCTTCGTGCCAGATCGAGAAACCGACATCCGGACGGGCCAACGCGTGCCGGCGCACCGCCTCGACGCAGTGCGCGAGTTCGGTGGCATCCGTCTTCAGGAACTTGCGGCGCGCGGGCGTGGCGTAGAACAGCTCGCGCACTTCGAGCGTGGTGCCGACGGCGCGCGCCACCGGACGCAACTCGCCGGTGCGGCCATCGAGCGCCCACGCGTGCTCGGCGCCGGCTGCGCGCGAGAGCAGCGACAGGTCGGCGATGGCGTTGATCGCCGCCAGTGCCTCGCCGCGGAAGCCCATCGTGCCCACCGTCTCGAGCTCATTCAGGCTGGCAATCTTGCTGGTGGCATGGCGACGCAGGGCCACGGTGAGTTCATCGCGCGGGATGCCTCCGCCGTCGTCCTCGACCGAAATCAGCCGCACGCCGCCGGCTGACAGGCGCACCGTGATTTCACGTGCGCCGGCGTCCAGCGCGTTGTCGACCAGCTCGCGGACCACCGAGGCAGGCCGCTCCACCACTTCGCCAGCGGCGATCTGGCTGATCAGCTCGTCCGGCAGTTCGCGGATGGGGCGGCGGGTGGAGGCGGTGGGGAGGGGGGCGTTCACGGGGTGATTCTAGGAGTCGCCGGGTGGGGGGCGGGGGCGCGCGCGGGCATGGATTCCGTGGTGGATGCCCAGACTGTCCAGCGGCCCTAAAGGCAGCCATCCACGCCCCCTCGATAATCTCCCGCCATGGACATCATCAGCTTTCTCGTCGACTTCATCCTTCACGTCGACAAACACCTCGAAGCATTCGTCATCGCTTACGGCCCCTGGGTCTACGCGCTGCTTTTCCTGATCGTCTTTGTCGAGACGGGCGTCGTGGTGATGCCCTTCCTGCCGGGTGATTCGCTGCTCTTCATCGTCGGCGCCTTGTGCGGCGTCGGCCACATGGACTTTGGCCTGGCCTGTGTGGTGCTGATTGCCGCGGCCATCCTGGGGGACCAATCCAACTTCGCGATCGGGCGCTTCTTCGGGCCGAAGGTCTTCCAGTGGGAGAACTCCCGCTTCTTCAACAAAAAGGCCTTCGACCAGGCGCATGCGTTCTATGAACGCTACGGTGGCGTGACCGTGATCCTGGCGCGCTTCATGCCGTTCATCCGCACCTTCGCGCCCTTTGTGGCCGGCGTGGCGGACATGAATCGGGCCAAGTTCACGATGTTCAACGTCGTTGGGGCGTTGATCTGGGTGCTCGGGATTGCGACCGCCGGCTACTTTTTCGGCAACCTGCCGTTCGTGCGCGAGCACCTCGACAAGATCATCTGGGCGCTGATCTTCATTCCCGGGGTGATGGCGATCTTTGGCGCCTGGCGCGCCGGACGCGCGGAGCGTGCGCGCGCGGCGGCGGCGTTGCAGAAATAGGCTGGAAACCAGAGCCTTGCAATCCTGAAACAATTTGTGACTTTGTTCTGTTATTGTCATTTCCTACGCCGTGCGACAAATTGCGAATGCGTGGTCGCCGCGTAGCATGCACTTCATGCAAGCCCCTCCCACCGACTCCTCCGAATACGCCGCGCTTCTTGAAAGCATTGGCTCCGCGGTCCGGTTGCCTGCCTCGGTGCGCGAGGAGGACGACACGACTCGTCATCCCTGGGCGTTTCGCGCGCTGGCGATGACCCAGGCATTCCTGGCGATGGCATCCGCGCGACCGACCGCCTGAGCGCTTCCGTTCACCCAAGCGAAAGGCGTGTCGATGACACGCCTTTTTGCTGTCCGGCCTTCTGTGCGCCGGCTCCGATCCGATCAATGCGCTCAGTTGCTGGGGCCGTTGTAGGGGTAGTAGTTGTTGCGGTAGTTGTTGTTGTAATTGCGCTGGTCCGCATTGCGGCCCACTTCATTGCCGATCAGGCCACCAATCGCTGCGCCCCCAACCGTCGCTGCGGTGTTGCCACCAATGGCTTGGCCTGCCAAGGCACCGCCGACCGCGCCGACGCCCAGGCCGAGCTGCTGGTTGGGGCCCGTACCGGCACAACCCACCAAGGTCATCACCGAAGATGCTGCTGCGGCTGCGATCCAGAGACGTGTGTTCATGATGTCCACCTTTCGTTTTAAAGATGAAATCATTGTGTGAATGCGCTTCAGCGGGGGTGTAGGAGTCGGCCCCGGTTATTTGCGCGACACGGCGCGGGCCTTGTGCGCGCGCAAGGCCCGGCCAACAGCCGGCATTCAACCGGCCCGGCGAGGCCTACAACTGCCGGCTGCGAGCCAGCGGCGGGTTCTGCGCGAAGTAGCGCTGGATGCCGCGCATCAGTGCATCGGCCAGGTTGTCCTGGTAGCTCGCGCGGCGCAGGTTGGCCTCTTCTTCCGGGTTGCTGATAAATGCGGTCTCCACCAGCACGCTCGGAATGTCGGGCGCCTTCAGCACCGCGAAGCTGGCCTGCTCGACCTCGCCCTTGTGCAGGCGGCCGACGTTGCGGATCTCGCCCAGCATTGCGCCGCCGAGCTTCAGGCTGTCATTGATCTGGGCCGTCGTGCTCATGTCGAGCAACGCGCGCTGCACCTGCACCTCGTGCCCGCCGACGTTGATGCCGCCGACCTTGTCCGCCTCGTTTT
This sequence comes from Variovorax robiniae, assembly GCF_037889955.1. NCBI lineage: Bacteria > Pseudomonadati > Pseudomonadota > Betaproteobacteria > Burkholderiales > Comamonadaceae > Variovorax > Variovorax robiniae. Next base: position 415,809 of record NZ_JBBKZS010000004.1, read on the forward strand.
CCTTGTTGGCCAGCCAGCGCGCCGCGCTGCTCGATGCGCCGCCCTGGCTCAACGCGAACACGCTGGCACCGCGTGCGGCGGGCGTGGTGAAGGCATCGGCGTGGATGCTCACGAACAGGTCGGCCTGCACGCGGCGGGCCTTCTGCACGCGCACGCCCAGCGGCACGAAGAAGTCGGCGTCTCGGGTCAGGAAGGCGCGCATCGGATTGCCGTTCACACTGGCCGCGTTGATGCGGTCGCGCAGCTTGAAGGCGACCTGCAGCACGATGTCCTTCTCGCGCGTGCCGGCCGGCCCGGTGGCACCGGGGTCTTCGCCGCCATGGCCGGGATCGAGCGCGACGATGATGAGGCGATCGGTGCGGCTGGCCGTGGCGACGCTGGGGGCAGCCGGCGCTGCGGCAGGCGGTGGCTTGACCGGGTTGACGCCGACGACCGCCGGCAAGGTCGGCGGCGCAGACAGCGGTGGTGGGCTGTTGCGGCCCGCGCCCTGCGGCAGGGGCGGGGCGGGCCGCATCGACTGCTGCGCCATCAGGTCGCCGAGCGCGTCGCCGGTCGAAGGTGCGGCGCGCGTGGCGTCTTGCGCCTCGCCGGGGCGCGACAGTTCGCGCGGGGCGATGCCGGCCACCGTGGTGTCTGCATTGCCCTTGGCGGTGGAGGCGGGCGCGTCGCGCAGGCGCTCGGCAATGAGCGCCTCCATCGGATCGACCGCCTGTTGCGGATACAGGTCGAGCACCAGCCGATGCTGGTAAGCGGCCACCGGTGCGAGCGAGAACACCTGCGGCACCACGGCCTGCTTCAGGTCGAACACGATGCGCACCACGTTCGGCGAGTTCTGTCCGACGCGAAGGCCGTTGATGTACGGGTCACCCGGCTTGATCTTGCCGACCAGTTCGCGCAGCGCCGGGTTCAGTTCGATGCCTTCGATGTCGATGGCCAGCCGCGGCGGGTTGCCGACCACGAGTTGCTGCGTCTGCAGGCGCCCGTCGGATTCGATGGTCACGCGGGTGTAGTCGGCCGCCGGCCAGACGCGCACGGCCATGATGGTCGCGCCGTGCGCGATTTCCTGCACGCCGAGCAGCAGCACCAGGCTGCCTGCCTTCAACAGGTTGCGGCGGCTCGGATGCTCGGCCTTCATCGAGACATTCGTGGGGCGGCCCGGCACTGCGCTCATTCAATGAAGCCCATCAGCAACTGCCGGCCGCGGGCGGTGTTCGCGTGCAGGTGAACGGTGCGGGACTGGTCGGTCATTGCTTCGATTTTAATAGCAAGGTCCGCAAGCGGAATGCGGCCTGCGGCATTGCCTGGCCATTCCGCGAGCTTGAGGCCCGGGCCCGCGAAAATGTCACGGAAGCCGGCGTCCTCCCATTCCTGCGGGTCGCTGAAGCGATAGAAGTCGAAATGGTAGATCGCGAGTCCATCGGGCGCTTCGTGCGGCTCGACGACCGCATAGGTCGGGCTCTTGATGCGGCCGCTGATGCCGAGCGCGCGCAGCAGGTGCCGCACGAAGGTGGTCTTGCCGGCGCCGAGGTCGCCATGCAGTTCGACGAAGGCATCGCGCAATGCCGGCTTGTGCGCCAGCGTCTGCGCAAAGGCCGCGGTGTCCTCTTCGGAGTGCCAGACGCGCACGGCGTCTTGCGTTTCTACAATCGGCAGGTGATCGGCAGCCATCCACTCGTGATTCGTATTCAGGCGCTGGCCCGGGAACTCGGATTCTCCCAAATCGGCGTGACAGGCATCGACTTGTCCAGTGCCGAGCCGGGTCTGATGGCCTGGCTGGCCGAGGGCTTCCATGGCGACATGCATTACATGGCGGCCCATGGTGCGCGTCGTGCGCGACCGGCGGAGTTGGTGCCGGGCACGGTGAGCGTGATCACCGCGCGCATGAACTACCTGCCGCGCGACACGCCCGCCGATTGGCAAAGCATCGAGTTCGATCGACTCAAGCGGCCGGGCGAGGCCATCGTGTCGCTCTATGCACGAGGGCGCGACTACCACAAGGTGCTGCGTTCGCGCCTGCAAAAGTTGGCCGACCGGATCGCGGCGGAAGTGGGACCCTTCGGCCATCGTGTCTTCACCGATTCGGCACCGGTTCTGGAGGCTGAGTTGGCGTCGCGCAGTGGGCAGGGCTGGCGTGGCAAGCACACGCTGGTGCTGGACCGCGAGGCGGGCTCGATGTTCTTCCTCGGCGAGATCTATGTCGACATGGCGCTGCCCGCGAGCGAGCCGGTGACCGCGCATTGCGGAAGCTGCACCGCCTGCATCGACATCTGCCCGACGCAGGCGATCCTGAGTGCCCATCGGCTCGATGCGCGGCGCTGCATCTCCTATCTCACCATCGAGCATGCGGGGCCGATTCCACTCGAGTTGCGACCCTTGATCGGAAACCGCATCTACGGTTGCGATGACTGCCAGTTGATCTGCCCCTGGAACAAGTTCGCGCAGCGCAGCGCGTTGCCGGACTTCGATCCGAGGGAGGGTTTGACGGGGCGGCATCTGGCGGAGTTGATAGCGTGGACCGAGGATGAGTTCCTTCGACTGACCGAGGGCAGCCCAATTCGTCGCATCGGGCACGAGCGGTGGTTGCGCAACCTGGCCGTGGGCCTTGGCAACGCTCTACGCATAACGCCTTCGGATACGGGATTGGTTGACGCGCTGCGAGCCCGGCTTGCGCACCCGTCCGCGCTGGTGCGCGAGCATGTCGAATGGGCGCTCGGGCAGGCCGGCTACCTCAGCACGCCCAGTGCGAAGGGCAGGCTCAGCACGCCGAGCATCGTCGACAGCGTCACCAGCCCCGCGACGAACGGGCCGTTGTAGCCCATGCGTGCCGCGAGCACGTAGGCACTGGAAGCGGTCGGCACGGCGGAGAAGGCCATGAGCACGCTGGCCTGCGTCGGCTCCAGGTGCAGCAGGCGCGACAGGCCGAAGGCAACCAGCGGCAGGATCAGGTGCCGGATCGACAGCACACACGTTGCCAGCAACTTGCCGCGTGCGAGCGTGGCGAACTGCATGCCTGCGCCCGCGGCCATCAGGCCCAACGCCAGCGAGGCGGCGCCGATGCGCGAGAGGGTCGGTTCCAGCCACGGCGGCACCCTGAAGCCGAGCACGTTGGCCAGCAGGCCGGTCGCGGTCGCAATGATCAGTGGGTTGCGTATCAACTGCCGCAGGAAGCCCGTCTGCGCGTGTCGGGCCATCGGCCAGACGGCGGCCACGTTGAGCAATGGCACGCAGACGCCGATCAGCACCGCGATCAGCAACAGCCCTTGCGGCCCCGCCAGGCGATCGGCCAGTGCGAGACAGATGAAGGAATTGAAGCGGAACGAAACCTGCGCGCTGGCCGCGTGGTCGGCGCGATCGATGCGGCGGCCCAGCCAGGGAAGGTAGGGCAAGGCATACGACAGCCCGACGCCGCACAGGCTCATGGCCACGCCGGCGCCCAGCATTTCGGAGGTCGCTGCGAAATCGAACGGGCTGCGCACGATCGAATGGAACAGCAGCACGGGAAAGAGAAAGTAGTAGACGAGGCTTTCGACCTGATCCCACACGCGGCGGTCGAGCGCGGTGAAGCGGCACAAGAGCCAGCCGCAGGCGATCAGCGAGAAATCGGGGAAGAGCAGTTGCGCATAGTTCACGAGAGGGCTGTCTTGCAGGATGGCTGCGCATTAAATGGCGCACCGCCGAGCATACGCGGCGCTTCCTCGGGGTATATCAGGGCGCTGCCTGACAGGCATGCCGCTAGCATGCGGCGCATGCTCGCAAATTTGTACTGGAGAGTTGTCATATGTTGAATCGTCGTCAATGGGGGGTCGTCGCGGGAGCCGCTGCCCTGGTTTCATTCGCAGGGCAGGCCTGGGCACAGGGCTATCCCAACAAGCCGATCGAATTGAGCGTGCCCTTCGCGCCCGGTGGCACCACCGACATCGTTGCCCGCGTCATATCCGAGCCACTGGCCAAGGTGCTGGGGCAGCCTGTGATCGTGATCAATCGCCCGGGCGGTGGCGGCATCGTCGGTGCGGCCGAAACCGCGCGGGCCGCGCCGGATGGCTACAAGCTCGGCGTGGCCACCGTGTCGAGCACGGCGGCCAATCCGGCCATCAATCCGAAGACGCCCTACGACCCGATCGCCGATTTCACCCCGATCACCAACATCGCCGCCACGCCGAACATCATCGCGGTGAACCCGAGCTTCCCGGCGAAGAACTACGCGGAGTTCGTCGAGGTCCTGAAGAAGAACCCGGGCAAGTATTCGTATGCCTCGTCGGGCACCGGCGGCATCGGCCACCTGCTGATGGAGTTGTACAAGAGCCTGACCGGAACCTTCGTCACGCACATTCCCTACCGCGGCGCGGGCCCTGCGCTGAACGACGTGGTGGCCGGCCAGGTGATGGTCATGTTCGACAACATTCCCTCGGCCATGCCCTTCATCAAGGCAGGTCGGCTCGTGCCCATCGTGGTGTCCGCGCCGCAGCGGCTGAAGGAATTGCCCAACGTGCCGACCTTCAAGGAAGTCGGATTGGAGCCGGTCAACCGCATGGCCTACTACGGCATCCTCGGACCGAAGAACCTGCCCAAGGAAGTGGTCGACAAGATCGCCGACGGCGTGAAGAAGTCGGTGGAAGACCCAGCCGTGAAGAAGCGCATCGAGGACACCGGCTCGCTCATCGTGGCCAACACGCCCGAGCAGTTCGCGGCGCAGATCAAGGCTGAATTCGCGGTCTACAAGGACGTGGTCAAGAAACAAAAGCTCACGCTGGATTGACCACGGTCGAGGTTCACCAGAAGCCGCCTGCGGGCGGCTTCTTCGTTTTGGGTATGGTTGCGTCCATGACCGTCGTCGAGCCCCCTTCCCAAAGCTCCGCCATCACGGACTTCGTCGATGCGCTGTGGCTGGAGCACGGCCTGGCGAACAACACGCTGGAGGCCTACCGGCGCGACCTTGAACTGTTCGAGCGCTGGCTCGCGGGACGCGATGTCGCGCTCGACGCCACGCAGGAACATCACATCCAGGCCTACATGGGCGCCAAGCTCGCCGACAAGGGCAAGGCCACTTCGGCCAACCGGCGGCTCACCGTGTTCAAGCGCTACTTCCGCTGGGCCTTGCGCGAGCGCCGCATCACCGCCGATCCGACCCTGCGACTCAGCCCCGCGCGGCAGTCCCTGCGCGTGCCCAAGACGCTGACCGAGCAGCATGTGGAAGACCTGCTCGCCGCGCCGGAAATCGACACGCCGCTCGGCCTGCGCGATCGCGCGATGCTCGAACTCATGTACGCGAGCGGGCTCCGCGTGAGCGAACTGGTCACGCTCAAGGTGCTGAACATGAGCCTCAACGATGGCGTGCTGCGCGTTGTCGGCAAGGGCAGCAAGGAGCGGCTGGTGCCGTTTGGCGGCGAGGCGCGTCGATGGATCGAGCGCTACATCAAGGAGGCGCGCCCTGACATCCTCGATGGCCAGCAAACTGATGACCTCTTCGTCACCGCGCGCGGCTCCGGCATGACGCGCGTGATGTTCTGGATCATCGTGAAGAAGCATGCGCTGCGGGCCGGCATCGATGTGCCGCTGTCGCCGCACACCCTGCGGCATGCATTCGCCACGCACCTGCTCAACCATGGTGCCGACCTGCGCGCGGTGCAACTGTTGCTGGGCCATGCCGACATCTCCACGACGACGATCTATACCCACGTCGCGCGCGAGCGCTTGAAGCAGTTGCACGCGCAGCATCATCCGCGCGGCTGAGAAGGAGGGAGCCTTGATGTTGAATCCGAACTTGTCCCGCCGCGACTTTGCGGTCACCGCACTTGCCGCGTCTGCGCTCTGGAGCGCCGGCGTCCGCGCCCAGGCCCTTCCCAAGGTGCTTCGCATCGTCGTGGCCTACCCGGCGGGTGGCGTCAGCGACAACGTGGCGCGCGCCCTGGGCGAGAAGCTCGCGGCGCAACTTGGCACGACGGTGGTCATCGAGAACAAGGCCGGCGCCAGTGGAAGCATCGGCATGGACGCGGTGGCCAAGTCCGCGCCCGACGGCGCCACGCTGTGCTTCTCGGCGGTGAGCCCGCTGGTGCTGAATCCGCATCTGGCGAAGTCGCCATTCGATCCATTGAAGGACATCGTGCCGGTGGCGAGCGTGATGTATTCGCCGGTGCTGCTGCTGGCCACGCCGGCCGAATCGGCGAAGGACTTCAGGGCGCTGATCGCCCAGGCAAAGGCCAGGCCCGGCGCCATCCGCTGGGCCACATCTGGCCTGGGTTCGCTCGGCCACATCGTGTTGGCGCAGTTGCGCGCGAGTGCCGGTATCGACGTCACGCATGTTCCGTACAAGGGAGGCGGCCAGCAACTGACCGACGCACTGGGCGGGCAGTTCGAGATCCTCTCGACGAATGCCGGTCCGACGCTCACGGCGCACATCCAGAGCGGCAAGCTGCGGCCGCTCGCCGTGGGCGCGCCTGCGCGGCTGGAGAGCCTGCCGGCCGTGCCGACGCTTGGCGAACTGGGCTTCGAGACCGCAAACCTGTCGTCGTTGTTCGGCGTGTTCGCGCCGGCCCGAACGCCAGGCGCGCTGGTCGAGCGCTACAACGCCGAGATCAACAAGGCGCTCGAAAGCCCCGAACTGCGCGGCAAGTTGCTGTTGACGGACAACGTGCCGACGACGCGCAGCGCGGGCGACTTCGCGAAGGCGATCGCGTCGGAGTACGAGAACAACGGGCGCATCATCAAGGCCGCGAACATCAAGGCAGAGTGAGCGCAAAGGTATTCAAACAGGAGCAAGCCATGACGGACAAGACGCTGTACCTCGACGATCTCAAGGTCGGCGATCGTTTCGAGAGCGAAGGGCACGAGATCGATGCGGAGCAGATCAAGGCCTTTGCCCGGCTGTTCGACCCCCAGCCCTTCCACACCGACGAGGAGGCCGCGAAGAACAGCTTCTTCGGCGGCCTGGCGGCCAGCGGATGGCACACCGCCGCGATCACGATGCGCCTGCTCGTGACCAGCGGCCTGCCGCTGGCCGATGGCATCATCGGCGCGGGCGGGCAGATCAGCTGGCCGAATCCCACGCGGCCGGGCGATGTGCTGCGTGTCGAATCGGAAGTGATGGAGATCGTGCCATCGCGCTCGAAGCCCGATCGCGCCATCGTGCAGTTCCGTTGCGAGACGCGCAACCAGCGTGGCGAGGTGCTGCAGCACTTGCTGCCGAAACTGGTCGTGATGCGCCGGCGGTAGACGCTCGGGTTGATCGAAGGCGGGGATCAGTCGGCTTGCGAGAGCGCGCCCAACTCCTCGTCCGTGAACCCCGCGCGCGAGCGGGCGTCGAGGTTGAAGGGTGGACGCAGCCGCGGCGCCTCGTGGCGGCGATAAAGCAGGCGGTAGTGCCCGATCGGGTCCAGCCCCTCGCGCTCGCACAGCCAGCGATACCAGCGATTGCCGATGGCCACGTGGCCGACCTCGTCGCGCAGGATGATGTCGAGGATGGCGCTCGCCGCCAGCGCATCCGGCGTGCCGATGCGGGCCAGCTTGGCCTGGATCAGCGGCGTGGCATCGAGCCCGCGCGCCTCCAGCGTGCGAGGCACCAGCGCCATGCGCGCCGTCACGTCGTCCTTCGTCTTCTCGCACATGGTCCACAGGCCGTCGTGCCCGGGAAAGTCGCCATAGCGAAAGCCCATGCCCTGCAAATGCGCATGCAGCAGCGTGAAGTGCTGTGCCTCCTCGTCGGCCACGCGCCACCAGTCGCGGTAGTAGGCCTCGGGCATGCCGCCGAAGCGCCAGACCGCATCGAGCGCGAGATTGATGGCGTTGAATTCGATGTGGCAGATGGCGTGGATCAGCGCCGCACGGCCCTCGTCCGTGAAGGGGGAGCGCTGCGGCACCGCGGTGGCTGCAACACGGACCGGTCGCGCCGGCCGGCCCGGCACGCCGGTCTCGTCGACCGTGCCGCGCAGTTCATCCGATGCAATGGGATGCAGGGCCGCCAACGCCGCTGCCGCGCGTGTCGTGGCCACTTTTTCTTCGGGATCTGTGATGCGCAGCGCGGCAAGGGCGCTCAGGCGATGGTGCATCCCTACAATTCTAGTTTTTGCCCCCTGGAGACCCCGACGATGGCGATTTATGAACTCGATGGCGTGGCGCCGCAGATTGGCGAAGGCGCCTGGATCGCCGATAGCGCGCAAGTGATCGGCAACGTGAAGCTCGCGGACAACGCCAGCGTCTGGTTCGGCGCTGTGGTTCGCGGTGACACGGAGACGCTGACCATCGGCCGCAATTCGAATGTGCAGGACCTGTCAGTGCTGCATGCCGACATGGGCAGCCCGCTCAACATCGGCGAGAACGTCACCGTCGGCCACCAAGTGATGCTGCATGGCTGCACCATCGGCGACAACTCGCTGATCGGCATCCAGTCGGTGATCTTGAATAACGCGAAGATCGGCCGCAACTGCATCGTCGGCGCCGGCAGCGTGGTGACCGAGGGGAAGGAATTCCCCGACAACTCGCTGATCATCGGCTCGCCCGCCAAGGCGGTTCGCACGCTCGACGACGCGACCGCCGCCAAGCTCCGGCAAAGCGCCGAGCACTATGTACACAATGGCCATCGCTTCGCGAAGGGCCTCAAGAAAATCGCCTGAGCGCCAGGCGATCGAAGGAATGTTTTTGAGCGAGCTCCACAAGTTCTTGTTTGACGGAATGCCCGTGCGCGGGATGATCGTGCGCCTGACGCAGCCCTGGACCGAAATCCTGGCGCGGCGCGCATCGAACTCCACCACCGGCGCCTATCCGCCGCCTGTCGTGGAGCTGCTCGGCGAGATGACGGCGGCGGCCACGCTGATGCAGGCCAACATCAAGTTCAACGGCGCGCTGATCCTGCAAGTCTTCGGCGATGGCCCGGTAAAGATCGCAGTCTCCGAAGTGCAAGCCGACCTGAGCTTGCGCTCGACGGCCAAGGTGATGGGCGACATTCCGGACAACGCGCACCTGTCGGAGATGGTCAACGTGCACGGCAAGGGCCGTTGCGCGATCACGCTCGACCCCAAGGACAAGGTGCCGGGCCAGCAGCCTTATCAGGGCGTGGTGCCGCTGGTGGACGACCACAACCGCAAGTTCGACAAGCTCAGCGACGTGCTTCAGCACTACATGCTCAAGAGCGAACAACTCGACACCACGCTGGTGCTGGCGGCCGACGAGAACGTGGCGGCGGGCCTGCTGATCCAGCGCCTGCCGGTGAAGGGCGAGGCCAATCTGCTGCGCAGCGGCATCGCTGAAGCCCACCAGGACCAGATCGGCCTCAACGAGGACTACAACCGCATCTCGATCCTGGCATCCAGCCTGACGCGCGAAGAGCTGCTGACGCTCGACGTCGACACCATCCTGCATCGCCTGTTCTGGGAAGAGAAGGTGCTGCGATTCGAGCCGCAGGCCGGCCTGCTCGGGCCGCACTTCGCGTGCACTTGCAGCCGCGATCGCGTGGCCGGGATGATCCGCGGCCTCGGCGTCAAGGAGGCGGAGGAGATCCTGGCCGAGCGTGGTGACATCGAGGTGGGCTGCGACTTCTGCGGCAAGCAGTACCGCTTCGATGCGGTCGATGCGGCGCAGATCTTCAAGTCGAAGGGTGACCAGCCGCCGGGGACGGCGGTGGTTCAGTAGGGTGCCTGGATCGACTTCTACGGCTTTGCATTCAATGGCAGAACAAGGCGGAGCGCCAGTGCTGTAGCACGGCAAGGCGATCCAACGCAGTTATGCGGTTGAAGGCGGAGTCGTACTATTGGCGTCCCGCGACAAGGTCGCTGAACAGCCGATGCTCGCAGGAAGGATCGGAGCACTTGTCGCAGGGCCATTGCCACCCTGAAGCGGCGCCACGCCGCACAGATGTTCCCGCAGGGCGCTCGCGGGAAATGAGCGAATTGATCGCGTTCCAGGAACTGGCCAGTCGCTCAACGCCCGTGCCGTGGACCACGGCATAACCGATGCCGGCACCGTTCAGTGCCTTCCGCAACCGTCCATCGAAAGGCTCGCGCACCTGCGGTCCCTCGCGTTGCAGACCATCGTCGACCCAAGGCAGATCGAGCGCCATCAGCAGCGTGATCGTGTAACGGCATTGGGCGTCCACTGCGCCCGGGTAGAGCGAGGCGTCCGCGAACAGCGTGTCGCTGTAGACGGCAATCGACAGCGCCGTGGTATCGGCCACCACGACGCCATTGCGCGCAGCCTCGGCGATGCGCCGCGTCTGTTCGTCGGCGATGGCCCGCTGCTCCTCGCGCTGAGGTGCGCGGCCTTCCCGCACGCACCACTCGCGCAGGTATTCCGGAACCCATGTGCTCGTGATGCCGCGCTGCTGAAGCCGCGTGGCCAACGCCCGCGCGAGTTCCGTCTTGCCGGTGCTCTCGGCGCCCAGCAGCGCGATCACGCTGCCGGCCGGAAGCGAAGGAGTCATGTCACCGCGTGATCTGAACGAACACTTCGTTCGGCTTCACCATGCCGAGCTCCTGCCGCGCGCGTTCCTCGACCATCTCCAGGCCTTCGCGCAGATCGCGCACCTCGGCCGTGAGCCGGTCGTTGACGACGGTCGCCTTGGCGTTGGCCGCCTTCTGGGTCGCGAGCTTGTCTTCGAGCTGGGCCACGCTGCGGATGCTGCCGCGGCCGTTCCACAACTGCCATTGCAAGAGCACCAGCAGCAGCACGAGCACGATGGGAACGACGACGCGGGAGCGCATGGGTTAGGCTCAGCGAAGGTTGTAGAACGCCGAGCGGCCAGGGTAGCTGGCCACGTCGCCGAGGTCTTCCTCGATGCGCAGCAACTGGTTGTACTTGGCGATGCGGTCCGAGCGCGACAGCGAGCCGGTCTTGATCTGGCCGGCGTTGGTGCCCACGGCGATGTCGGCGATGGTCGAGTCTTCGGTCTCGCCCGAGCGATGCGAGATCACGGCGGTGTAGCCGGCGCGCTTGGCCATCTCGATGGCGGCGAAGGTCTCGGTCAGCGTGCCGATCTGGTTGATCTTGATCAGGATCGAGTTGGCGATGCCCTTGTCGATGCCTTCGCGCAGGATCTTGGTATTGGTGACGAACAGGTCGTCGCCCACCAGTTGCACGCGCTTGCTCAGGCGTTCGGTCAGGTGCTTCCAGCCGTCCCAGTCGCCTTCGTGCATGCCGTCCTCGATGCTGATGATCGGGTACTTGTCGACCCAGGTCGCGAGCATGTCGGTCCAGCCTTCGGCGGTCAGCGTGAGGTTCTCGCCCGACAGCACGTACTTGCCGTCCTTGTAGAACTCGCTCGCGGCGCAGTCCAGGCCCAGCGCGATCTGTTCGCCGGCCACGTAGCCGGCCTTGTCGATCGCTTCCAGGATCAGCTGGATCGCGGCTTCATGGCTTTCGACGCTGGGCGCGAAGCCGCCTTCGTCGCCCACCGCCGTGCTGATGCCGCGATCGTGCAGGATCTTCTTCAGCGCATGAAATGTCTCGGCGCCATAGCGCACGGCCTCGCGGAAGCTCTTGGCGCCCACGGGGATGATCATGAACTCCTGCAGGTCCAGGCTGTTGTTGGCATGCGCGCCGCCGTTGATGACGTTCATCATCGGCACGGGCAATTCCATGCCGCCCATGCCGCCGAAGTAGCGGTACAGCGGCAGGCCCGATTCCTCGGCCGCGGCACGCGCCACGGCCATCGACACGGCCAGCGTGGCATTGGCGCCCAGGCGGGCCTTGTTGTCGGTGCCGTCCAGGTCGTTCAGCGTGCGGTCCAGGAAGGCCTGTTCGCTGGCGTCGAGGCCGAGCACGGCTTCGGAGATTTCGGTGTTGATGTTCTCGACGGCCTTCAGCACGCCCTTGCCGAGGTAGCGGCTCTTGTCGCCGTCGCGCAACTCGATCGCCTCGCGCGAGCCGGTCGATGCGCCCGACGGCACGGCCGCACGGCCCATGGTGCCGCTTTCCAGCAGGACGTCGCATTCGACGGTGGGGTTGCCTCGGCTGTCGAGAATCTCGCGGCCAACGATGTCAACGATTGCACTCATTGTTTACCCTTTGTTAGAGAACTTCATTCTTACAGACCTTCGACGGCGATCATGCGCATGATCGCCGCGCCGGCGCGTGCATCGCGCGCCTTCCGGTATTCAGGCGTGTCGTGGAAGGCCTTGGCCTGCTCGAAGCTCGGAAACTTCAGCACGACCACGCGGGTGGGCGCCCAGTCGCCTTCGAGCACCTGGACCTCGCCGCCGCGCACACACACCTCGGCGCCATGCGCTTGCATGGCGATGGTCGACCACTTCTTGTATTCCTCGTACTGCGTCGGGTTGGTGACCTCGACGTAGGCGATGACGTAGCCTGAACTCATGTTGTCTCCGGCCTCACGCCTGGAACCGGTCGAAGCCGCAGGGCTTCATGCCACCACCTTCATCAGCGGCTTGCTGCCTTCGCCCTGCGCCTGGTGCGCCAGCGCGGCCTTGATGAAGGCATTGAACAGCGGGTGGCCGCCCCACGGCGTGGACTTGAACTCGGGGTGGAACTGCACGCCCATGTACCAGGGATGCACTTCCTTCGGCAGCTCGACGATTTCGGTCAGGTGCTCGCGCTGCGTCAGCGCCGAGATCACCAGGCCGGCGTCGCGCAGCTGGTCGAGGTAGTTGACGTTGGCTTCGTAGCGATGGCGATGGCGCTCGGTGACCACGTCGCCGTAGATGCTGTGGGCCAGCGTGCCGGGCGTCACGTCGGAGCTTTGCGCACCGAGGCGCATGGTGCCGCCGAGGTCGGACTTCTCGGTACGGGTCTTGACCGTGCCGTCGTTGTCCTTCCATTCGGTGATCAGCGCGATCACGGGGACGGGGGTGTTGGGCTCGAACTCGGTGCTGTTGGCGTTCTTGAGGCCGGCCACGTTGCGGGCGTACTCGATGGTCGCAACCTGCATGCCCAGGCAGATGCCGAGGTAAGGCACGCCGGATTCGCGCGCGAACTTCGCCGCCGAGATCTTGCCCTCCACGCCGCGCTGGCCAAAGCCGCCCGGCACCAGCACCGCGTCGTACTTGCCCAGGCGCGACACGTCCTGCGGCGTGATGGTCTCGGAGTCGATGTACTCGATCTTCACCTTGGCATGGTTCTTCATGCCGGCATGGCGCAACGCTTCGTTCAGCGACTTGTAGCTGTCCGACAGTTCTACGTACTTGCCGACCATCGCGATGGTGACTTCGTTCTGCGGATGCTCTACCTCGTACACCAGGTCGTCCCAGCGCTTGAGCTTGGCCGGCGGCGTGTTGATGCGCAGCTTGTCGCAGATGAGGCCGTCCAGGCCCTGCTCGTGCAGCATGCGCGGCACCTTGTAGATCGTGTCCACGTCCCACATCGAGATCACGCCCCATTCGGGCACATTCGAGAACAGCGAGATCTTGCTGCGCTCGTCGTCGGGGATCGGGCGGTCGGCGCGGCAGAGCAGGGCGTCGGCTTGGATGCCGATGGCGCGCAGTTCCTTGGCGGTGTGCTGGGTCGGCTTGGTCTTGAGTTCGCCGGCCGCGGCGATCCACGGCACATACGAAAGATGCACAAAGGCCGAGTTGTTCGGGCCCATGCGCAGGCTCATCTGGCGCACGGCCTCGAGAAAAGGCAGCGACTCGATGTCGCCGACCGTGCCGCCGATTTCGACGATGGCCACGTCCACCTCGTGCGAGGTGCCGATGCCGGCGCCGCGCTTGACGTATTCCTGGATCTCGTTGGTGATGTGCGGGATCACCTGCACCGTCTTGCCGAGGTAGTCGCCGCGGCGCTCCTTCTCGAGCACGGTCTTGTAGATCTGGCCGGTGGTGAAGTTGTTGGCGCGCCGCATGCGCGTGTTGATGAAGCGCTCGTAGTGGCCGAGGTCGAGGTCGGTCTCGGCGCCGTCATCGGTGACGAACACCTCGCCATGCTGGAAGGGCGACATCGTGCCGGGGTCGACATTGATGTACGGATCGAGCTTGATGAGGGTGACTTGGAGGCCGCGCGATTCGAGGAGCGCGGCGAGCGAGGCGGAGGCGATTCCCTTGCCGAGGGAAGACACCACACCGCCGGTGACGAAGACAAATTTGGTCATGCCATTACCGGACGCAAAAGTCCGGGCAGTGGGAAATGCAAATTATAGATGCCCGGATTTGGCCGCTCCGGGGCCTGGTGCGGGTCATTACACTTCCGCGCATATGCAAGATCTCGCTGGCAAACACATCGTCCTGGGCCTCACTGGCGGCATCGCCTGCTACAAGTCGGCGGAGCTATGCCGATTGCTCATCAAGTCAGGCGCAACCGTACAGGTCGTCATGACCGAGGCGGCGGAACAGTTCATCACGCCGGTGACCATGCAGGCACTGTCCGGGCGCCCGGTCTATGGCTCGCAATGGGACACGCGCGAGCCGAACAACATGCCGCACATCAACCTGAGCCGCGAGGCCGACGCGATCGTGCTGGCGCCCTGCAGCGCCGATTTCATCGCGCGCCTGGTGCAGGGGCGGGCCGACGAGTTGCTGAGCCTGCTTTGCCTGGCGCGGCCACGTGAAACCGTGCCGCTGCTGCTGGCGCCGGCAATGAACCGCGAGATGTGGTCGCATCCGGCCATGCAGCGTAACCTCGCGCAGGTGCAGGCCGATGGCGCGATTGCACTCGGCGTCGGGACGGGCGACCAGGCCTGCGGCGAGACCGGCGACGGGCGCATGCTGGAGCCGATCCAGTTGCTCGAGGACATCGTCGCCTTCTTCCAGCCCAAGGTGCTGGCCGGGCAGCGCGTGCTGGTGACGGCAGGGCCGACCTTCGAGGCGCTGGACCCGATCCGCGGCATCACCAATCATTCGTCCGGCAAGATGGGGTTCGCGATTGCACGCGCGGCACGCGAGGCGGGCGCCGAGGTGACGCTGATCGCCGGGCCGGTCCATCAAACGACGCCGCGCGGCGTGCGCCGCGTCGACGTGCTGTCGGCGCAGGGCATGCTCGAAAGCACGCTGGGCAATGCGCAGGACGCGACGGTCTTCGTCGCCACCGCGGCCGTTGCCGACTGGCGTCCGGCCTCGCACAGCGAGCAGAAGATCAAGAAGGACGGCAGCGGGCAGCCGCCGGTGCTGCATTTCGTCGAGAACCCCGACATCCTGGCCACCGTGGCCAAGACCCCGCGCGCGCAGAGTGGCGCGCTGTTCTGCGTCGGCTTCGCGGCCGAGAGCGAGAACCTGGTGGCCCATGCCAGCGCCAAGCGTGAACGCAAGGGCATTCCGCTGCTGGTCGGCAACATCGGCCCGCTGACCTTCGGGCAGGACCACAACAGCCTGTTGCTGGTCGATTCAGACGGCGTGCGCGAGCTGCCGCGGGCCACCAAGCTGGCGCTGGCGCGTCAGCTCGTGGCCGAAATCGCCGCGCGACTGCCCGCACGGAGACCGCCATGAACCCGCAATGGAACACGCCGCCCAATGGTGATTTCGCGCGCCTGGTCGAACGGCTGGCGGCGGAGGCGGCCCTGCCCAAGCGGCCCGTGGCCGAGAACGAGCATGTGCTTGACGTCGGCATGGCGCCGTCGGATGCGCCGCAGGCCGGTGTGTCCCATCGGCTGCCGTCCACCATTCCCTCGCCGGGCGCGGTACCGCCGCCCACGGTCGATGAGATCAAGCTGAAGGTGGCCAAGGGCTTCGCCGTGGCGTGGCTGGTGTTGCTGCTCGCGCTGATGGCCGTGGGCGCGCCCGTGCCGGTGCTGACGCTGGTGTTCGTCGGTGGCCTCTGGGCGGCGCACAGCCTGCGTCGGCGCTTCCTGCCGCCGGGCGCGGGCAGCTGGCGCGAATGGCTCGAACAAATTGCAAGACAACAAACGGAAAGACGCAGCAAGTGAAAGTGGACGTACGAATTCTCGATGCGCGCATGGCGGATCAACTCCCCGCCTACGCAACCCCCGGCAGCGCCGGGCTGGACCTGCGCGCATGCCTCGATGCACCGGTGACGCTGGAGCCCAACGGCTGGCAGCTGATCGGCACCGGCATCTCGATCCACCTGGCAGACCCGGGTTATGCGGCGCTGATCCTGCCGCGCTCGGGCCTGGGCCACAAGCACGGCATCGTGCTCGGCAACCTGGTCGGTTTGATCGACAGCGACTACCAGGGTGAGCTCAAGGTGAGCGCCTGGAACCGCAGCAATACCGCTTTCGTGTTGCAACCGATGGAGCGGCTGGCGCAACTCATGATCGTGCCGGTGGTGCAGGCGCAGTTCAATGTGGTGAGCGAGTTCGAAAGATCGGAACGAGGCGAGGGCGGCTACGGGTCGACCGGGAAGCACTGAACCTTGCGGGGCTCGACAAGCTGATCCGCATCGCGGCGGATTGCAACTGGCGAGTAAAGGACGGAACCGTGCATTGGCGGCGCGCTCCTACAAGGGCCGGTCATCTGATCGCGCAGCCGCGCGTTGGATGACTGTTACTGCAGTGTCAGGCCAGACCCAGCCTCTCCATGGAACAGTCCATCATGAAAAAGCTTCCACGAATCCTTTCCGTTACCGCATCGGTCCTGGCAGTTGCCACGTTGACGGCATGCGTCGCGCCCGCGCCCTACACCACGAGCCGCTACCCCTATCAACCGCAGGCGGTCTATCCGGCGCAGCCCGCGCCCTACGCCTATACCGAATACGGCCGCATCGCCAACATCGAGGTGCTGCGCACCGAGCGCCCGGGCACCGGCACAGGTGGTGCTGGCGCCGTGGCAGGTGGCGTGGTCGGCGGTGTCCTGGGCCACCAGATCGGCAGCGGCAACGGACGGACCGCGGCAACCGCCCTTGGCGTTATCGGTGGCGCGCTGCTGGGCAACAGCATCGAAGCCCAGAACAACGGGCCGCGCGTGTACGAGAGCTATCGGGTGTCGATCCAGACCGAGAACGGCGGCTATCGCGCCTTCGATGTGCCGAACCCGGGTGACCTGCGCATCGGCGACCGTGTCCGCATCGACAACGGACAGATCTCGCGGTTCTGACCCGCCTTCAGTGGAGGAGGTCGTTTCCTGGTGCCATCGATGGCACCTTGAAGAAGCCGGTGCCCGCGGTGCCGCGACCAATCTCTTCTTCAGTCGCTTCGCGCACGGAGCGCACCGTGATGTCGAGGCGGATCGCGATGCCGGCCAACGGATGATTGCCATCCAGCACCAGATGCTCCGGGTAGACCTCGCTCACGGTGTAGAGCACGTCGCGCGGCATGTCGGGGTTGGCGCCTGCGGGTAGCGCGGCGCCGTCGAAGGTCATGCCTTCCTCGGTGCCCTCAGGGAACAGCGTACGCGGTTCCAGGAACAGCAACTGGTCGTTGAAGTCGCCGAAGCCCTGTTCCGGTTCGAGTTGCAGTTGAACTCTTGCACCGGGCTCGTGGCCTTGCAGTGCGGCCTCGATCGCGGCGAAGAGATCATCGCCGCCGACGAGAAATTCCACCGGTTCGTCGAGCACGTCCAACACCTCGCCGAGCGTGTCCTTCAGCGTCCAGGTCAGGCCGACCACGCATTGTTCAGAGATTTCCATCGCGATAATTCTCCCATGGAGATCAACAAACCCCTCGCCCTGCTGGGCGGACTGAGCGCCGCGCAGTTCATGCGACGGCATTGGCAGAAGAAGCCGCTGCTGGTGCGGCAGGCCGTGCCGGGCATGAAACCGCCGATCTCCCGTGCCGGCCTGTTCGAACTCGCTGCGCGGGAGGATGTCGAATCGCGCCTCATCCGCCATGCCGACAAGGGGTGGACCTTGCGGCACGGACCCTTTACGCGCCGGGCCATTCCGGCGGCGACGCAAGCCGCTTGGACGCTGCTGGTGCAGGGTGTCGATACGCACGATGACAGCGTTCATGCATTGCTGCGGCAGTTCAGCTTCCTGCCCGATGCGCGGGTCGACGACCTCATGATCAGCTACGCCAGCGACCAGGGCGGCGTGGGTCCGCATTTTGACAGCTACGACGTGTTCCTGTTGCAGGCCGCTGGGCAGCGGCGGTGGTCGATCGGCCGCCAGCGCGACCTGAGCTTGCAGAAGAACGTGCCGCTCAAGATCCTCGAGCATTTCGAGCCGGAGCAGACCTTTGTGCTCGATCCCGGCGACATGCTCTACCTGCCGCCGCGCTACGCGCACGATGGCGTGGCGGTGGGTGGCGACTGCATGACCTGCTCGATCGGCCTGCGCACGCCTGCCGCGGACGAACTGGCTGCCGACCTGCTGGTGCGCATTGCCGAGGCGCAGGCCGATGAACTCGAAGACCCCGATTGCAAGCCGCCGCTGCGCTACCGTGATCCTCAGCAGCCCCCGGTCGAGCAGCCCGCGGAAATGCCTTCGGCGCTGCAGGCATTCGCCAGAGAGGCCGTGCTGGCCGGCCTGCAGCGTGACCCGGATGCGATCGATCGCGCGCTCGGCGAATCGATGACGGAGCCGAAGGCCAAGGTCTGGTTCGAAGCCAGCGAAGCGGAGGACGTGACGCGTGGTGTTGCGCTCGATCGCCGCAGCCGCATGCTCTACGACGCGCGCCATGTCTACATCAACGGGGAGAGCTTCAGGGCCGGAGGCCGCGACGCGACCTTGATGCGTCGACTGGCTGATCGTCGTGCACTCGAACCCGGCGACCTGGCGCGGGCAAGCGACGATGCCCTCGCGTTGCTGGACGACTGGCGCGAAGCCGGATGGCTGCATGCCGCCGGCTGAGGGCGAAATGACCGGCGCGTTGCCCGACGGTCCCTTCGAAGGCCGCGAGGCCTTTCGCTCGTATCTCAAGCTGGCGATGGCGGAGGCTGCGCGGCAGAACTGGCGTGAGATCGTCTTCAGCGACATCGACTTCGAGGACTGGCCGCTCGGTGAGCGTGCGGACATCGAATCGCTGCAGGCCTGGGCCGCGGCCGGTCGCAGCCTGGTGCTGCTGGCCGAGCACTTCAAGGTCTTCGAACGCGAGCATGCACGCTTCGTTCGCTGGCGCCAGACCTGGAGCCACATCATCGATTGCCGGGCCTGCAGGGGCCCCGGGCTGCCAACGGTGCCGAGCGCGATCTGGACGCCGTCCTGGTGCCTGCAACGCATCGATGTCGAACATGCGCGAGGCATGTGCTCGGTGCAACCGGAACGCCGGCGAGCATTGCGCGAAGCCATCGATGAATGCCTGCGCCACGGGCGGCCGGCATTCCCGGCCTTCACGCTGGGGCTCTGAATCGAATGAGTCCTTTGGTTTTCATTTTGTTTCGGAGCCTTGTCAGCCAATGCCGCGAGTTGCCCGGCGCCGCAGCATCCGGTCAGGATGGAGGGCTAGAATTTTTTGCTCCATCCAATTCAAAGGAGACTTCATGAAAAAGACCGTCTTGCTCGCCTCGTTGGCCGCTGTGACAGCACTCAGTGCGTGCGGCAAGAAGGAGGAAGCGGCGCCGGCTGTCGTGACGCCGCCGCCTGTGGTCGTGACGCCGCCGGCACCCCCGCCTGCACCCGCGCCCGCGCCCGCTGCGGAAGCGCCGGCTCCTGCGCCCGCCGCGCCTGCTGCCGAAGCACCTGCCGCTGCGCCTCCAGCCGCAGCACCTGCCGCGGATGCCGCTGCGCCAGCACCCGCTGCGGCCGCCGAGGATCCGAACAAGCCCAAGGACGCACCGAAGTAAGTGCGCCTGCCCTCATGCAAAAGCCACCTGTGAAGGTGGCTTTTTTGTGGGCGGGGCGAAGGTTGAGGTTATGCGTCGAGCCAGGGAAAGCCGGATGCTGCATCGGCGGTGAGCATGTCCTCCTCCGCCGCGCCCAACGCTTCGGCAAGCACCTGTCGCACGATGCCCGGCCGGTTGTTCTGCTCGCTGAGGTGCGCCGCCACCACATGCCGCAAACCGGCATGCAGCACGGTACGTGCGATGTCAGCGGCCGCGGTATTCGACAGGTGCCCATAGTTGCCGCCGACCCGATGCTTGAGGAAGTCGGGATAGCTCGACTGCGCAAGCATCTCGCTGTCATGGTTGCATTCGAGCAGCAGTGCGTCGAGCCCGGCCAGTTGCGCGAGCACATACGGCGTGGCATGGCCCAGGTCGGTCAGCACGCCGAGACGACGGGCGCCATCGGTGCAGACCAGTTGGAGCGGCTCGCGTGCGTCGTGCGGGACGGTGAAGGGATGCAGCGAAAGTTCGCCGATGCTGATGGCACTGCCATCGCGGGCCAGGTTCAGCAGGCCTTCGAAGTCGCGTCCTCCGGTGGCGAGCCAGGTGCCCTCGCTCATCCACACCGGGATGCGGTGGCGACGTGCCAGCATGTGCGCGCAGCCGATGTGGTCGCCATGCTCGTGCGTGACGAAGACGGCATCGATCTGGTCAATGCCCAGCCCGGCGGTGGCCAGGCGTGTCGTCAGTTGCTTGAGCCCGAAGCCGCAATCCACCAGCAGGCGGGTGGTGCGGCCTGCGCTGGTCGCTTCTACCAGCGTGGCGTTGCCGGTGCTGCCGCTACCGAGGCTTCGAAAACGGAGCATGGATGGCAGCAGGCGGCCGGGCGTCGCCTTACTTCAGGTCGTCGGCGATGACCTTGACGATGCGCTGTGCATTCGCCGAGGTCTCGGGCGCGCCCTTGTCGTTGAGCACCGCCACGGTCGTGGCTTCGCCCTGGCTCTTGACCTGGATGCGGTACTTGATCGGTGGGTCCGACTTGCCGGCCTGGCCCAGCGTGAGCATGCGGGCGATGAAGCCCGGGTCCTTGTTGGCATTCGGCGGCACGTAGCGCACGAAGTAGGTGCCTGCGGCGCGGTCGCGGTCTTCCACGGTGAAGCCGGTGCGGTCCAGTGCGAGGCCGACGCGGCGCCATGCGCGTTCGAAGCCTTCGTTGATCTGCACCACGGGCTGGCCGTCCACCGTGGCGACCTTGGAGGTCTGCACCACCGGGCCGGCTGCCACCAGGGCCTTCGACTGTTCTTGCGACACGCCGAGCTTGACCATCAGGCGGCGCAGGAATTCGGCTTCCAGGTCCGGGTCGGGCTTGCGCGGTTGCCAGATGGTCTGGTCCTTGCGCGCGGTGCTGTAGACCTCTTCCATGCCGCGATGGGTGATGTAGATCTCGGTGCCGTTGGGCGTGCGTTCCATGCGCGTGCGGAAGCGGTCGAGTTCGCCGGTGGAGTAGACCGAGTCCATCAGCTTGCCGACGGTGCCGCGGATGATGTCCTGCGGCAGCTTGCCGCGGTTCTCGGCCCAGTCGGTTTCCATGATGCCGAGATTGCGCTGGTCGGTGGTCAGCAGGAAGCCGCTCTCCTGCCAGAAGTCGCGCACCGGCTCCCACAACTGGTCGGCGGGGCGGTTGACGACGATCCAGCGTTCGTTGCCGGCGCGTTCCATGCGCACGTCGCCGATGCTCGACACCGCGGTCGGCAAGGCCGGCGCGTTGGCGATGCCGGCCTGGTACGAGTTGGCCGAGACCGGCGCGCCGGGGAGGGCGTAGCGGTTGTCGCGCGAGAGTTGGGTCAGGTCGGGCGGGACTTCGAGGGTCGGGGCCTTGCCGGCGCTCTTGTAGTCGATCTTGTCAGGCTCGAAAGCCGAGCAGGCCGCAAGGCTCGTGACGAGTCCGAGCAATGCAAGTCGCGAAATGGTGTTCAACGTCGTCTTCCTTCTGGATATCGCAATTCAATGGACGCATGCGGCGCCGCAGGTTGTGAGTGGCAAGTCGGCAAATGGTTGCATGCGCGAATGCGCGCGCATTGAATCAGGCGTCAGTGCAGCAGGCCGGTGGCTTTCAAGGCGGCCAGCACGGCGGGCTGGGATGCTTCGCTGAGTCCGGTCAGTGGCAGGCGCAACGCGTCGCCGCAAAGGCCCATGCGCGCCATGGCCCACTTCACGGGAATCGGGTTGGGCTCGATGAAGAGGTTGCGGTGCAGCGGCATCAGTTCGAACTGGATGCGCATGGCGGTGGCCACGTCGCCGGCCAGCGCGGCCACGCACAGCTCGTGCATCTTGCGCGGCGCCACGTTGGCGGTCACGCTGATGTTGCCCTGGCCGCCGCACAGCATGAGCGCGACGGCGGTCGGGTCGTCGCCCGAGTAGACGGCGAAGCCCTTTGGCACTTCGCGGATGAGCCACTGGGCCCGTTCGATGTTGCCGGTGGCTTCCTTGATGCCGATGATGCCGGGCACCTGTGCCAGGCGCAGCACGGTCTCGTGCGCCATGTCGGCAACGCTGCGGCCGGGCACGTTGTAAAGCACGGTGGGCAGGTCGCCCACGGCCTCTGCGATGGCCTTGAAGTGCTGGTACTGGCCTTCCTGCGTTGGCTTGTTGTAGTAGGGCACGACCTGGAGTTGCGAATCTGCACCCACGCCCTTGGCGAACTTGGCAAGCTCGATCGCTTCCTTCGTGGAATTCGCGCCACAGCCGGCCATCACGGGCACGCGGCCCTTGGCTTGCTCGACGGAAACACGGATGATTTCACAGTGCTCTTCGACGTCGACCGTCGGCGATTCGCCGGTGGTGCCAACGACGCCGAGGCAGTCCGTGCCTTCGGCGATGTGCCAGTCAATCAAGCGGCGCAATGCAGGGTAGTCGACGCTGCCGTCGTCGTGCATCGGCGTGACGAGCGCGACGATGCTGCCAGTCAGTGGATCCAAGGGGGTTCTCTTTGTTCGGGCCGAAAAGCAGCCATTCTACTAATGTGCTGCCCCACCCCCGCAGCGCCTTCGGCGCCCCCCTCAAGGGGGCGCACCCCGCGGCCCGGCAAAGCCGGTTCCGCGGGTGCCCACGAAGGGTCAGTCAATTGGCCTCTTGGCTCTCGAGCGAGTAGCGCGGCGACGACCCCACTGGGCGAACGGCGGCGATGCGCTGGACGAAGCGGGCAGGATCCTCCAGGAAGCCGTCTTCATAGGCAATGACGCGCAAATCCACGCTGGCGTTCAGGAGTTCGCCGGGCTGGAGCAGGAAATCGGGGCGCGAGGGTTTGCCGACGGTTTCGTTACCGACTGCAAAAGTTTCGTAAAGCAGTACGCCGCCGGGGGCGACCGCGGCAATGAGGGCGGGCAACAGCGGGCGCCAGAGGTAGTTCGTGACGACGACTGCATCGAATCGCTCGCCGTCGAAGGGCCACGGCCCCGATTCGATGTCGGCTTGCAGCACGCGGCCGAAATGCGAGGCCGCGTCGACGGCTTCGGGCGAGCGGTCCACGCCGGTGACCGCATGGCCGCGCCCTGCAAACCAGCGCATGTGCCGCCCGGCACCGCAGGCCACGTCGAGCACGCGGCCGCCCCCGGGCACCAGGTGCGACCAGCGCGCCACCCATGGCGACGGCGCGCCCATGCCATGCAGCGCGCTCAAAAGCAGGCCCAGAGTTGGTCGATGAGGGTCACCATGAAGCCGGGCCGGGTGTAGAGCGCGAACACCAGCGCCAGCACCCCGCAGATGGCCAGCCAGGTGGCGGCGCGCGCAATGCGGTGGCGAGTCCGGCTGGTCATGGCTTCAGGCGGGTTGCGGCACGGCGCGGACGACGGCGCTTTCCTTCACCGGCAGGTTGATCAGCGCGGCGAACACGCCCAGCGCGATCGAGAGGTACCAGACGATGTCGTAGCTGCCGGTGCGGTCGTACAGCGCGCCGCCCAGCCAGACGCCGAGGAATGAGCCGACCTGGTGGCCCAGGAAGATGAAGCCGCTGAGCATCGACAGGTGCGCCACGCCGAAGATCTGCGCGACCAGCGCATTGGTCGCCGGCACGGTCGAGAGCCACAGGAAGCCGATGGCGGCGGCGAAGACATAGACCGACAGCGGCGAGATCGGCACGATCAGGAACAAGGCGATGGCGACGGCGCGGCCGAAGTAGATCGCCGCGAGGATCTTGCGCTTGGCGAATTTCTGCCCGAGCGAGCCGGAGGCGTAGGTGCCGAACACGTTGAACAGGCCGATCAGCGCCAAGGCATAGCTGGCGACTTCAGGAGACAGGCCCTTGTCGCGCAGGTAGCTCGGCATGTGCACGCCGATGAACACCACCTGGAAGCCACAGACGAAATAGCCGGCCATCAGCAGGCTGAAGCTGGGCGTGCGGAAGGCCTCGGCCAGGGCTTGCACGATGGTCTGATCTCGCCTGCCGCTGCCCGTGGTGGACGCCGGCTCGCGCAGGCCGAAGGCGAGCGGGACCACAAGCAATACCACGGCCGCCAGCGCGAGCAGGGCCGTCTGCCACCCGAGGCTGGCAATGAGCTGGCCTTCGATCGGTACCATGAGGAATTGACCGAAGGAGCCGGCCGCGGCCGCCACGCCCATGGCCCAGGAGCGCTTCTCGGCCGGGATCTGGCGGCCGATCACGCCGTAGACCACCGCGTAGGTGGTGCCGGCTTGCGCGGCGCCGATCAGCACGCCCGCGGTCAAGGCGAACAAGGTGGGTGTCGGCGAGAGCGCCATGCCGACCAGGCCGAGCGTGTAGCAGGCGCAGCCGATCAGCAGCACGCGGAACGCGCCCAGCTTGTCGGCCAGCATGCCCGCGAAGACGCCCATCACGCCCCAGGACAGGTTCTGGATGGCGATGGCGAAGGAGAAGGTCTGGCGCGACCAGTCCTGCGCCTGCGTGATCGGCTGCAGCCACAGCCCGAAGCCGTGGCGGATGCCCATCGAGAGGGTGACGATCATGGCGCCGCAAAGCAGCACCTGCTTCAGGCTGAGGGGCTGGGTGGAGGCGGGGCGCATCCCGGTCAATGTACCCAAAAGCCATGGGCCGGTCCCGTGCCCGGCCATTCCAGATTCTTGAAATATCTACCGGCCATTGATGCGCCGCGCGCATCTTTGCGGCGCGGCAGGACGGTCAGGCCACTTCGCCGGACATCCAGGGCGCGTCGAGGCCCCGACCGATTTTTGAATACTTGTTACTCAATTAGTGTGGCTCTTTCGGATGGCGCGGCGAAACGGCCGCCATCGCCGCGCTCCCGGGCATGAAAGTTGCCTGTATGGGCATCCAGTTTTTGGCGGTCGGGCTCACTACAATCCGCCCCCATGGCAACCCCCAGCAAGACAATTCCCCCGGCGTATTCCGAAGGTTCGATCCGTGTTCTCAAGGGTCTCGAGCCGGTCAAGCAGCGGCCGGGCATGTACACCCGCACCGACAACCCGCTGCACATCATCCAGGAAGTGCTCGACAACGCGGCCGACGAGGCGCTCGCGGGCTATGGCAAGAAGATCAAGGTGACGATGCACCTCGACGGCTCGGTGAGCGTCGAGGACGATGGGCGCGGCATTCCGTTCGGGCTGCATCCGGAGGAGCAGGCGCCGGTCGTGGAACTGGTGTTCACGCGGCTGCATGCGGGCGGCAAGTTCGACAAGGGTTCGGGCGGGGCGTACAGCTTCTCGGGCGGGCTGCATGGCGTGGGCGTGTCGGTGACCAATGCGTTGTCGAAGCGGCTGGAAGTCGTGTCGTACCGCGAGGGTTCGGTGGCGCAACTGGCGTTTTCGGCCGGCGACGTGATCGAGCCGCTGCAGATCCGCGAGCAGGTCAGTGGTAATGGCGATCGCAAGCAGGGCACCACGGTGCGGGCCTGGCCCGACGCGAAGTATTTCGAGACGGCCACATTGCCGGTGCATGAACTGACGCACCTGTTGCGCAGCAAGGCCGTGCTGATGCCGGGCGTGACGGTCACGCTGGTGGTCGAGAAGACCAAGGAAACGCAGCAGTGGCTCTACAAGGGCGGCCTGCGCGACTACCTGATGCAGACGCTCAACGGCGAGCCGGTGATCCCGCTCTTCGAAGGCGCGGGCCACGCCGACAAGAACGCCGACAACTTCGCAGAAGGCGAGGGCGCCGACTGGTGCGTGGCCTTCACCGAGGAAGGGCAGCCGGTGCGCGAGAGCTACGTCAACTTGATCCCGACCAGCGCCGGCGGCACCCATGAAAGCGGGCTGCGCGACGGCCTGTTCAATGCGGTCAAGGGTTTCGTCGAACTGCATTCGCTGCTGCCCAAGGGCGTGAAGCTGTTGCCGGAAGACGTGTTCGCGCGGGCCTCCTATGTGCTGAGCGCCAAGGTGCTGGACCCGCAGTTCCAGGGGCAGATCAAGGAACGGCTGAATTCGCGCGATGCGGTGCGGCTGGTGTCGAGCTTCGTCCGGCCGGCGCTGGAGCTGTGGCTGAACCAGCACGTCGACTACGGCAGGAAACTGGCCGAGTTGGCCATCAAGGCCGCGCAGACGCGGCAGAAGGCCGGCCAGAAGGTGGAGAAGCGCAAGGGCTCCGGCGTGGCGGTGCTGCCCGGCAAGCTGACCGACTGCGAGAGCAAGGACACGGCGCACAACGAAGTGTTCCTGGTCGAGGGTGACTCGGCCGGCGGCAGCGCCAAGATGGGCCGCGACAAGGAGTCGCAGGCCATTCTTCCGTTGCGCGGCAAGGTGCTGAACACCTGGGAGGTGGAGCGCGACCGGCTCTTTGCCAACACCGAAATCCACGACATCTCGGTGGCCATCGGCGTGGACCCGCATGGGCCCGCCGACACGCCTGACATGAGCGGCCTGCGCTACGGCAAGATCTGCATCCTGAGCGATGCCGACGTGGACGGCTCGCACATCCAGGTGCTGCTGCTGACGCTGTTCTTCCGGCACTTTCCGAAGCTGATCGAGGCAGGGAATGTGTTCGTCGCCAAGCCGCCATTGTTCCGGGTCGATGCACCTGCGCGTGGCAAGAAGCCGGCGTCCAAGGTCTATGCACTGGACGAAGGCGAACTCACGGCCACGCTGGACAAGCTGCGCAAGGACGGCGTGAAGGAAGGTGCCTGGAGCATCAGCCGGTTCAAGGGCCTGGGAGAGATGAGCGCGGAACAGTTGTGGGAGACCACGCTGAACCCGGACACGCGGCGCCTGTTGCAAGTGCAACTCGGCCGGCTGGATTTCACGCAAACGCAGGGAGAAATCACCAAGCTCATGGGCAAGGGTGAGGCGGCCGCGCGGCGCGACCTGATGGAGTTGCGTGGCGATGATGTGGAGATCGATGTCTAGCGTCTTCGCCCGCGGGGCGGGGACGCCGGGCTTGCGAATCGCGAGGTGAATCCATTGGGCCTTGTTCGTCGATGGATGGCGGCGGTGCTGTTGCTGATCGCACAGCACGGCGCGTTCGCGGCCGACATCTACGGTTACGTCGACGAGAAGGGCATGGCGCACTTCGCATCGGAGAAGCTCGATGGGCGCTACCAGTTGTTCTTCAAGGGCGGGCAGAGCTTCGACACGGCCGATGGCATCGGCGCACCGGGGCGACGCGGCGATGGCAAGGTGCCGGCGGTGTCGCAGTCGCTGGTCGCGATGTTCGAGAAATCGCCGAACTACAAGGTTGCCAAGACGGCGTTGCAGGACGCTTCGAAGCGACATGCGATCGACTATGAGTTGTTGCAGGCGCTCGTCGCGACCGAGTCGGGTTTCGATGCGCAGGCGCTGTCGCCCAAGGGCGCGATGGGGCTGATGCAGGTGATGCCGGCCACGGCCGAGCGCTATGGCGTGCAGGGCGACAAGCGCCGCACCATCGAGGAAAAGTTGTACGACCCGCGTATCAACATCGCGACCGGTTCGCGCTACCTGCGCGACTTGATCGCGATGTTCCCGGGACAGATCGAGCTGGCACTGGCGGCCTACAACGCCGGCGAGGGCGCGGTACAGCGCGCCGGCAACAAGATCCCGAACTACCGCGAGACGCAGGACTATGTGCAGACGGTGTTGCAGCTCTATGCCTACCTGAAGCCGGGTGCCGGTACCGGGCGCGGCGGCAAGACGCCGGGACGCGTGCGCATGGAGATGGTGGTGCCGAAGGGCGGGGCGCTGGGCCGTGGCAACATGCCGCCGGACCCGCGCAATGTGCCTGCGATGCCGGCCTTGCCCGAGCCATCCGCGGTGCCTGCCAAGCCGCTCGAAGCGCCTGCGTCCTGAGCGCGACTGCCCTTCCACCATCCTAGGAAACGCCATGCAACGTCGATCCCTGCTGCTCGCCGCCACGACGTGTGCGATGACCGGGGCGTCGCGCGCTCAGTCGTTGCCCGCTGCGCCGTCGGCGATGGAGCCTTTCGCAAAGTTGCAGGGTGGCGTACCGCACCACATGACGCCGGAGCAGGAGTCGCAGCGCGTCGTCGACAGCCCTGCGCCCAAGGGCCCCGCCGGCCGTTGGGTGACGCGCGCGGCCTTGCCGATCCCGCGCAGCGAGATGGCCTGGGCCACGGCGGCACAAGGGCGCATGCATGTGGTGGGCGGCTATGGCGAGGGCGCGGTGAATCGCGACTACCACCACATCTACGACCCGGCGGCGGATCGCTGGCTGGACGGTGCGCCGTTGCCGCGCGGGGCCAATCACGTCGCCGTGGCGGCTGATGGTGGCAGGGTCTATGCGCTGGGCGGGTTCGTCGAGCAGAACCGGCGCTCCGATACCAATGCCTATGTCTACGAGATCGCGGCCAATCGGTGGACAGCGATCGCGCCCTTGCCGCGCCCACGCGGCGCCGCGGCGGCCGTGGTGCTCGATGGATCGCTGCACCTGATCGGCGGTGCCTCGGAGCCTGCGGCAGAGCGGGCGAGTGTCGGCTGGCACGAGGTCTACGACCCCAAGGCCGACAAGTGGACCACGCGCAAGGCGCTGCCCGGCGCGCGCGACCATGTCGGCTGCGTGGCGCACAACAGCCAGATCCATGTGATCGGCGGGCGCTTCAACACCTTCGAATACAACACGGATCTGCATCACGTCTACCTGCCGGCGCGCGACACCTGGGAGTTGCGTTCGCCGCTGCCCACGGCGCGATCGGGCCATGGCCTGGTCGTCTATCGTGGTCGCTTCTACGCGATGGGCGGCGAGGGTGGCGTGCTGCTGCCCGGTGGCATTCCGCGCCAGGCCAAGGTGTTCGGCCAGATGGAGAGCTACGATCCCACGTCCGACACTTGGCAGCAGCACGCGCCGATGCCGACGCCGCGCCATGCGGTGGGCGCGGCGCTGATCGGCGACTGGATTTACGTCGCGGGCGGCGGTGCGGTGCTCGGCGGATCGGTGCAGTCGGCCGTGCACGAGGCTTTCACATTGGGATGACGCCGCGCGGCGCATCCTTTTTGCATTTCATTTTTCTCTCGAAACTTTCTGCTCATGGACTCCGAACCGACGCTCGATCTCTTGCCACCCGAAGATGACGGCAATGGCATCACGCTGGCCGACTACGCGCAACAGGCCTACCTCGAATACGCGCTGAGCGTGGTCAAGGGCCGGGCGCTGCCCGACGTGTGCGACGGCCAGAAGCCGGTGCAGCGGCGCATCCTCTATTCGATGTCGCGCATGGGGCTCGGCTTCGGCGGGGCCAACGGCACCGTCGGGGCCAAGCCGGTGAAGAGTGCGCGCGTGGTCGGCGACGTGCTCGGCCGCTTCCATCCGCACAGCGACCAGGCCGCCTACGACGCGCTGGTGCGCATGGCGCAGGACTTCTCGCAGCGCTATCCGCTGGTCGATGGCCAGGGCAACTTCGGCAGCCGCGATGGCGACGGTGCCGCGGCGATGCGCTACACGGAAGCGCGGCTCGCGCGCATTACCAGCCTGCTGCTCGACGAGATCGACGAAGGCACGGTGGACTTCGTGCCCAACTACGACGGCTCGACCGAGGAGCCGCGATTGCTGCCGGCGCGCCTGCCGTTCACGCTGCTCAACGGCGCGAGCGGCATCGCGGTGGGCCTGGCGACGGAAATCCCGAGCCACAACCTGCGCGAGATCGCCGATGCCTGTGTCGCGTTGATCAAGACCAACGGCAAGCTGAGCGAGGAAGAGCTGTTTGCGATCGTGCCCGGCCCGGACTATCCGGGCGGGGCGCAGATCATCAGCAGCCCGACGGACATTGCCGACGCGTACCGCACGGGGCGCGGCTCGCTCAAGGTGCGTGCGCGCTGGAAGATCGAGGAACTGGCGCGCGGACAGTGGCAGCTGGTGGTCAACGAACTGCCGCCGGGCGTGAGCACGCAGAAGGTGCTGGAGGAGATCGAGGAGATCACCAACCCGAAGATCAAGACCGGCAAGAAGGCGCTGAGCACCGAGCAGACGCAACTCAAGGCGGCGATGCTGTCCGTGCTGGACGTGGTGCGCGACGAGTCGAGCAAGGACGCGGCGGTGCGCCTGGTGTTCGAGCCGAAGACCTCGCGCATCAGCCAGGAGGAGTTCATCACCACGCTGCTGGCGCAGACCTCGCTGGAGACCTCTTCGCCAATCAACCTGACGATGGTCGGCATTGACGGCAAGCCGACGCAGAAGTCGCTGCGGCAGATGCTCAACGAGTGGATCGCGTTCCGCGAGATCACGGTCGAGAAGCGCTCACGGCATCGGCTCGACAAGGTGCTGGACCGCATCCACATCCTCGAGGGGCGGCAGCTGGTGCTGCTCAACATCGACGAGGTGATCGCGATCATCCGCGCGGCGGAAGATCCGAAGGCGGCGCTGATCGCGCGCTTCAACCTCAGCGAGCGGCAGGCCGAGGACATCCTGGAAATCCGCCTGCGCCAGTTGGCGCGGCTGGAGGCGATCAAGATCGAGCAGGAGTTGAAAGGCCTGCGCGAGGAACAGAAGAAGCTGGAAGACATCCTCGGCAGCCCGGCCGCCTTGCGCCGCTTGCTGGTGAAGGAAATCGAGCAGGACGCCAAGACCTTCGAGGACCCGCGCCGCACGCTGATCCAGGCGGAGAAGCGTGCCGTGGCCGAGGTCAAGGTGGTCGACGAGCCGGTGACGGTGATCGTCTCGCAGAAGGGCTGGGTGCGCGCGCAGAAGGGATGGGCGAGCGAGAAGGCCGCGGGCGGCAATGGTGCGCCGGCCGAGTACAGCTTCAAGTCGGGCGATGCCTTGTATGGCGCGTTCGAATGCCGCTCGGTGGATACGCTGCTGGTGTTCGGCACGGCCAAGGACAAGACGGTGCGTGTCTATACCGTGCCGGTGGCTTCGCTGCCGGGTGGGCGTGGTGACGGGCAGCCCGTGACGACCCTGCTCGACCTTGAGAGCGGCACGCACGTGGCGCATTACTTCGCCGGGCCGCTGGGCGCGAGCCTGCTGCTGTCGAACACGGGGGGCTACGGCTTCATCGCGACGGTCGAGAACATGACCTCGCGCCAGCGTGGTGGCAAGGCCTTCGTCGACGTGGGCGAGGGCGAACAACTGTGCCGGCCTTCGCTGGTGGGCGGGGCGAGTGGCGCCGAGCCGATGCCGGCCGCGACGCATGTGGCCTGCGCGTCGACGGGCGGGCGCATCCTGACCTTCGACATTGCGGAACTGAAGGTGTTGCCCAAGGGCGGCCGCGGGCTCACGCTGATCGACCTGGAGGCCAAGGACACGCTCGCGGGTGCGGCGGCCTACACGCGCAGCGTGCGGATCGACGGTATCGGGCGCGGCGGCAAGGAACGCGACGAGACGCTGGAAATCCGCACCTTGAACAACGCGCGCGGCACACGCGCTCGGAAAGGCAAGGCGGCCGACCTGGGCTTCAAGCCGGCCAGCATCGTGCGCGTGCAATAGTCGGGCACCCCACAAGAAAACCTATTCGGAGACAGATTCATCATGGAAGTCGGAGCCATCGCCACCGGACTCGCCGTCGTCAGCGGCACCGCGTGCTTTTTCATCGCCCGCAAGCTTTCGCGCAACCGCAAGGAGAAGAAGGTGCAAAAGGAGGTGGCGGTCGCTAAATCGAACGAGAGCCGGCAGGTGCGACGAGCCCGTGAGCGGCGTGAGCAGCGCTGACCCGGGCGCCTACTTCAACCCAACCCACCAGCGCACGTTGGTCCGCGGCTGACCCACGGTGACCACTTCACCGATCTCGGGCGTAGCGATGTCGATCTTCTTCGCTGCCGCCAGGTCGGTGATGCGATCGAGCGGCGTGTGCCAGGTGTGGAAGGCGAGGTCGAAGGTGCTGTTGTGCACGGGGAGCAGCACCTTCGCGCGCAGGTCCTCGAAGGCCTGGATGTCTTCCTCCGGCGTCATGTGCACCGAGGGCCACCATTCGTCGTACTGGCCGTTCTCGATCATCGCCAGGTCGAAGCCGCCGATGCGCTCGCCGATCTGCTTGAAGGCGTTGGAGTAGCCCGAGTCGCCGCTGTAGAAGATGCGTTGCGGCCCGCTCTGGATCACCCATGAGGCCCACAACGTCTCGCTGCGGTCGGCCAGGGTGCGGCCGGAGAAATGCTGCGAGGGCGTGGCGGTCACTTGCACCTCGCCCTGCTTCGCGGACTGCCACCAGTCGAGTTCGGTGATGCGGTCGGCGGGCACGCCCATCGATCGCAGGCGCTTGCCCACGGCCAGCGGCACGAAGAAGCGTTGTGCGCGCTGCGCCAGGTATTCGATGGTGGGCGCGTCCAGGTGGTCGTAGTGGTCGTGCGAGATGATCACGCCTTCGATGGCGGGCAACTGCTGCAACGCGATGGGCGGCGCATGAAAGCGCTTCGGGCCCATGAAGCCGAAGGGTGACGCGCGATCGCTGAACATCGGGTCGGTGAGCCAGAACTTGCCGCGCAGCTTGAGCAGCGTGGAGGCGTGGCCGAGGCGCATGACGTGGTTGGCCTGCGGGTCGAGCGCTTCGAGTTGCGCCGTGGTCAGCGGCCGCACCGGGATGGTATCGACCGGCACGGTGTCGACCTTGGTGCCGACCAGGAAACGCCACCAGATCCGGGCCGCGTTGGCCGTGGGCTTGGCATCTGGGTTTGGGGCATTCACAAAGCCGCAGTCCTTGAATTGCGGTGACGCGGAATAGGGGGACTCGCAGGCGCCGGAGTTCTTGCAGGCGGCGACGAAGACGAGGGCGACGGCGAGCAAAAGGCGGGTGGCGGTCATCCGCGAGAGGATAGTTGAAGCGCCCCGACCTTCGATGACATCGCGTCGTCGCTCGAGCGGCCCGCCCGTGGCGATCGCCCGCTCTCGCAAGTCCTTCGCAAGATTCAGGCGAACAGCAACTCGAACGGCCAGCCCGCGCGCGTGATGGCGCTGTGGCACAGGTCCGGGTCGCCGATGAGCGACGGGACGCAGCGCAAGCGGGCCTCGAGGGCGTCTTGCGCCTTGCGCTTGCGATCCTGCGCGTCGGTGTCGAGCAAGAGCCGGCGCGCGCGGCGCCAGGGCAGGCGTACGTCGCCGGGCTTGGCCCAATGCCAGGCGCGTACCGGCGTCTCCACCAGTCGGGCGCCGCACAGGGCGGCGGCGAAGGCGCAGGCATGGCCGGTGGCCTCGTGGTCGGGCGGGCCGTCCATGCGCCATGTGGTGAACACCACGTCGTCGGCGCGCAGCAAGGGCTGCAGGCGCTCGGCCAGCATGCGGCGCAGGATGTGCAGGCTGCCGTCCGGGAAGCCGAGGCGCACCGGGTCGTCGGTGACGCCCAGGCGGTGCAGGGCGCGGCGACTCTCGATGGAGTCCATGCGGGCGCGCGGGTCGGGCGGCCAGTGCCGTGCATCGGCCGGGCGCGCGATGCCGTCTGTCACGGCAATGATGCAGGTCTCGCGCGCCTGCGCGGCCAGTTGCGCGAGCAGGCCTCCCAGGGCGAGAACCTCGTCGTCCGCGTGCGGCGCGACGATGACTGCGCGTGCGCCGGAGGGCAAGAGTTCGTCGAGCGTGGTCGAGGGAAGGTCGGTCAGGCCGGGCCAGTCCAGCCAGTCGGCCACGACGGATTCTTCGGTCGGAGGGTCGTCACGCAGGGCAGCGGTCAGCATGGGGGTTCTTGCCTCTCTCGTCTGTCAGGCGGTCGTGCTCTGCGACCGGCGGGACGGTCATCGTATGCGCGTTGCGCCGCTGGCGGTAGCCGCGGAAGCTGGCCGCTTGCTCTACGCCATGCGCGCTATGGCGGCGGCCAAGGGGCGGCGTCACAGTCGGGGGCGATGCTGGACGAGGCCCCGCGCGCCATGCACGCGCGCCTCGCACCACTGCGGCGTTGCAAATCCTCGCCACGGCGCGCAACAGGAGGTCTTTGCCATGACGGACAAGCGCTATCCCATCATCTATGTGCGCGGTTACGCGATGACGACCAACGAGCGCGACGAGACCACGGCCGATCCGTTCTGCGGATTCAACGTGGGCTCGACGGTGTACCGGGCCACGGTGGACAAGAAGGCGGCGGCGCAGAAGTTCGTGTTCGAGTCGCCGGTGGTGCGGCTGCTGGCCGACTTCCAGTACATGAGCGTCTACCAGAACGGGCTCGACATCCTGGACGAGGACTGGAAGCCGCCGCCGGACCAGACCGGCGCGGACGTCGAGGGCATTCCGTCGGCCTCGGTCATCATCTACCGCTACTACGAGACGGGCTCCGACCTGCTCGGCGACGGCAAGGCGCGCGACATCACGGCCTACGCGAAGGGGCTGAACGACCTCATCCTGCGCGTGCGGGACCTGGTGGCAAAGCGCGAAGGGCCGGCCGCGGCGGATGGCTTCCGCTGTTACCTGGTGGCGCATTCGATGGGCGGGCTGGTGTGTCGCGCCTTCCTGCAGAACCCGGCGCTCGGCGATGAAGTGGCACGCAAGTGCGTCGACAAGTTCTTCACCTATGCAACGCCGCACAACGGCATCGACATCGGCGGCATCAACGTGCCGAGCTGGCTGACGGTCAACGAGATCAACACCTTCAACCGCGACAAGATCGCCAATTTCCTGGCCACGCCGCAGATCAACGGGCGCGTGGACTACCTGCCGCCCTCGGCCATCGCGCCGGATCGTGTGTTCTGCATGGTCGGCTCGAACCGCGGCGACTACGAGGTGGCGATGGGCGCGTCACGCATGTTCGCGGGTCACGGCAGCGACGGTCTGGTGCGCGTGGAAAACGCGACGCTGTGCTCCTTCGACAAGGACGGCAAGGAGCGGCCGGTGGCCACCGCCTACACCTACCGATCGCATTCGGGCTACTTCGGCATCGTGAACTCCGAGGAGGCCTTCCAGAACCTGGTGCGCTTTCTCTTTGGCGATGTGCGGGTGGACTTGTGGTTCGACGTGGACAGCGTGACCTTGCCGCCGGACATCCCGAAGGATGCGGATGTCGATGCGCTGTACCAGGTCGAGTTGCTGGCCGCGCCGCGCGGCAAGCGCTGGTACCTGAGCCGGCGCGTCGCCGAGGAGGATTCGCCGGCCTGCCGCACGCACAAGGAGCTGACCAACCCGGCGACGCCGGAGAAGCGGTCGATCTATCTGTCGACCGTGTTCCTGTCCAACAAGGCACGCGTGAAGCAGGACCGGCCCACGCTCGCCTACGCGATGACGCTGGGCGTGCGCGTGCCGGACTACCAGGTGAACAGGAAGTTCTGGGTCGACGGGCACTACGAAGGCAGCTCGTTGTTCCGCGACACGCTGATCATCGAGATCGAGCCGCCAGCCGACGCCGACGCGACCAAGACGTGGAAGGTGAAGTACGGCTGGCAGACTGACACCGCTGGCCGTGCCACCGTGCCGACGAACTACGACGACGTGGTCGATGGGAAGTTGCAGTTCGTGGTGCCGCTGTCGAAGACGGGGTCGGCGTTCTCGGCGCCGGGGATCAGTGGGAAGGTGCGGTTGGCGGTGAGTGGGTGGAGTTGAGGGGCTTCAACCCGTCGACCTCTGCAGCCGCATCGACACCGAAAACCGCTCGGCCGGATGCACCGTGACCGACACCTCGAATACCTCGCCGTCGTCGTCAAAGTAGCGCCGCACGATCTTCAGCGCGGTGGCGCCGGGCTCCAGTTGCAGGGCCTTGGCCATGGCGCGGTCCTGCAGGGTGAAGGCGCGCACGTCCTGATGGATCTCCGCGATGTGGCGGCCGTAGCGCTCCTCGATCAATGAACTGATCAAGGCGTCCGGCGAGGCCTTGGCGAGTTCCGCGATGTCGGCGTGAGCCGGGTCGATATAGACGTCCGTCCACCCGACGGGCGCGGCCGACTCGTCGCCGACCAGGCGCAGGCTGGAGATGCGCATCCAGCGCGTGCCGTCCGCGCAACCCAGTTCCGTGGCCAGATCTCCACTCGCCGTCTCATGGCCGACGGATTGCACCACCCGCAAGTGCTCGGCGCCGAACTGCACCAGGTCGTCCACCGACGCCAGCGAGGGCCGGAAGCTGGTCCGTGGCTTGGCCGATTCCACGCGCGTGCCGACGTTCTTCCTGCGCGAGACCAACCCGACTTGTTGCAACTCCGCCAGCGCGGCGCGCACGGTGTGGCGGCTGGTGCCGTAGTGCTTGCACAGCTCCAGCTCGGTGGGCAACAGGTCGCCCACGGCGAAGTGGCCGGTGGTGATCGCTTCCGTCAGGTGGCGGGCGATATTGGCGAAGGTGGCCTTCTGCGGTGCGGGGTCAAGTGCGGTGGTCATGGCTGCGCAAGGGTAAACCCTGAATTGTGAATATGTCCGAACATATTAAAGTCTCATATGTCCGAACATATTGTCGTCCATCCCATTCCAACTTCAAGAGGCTCCATGTCCAAGAATCCTTCGTTTCCCATGGCCAGTACGGTCGTTGATTCGATCCTGTTCCGCGATGCCTTCGGCACGCAGAAGATGCGCCAGATTTTCTCCGACGGCGCGCTGATCCAGCGCTACATCGATGCCGAGGTGGCGCTGGCCCGTGCCGAGGCGCGCTGCGGCGTGATCCCGGCGGAAGCGGCGGAAGTCATCGCACGTGAGTCGAAGATCGAGCGCATCGACTTCGATCACATGCGCGAAGAGACGGACATCGTGGGCTACCCGATCCTGCCGCTGGTGCATCAGTTGGTGGCGATGTGCGGCGAGTCGGGCCGCTATGTGCACTGGGGCGCGACCACGCAGGACATCATGGACACGGCCGTCGCGCTGCAGGTGCGTGATGCGTTGGACAGCATCGGCTCGGACATCCGCGAATTGCGCGGCATCCTGGCATCCCTCGCGAAAAAGCACCGCGATACGCCGATGGCCGGTCGCACGCACTTGCAGCAGGCCTTGCCCGTGACCTTCGGCTACAAGGTCGCGATCTGGCTGGCGATGTTCGACCGGCATCAGCAACGCATCGCTGAGTTGCGCCCTCGGGTGGCGGTGGTCGAGTTCGCGGGCGCGGCCGGCACGCTGGCCTCGCTGGGCGACAGGGGCTTCGAGGTGCAGAAGGCGATGGCCGAGGAGCTGAAGCTCGGCGTACCGGCCACGACCTGGCATGTGGCGCGCGATGGCTTTGCGGAGGCGGTGAACCTGCTGGCGCTGGTCACCGGCTCGCTCGGCAAGATCGCGCTGGACATCATGATCATGGCGTCCACCGAGTTCGCCGAGGTCTACGAGCCCTTCGTCAAAGGGCGTGGCGCATCGAGCACGATGCCGCAGAAGCGCAACCCGATCTCCAGCGAGCTGATGCTGGCCGCATCGAAGGCGGTGCGCCAGCATGCGGGGCTGATGGTCGATGCGATGGTGCAGGACTTCGAGCGCGCGACCGGCCCGTGGCATGCGGAGTGGATCGCGATCCCGGAGAGCTTCATCCTCACCTCGGGCGCGCTGCACCAGGCCAAGTTCGCGCTCGGCGGACTGATCGTCGACGAGGCGCGCATGGCGCACAACCTCGGCATCACCAAGGGCCTGATCGTGGCCGAGGCGGTGATGATGGGCATGGCGCCTCACATCGGCCGGCAGCAGGCGCACGACGTGGTCTACGACGCCTGCCGCACGGTCAACACCCAAGGCGGCACGCTGGCCGAGGCGCTGGCTGCCTTGCCCGAGGTCACGAAGCACTTCGACCGCGCCACCATCGATCGCCTCACCGATCCGGCCAACTACCTCGGCCTCGCGCCGCAGATGGTGGACCGCGCGCTGGCGCTGTCGGCGGAAGTCGGCGCCTGAAGCAACGAGGAGAGAGACCACATGACTTCCACTCTCGCACCCACTGCGCCGATCGCGCCCATCGCGCCGCCTCCGGCGAAGAAGCTCCCCTGGTACCGCAAGCTCGGCATGCAGGTGCTGGTGTCGCTGGTGCTCGGCATCGTCGTCGGCTTCGTGTTCCCGAAGTTCGCCTCGCAACTCAAGCTGTTGGGCGACATGTTCCTGTCGCTCATCAAGGCCGGCGTCGCACCGCTGGTGTTCCTGACCATTGTGCACGGCATTGCGTCGGCCGGTGACGTGAAGAGTGCAGGGCGCGTGGGCTGGCGGTCGATCGTCTACTTCGAGGTGATCTCGACGATTGCGTTGTGCGTGGGCATGCTGGCCGGCAACCTGCTGGGCATCGGCCAGGGCATGACCACGGTGGCGGGCGGCGCGGCGGCGCCGGTGGTGAAGGCTGCGGCACCACAAGGCTTCCTTGAATTCATGATGCACATCGTGCCGGACAACTTCGTCGGCGCGTTTGCCAAGGGCGAATTGCTGCAAGTGGTGGTGCTGGCGGTGATGGTCGGCATCGGCATCCTGGCCATTCCGGAAGAGCGTCGCGAGAAGATCAACGGCGGCCTCGACTACATCTCCGAAGTCCTGTTCTCGTTCATCAACCTGGTGATGAAGCTGGCGCCCATCGGCACCTTTGGCGCGGTGGCGTATTCGGTGGGCAGCAACGGTTCCGCGGTGCTGGTGGCGCTGGCGCAACTGGTGCTGAGCTTCTACGCGGTCATCGCGCTGTTCATCTTTGTGGTGCTCGGCCTCATCGCGAAGATCGCGGGCTTCAGCCTCTGGCGCTTCCTGCGCTACATCAAGGACGAGATCCTGATCGTGCTCGGCACGGCCTCGTCGGAAAGCGCCTTGCCGCGCCTGCTGATCAAGCTGGAGCGTCTTGGCGTGGCCAAGCAGACCGTCGGTTTGGTGCTGCCCACCGGCTATGCCTTCAACCTCGACGGCACCTCGATCTTCATGGCGATGGGCGTGATGTTCATCTCGCATGCCTACGGCGTGCCGCTGACGGTCGACCACCAGATCGGCATCCTGCTGCTGATGCTGTTGACGTCGAAGGGCGCGGCGACGGTGTCGGGTGGATCGTTCGTGGTGTTCGCCGCGACTGTGACCTCGACCGGCATCCTTCCGGTGGAAGGCCTGGCGGTGATCTTCGGTGTGTACCGCTTCCTGTCGATGGCCATCTCGACCTGCAACACGATCGGCAACAGCGTGGCCGTGGTGGTGGTTGCGAAGTGGTCGGGCACCTTCGACCCGAAGGTCGCGGAGCGGCATCTCTACCCCGAGCGCCATCCCGAGATCGCGGCCGCCGATGCGCAACTCGACGACGGCAACCTGCTGCCGGAAGACATGCGCGACACCAACCCGCATCCGACCGGCATCGACATGCGCTCGCCGGCGCCCGCTCGCTGAACACCCCATCCACTCTTGAACCTGATTCGCTTTTCCAAGGAATTCACCATGATCTCGAAACTGAAGCTGGCCGCACTCGCCCTCACACTCGCAGCCGGCAATGCGCTGGCCCAGGCCTGGCCCGCAAAGCCGGTCACCTGGATCGTTCCCTTCGCCGCCGGCGGCCCGACCGATGCGATGGCGCGCAGCATCGCCGAGCGTGTGTCGCGCGAGATCGGCCAGCCGATCATCATCGACAACGCGCCGGGCGCGGGCGGCACGGTGGGTGCGGCCAAGGCGGCACGTGCCACGCCGGACGGCTACAGCATGCTGGTCGGGCACATGGGCTACATGGGCGCGGCCCCGGCCATCTACAAGAAGCTCAACTATGACCCGGTGAAGGACTTCGCGCCGGTGTTCCGCTTCCCCGACACGCCGCTGGTGCTGATGGTGCGCAAGGAACATCCGGCCAAGGACGTGAAGGCGCTGGTCGACTTCGGCAAGACGCATCCGGACAAGCTCTTCATCAGCAACGCCGGCGTCGGTTCCACCTCGCACCTGATCGCGGCGCTGTTCGCAGCGTCGGCCGGCATCAAGGTTTCGCAGGTGCCGTACAAGGGCGCGGGTCCGGCGCTCATCGACGTGATCGGCGGCCAGGTCGACGGCATGTTCGACCAGACCAACACAGCGCTGCCGCAGATCAAGGAGGGCAAGGTGCGTCCCTTGGCGGTGACCTCGAAGGTGCGCCTGCCGCAGTTGAAGGATGTGCCGACGCTGGCTGAAACGGTGTTGCCCGGCTTCGAGGCCGCGACCTGGTACGGCATCTATGCGCCCAAGGGCACGCCGCAGCCCGTGCTCGACAAGGTGCAGGCCGCCTATCTGAAGGTGATGACCGACAAGGCCTTCACCGACAAGATGCAGGAGCAGGCGATCCAGTTGCTGCCGGCCGATCAATACACGGGTGTGGCGTTGGGCAAACACACCGAGAGCGAGGTCGCGCGCTGGAAGACGGTGGCTGCAAAAGCCAACATCACGCTGGATT
Organism: Variovorax robiniae; assembly: GCF_037889955.1. Classification (NCBI taxonomy): domain Bacteria; kingdom Pseudomonadati; phylum Pseudomonadota; class Betaproteobacteria; order Burkholderiales; family Comamonadaceae; genus Variovorax; species Variovorax robiniae. The sequence goes on from NZ_JBBKZS010000004.1 coordinate 455,905, forward strand.
GACACCATGAGTTCGACCCGCATCGAGCGCGATGCCTTCGGTCCGGTGGAAATACCCGCCGACCGCTACTGGGGCGCGCAGACTCAACGCGCGCTCGGCGTGTTCGACATCGGCGAGGAGCGCTTTCCGGCTAGTCTGATCCATGCCTTCGGGCTGCAGAAGATGGCGGCGGCGCGAGCCAACATGCGTTGCGGGGCGCTCGATGCGGCGTTGGCGGATGCGATCATTTCAGCCGCCGGTGAGCTGCGCGACGGGGGCTTCGATGCGCACTTCCCGCTCACCATCTGGCAGACCGGTTCGGGCACGCAGACCAACATGAATGCCAACGAGGTCATCGCGAACCGCGCCAACGAATTGCTGGGGCAGCCGCTCGGCACCAAGTCGCCGGTGCATCCCAACGACCATGTCAACGCATCGCAATCGTCCAACGACAGCTTCCCGACGGTGATGCACATCGTGACGGTGCTGGAGCTCGCGCAACGCCTGAAGCCTTCTCTCGCCTTGCTGCGCGACAGCTTGCAGGAGAAGGCCGAGGCGTTCGAGGACGTGCTGAAGATCGCCCGCACGCACCTGATGGACGCCGTGCCGATGACGATGGGCCGGGTGTTCGACACGTTTGCCCGCCAAGTCGCCCATGGCATCGACAGGATCGACGCCGCGATGCCACGCCTCCTGTCCCTGCCGCAGGGCGGCACGGCGGCCGGCACCGGGCTGAACGCGCCACCCGGATTCGATGCGCTCTTCTGCGAGGAACTGCGCGCGCTGACAGGCCATGCCTTCACGCCGAACCCGTCGAAGTTCGAAGGCATGGCGGCGCATGACGCATTGGTCGAAGCATCTGGCGCCCTGAACGTGATCGCGACTTCGCTGATCAAGATCGCGAACGACGTGCGCTGGCTCGGCTCCGGCCCGCGCTGCGGCCTGGGCGAACTGAAGATCCCGGACGATGGCCTGACGAGTTCGATCATGCCGGGCAAGCGCAACCCGACCATTGCCGAGGTGCTGGCGCAGGCCTGCATGCAGGTGGTGGGCAACCATGCCGTCGTCACGATGGCCAATGCATCGGGCAACTTCGAATTGAACGTGGCCAAGCCGGTGCTGATCGCCAACCTGCTGCAGTCGATCCGCGTGCTGGCGGATGCATCGCGCGTATTTGCGACGGGGCTGGTCCAGGGCGTCGAGGTCGAAGAGGCGAGGCTGGCGGCCAACGTGGCAAACAGCCTGCTGCTCGCCACGGCGCTGAATCCGGTCCTCGGCTATGACAAGGTCGCGTCGATCACCGCAGAGGCTGTCGCGAAGGGCATCACGCCACGCGAAGCTGCGCTGTCGTTGGGGCTCATCGATGGCGAAACGTATGACCGCATCGTCGACGCTCGCAAGATGGCGGGGCGCTGAAGCAGGCTATTTCGGAAACAGGAAGGTCACGACAAAGCGGAAGCCCAGGTCCTTCGGCCCTGAGTCGGGGCTCTCGGCCCAGTAGCGCAGGCCGCCGGTCAGGCTGATCGGCTGCTTGCCCACCTTGATCAACTTGCCCACGGTGAGGTTGAGCGGCACCGACCACTGCTTGTTCTTCCAGTCGTAGGTCGACTCGGTGTTGATGCCGTAGGTCCAGGCGTCCTTGGTCGTGTACGACAGGAAGGGCTGGAGGAAGGTGTTGCTGATGGCGGGCCGGTTGGCGTCGACTCCTCCGGCCCAGATGTGGTTGGCCAGCATGCCGTAGGTCCAGGGGCCGTCTTGCTTCAGCAGCACGAAGGTCGGGCCGGCGCCCCACTTGCGCGCGCTGAGGGCGGAGTCGGTGCCGGTGGGCAGGTAGAAGGCCGGGCCAACGCCCCAGATCAGGCCGCCCGGGCCGGGCGCCTTGGGCGAGAAGAACAGGCTCTGCGTGATGTCGCCCAGGCCCGTCTGGCTGGTACCCGGCTGGATGTTGGTCTGGCTCACGATCGGCACGATGGTGCGGCTGATCACGTTCCACTCGGCGTTGAGCTCGATCGGCACCACTGGCTGCACGTTCAGAACGTTCTTGTGTCCGGAATCGTCCGTGCCGTAGCGGTGGTCGTAGTTGTACTGGAACGGCACGCTGATCATGGCGGCGACCGGATTGGACAGCTTCTTCGCCAGTTCCTCGGCGTCGTCCTGGGCCTGGGCCGTCGGCGCGGTGAACAGGGCGGCTAGCGCAAGAGAGGCAATTGGGGCCACGGAACCGGGTCGGAAGTTCATTCGCTTGTCCTTCAGGTGTGGTGGCATGAAAGCCCAAGCCTGATGGCGTGTCAATGGAACTGATGGGCAGTTTGCAAGGGCAAGGGATTGGTGAATGGGCGCGCGGATGTGACGGTGTTCGGGATGGCACGGAACCGACTCATCCCTTGAATGAGGTAGAAGAAAGTTCTATCCAGAACGAGCGCCGGCAGTAAAGTCCCACCCCGGCGCGCCCAGCGCCGAGGAGGTCGACATGATCTTTCGCAGCCCCTGGCCCGATATCGAGATTCCCGACCACTCTGTCGGCGACCATGTCTTCGCGGACCTCGCGGCCCATGCGGACAAGACCGCCTTCATCGATGGCCCCACGGGTCGCACGCTGACGCACGGCCAGGTGTTCGGCATGGCGCGACGCGTGGCCGGCGCTTTGTTGCGGAGGGGACTGGGCAAGGGCGATGTCTTCGGCATCTTCTGCCCGAACCTGCCGGAGTACGTCGTGGCCTTTCATGGCGTCGCGATGGCGGGTGGCGTGGTGACCACGGCCAGCCCGCTGTGCACGGCCGAGACGCTGGCCGAGCAACTCGGCGACAGCAAGGCGCGCTACCTGCTGACCATCCCGCCCTTCATCGGCGTCGCGCTTGCAGCAGCCAAGGCGGCCGGCGTGGAGGAGGTGTTCGTGTTCGGCGAGGCCGAGGGCGCGACGCCCTTCGCTGCGCTGGTGGCCGAGGAGGCGGGCACCTTCAAGGTCGAGATCGACCCGGCCCGCGACCTGGTCGCCTTGCCCTATTCGAGCGGCACCACCGGCCGCGCCAAGGGCGTGATGCTGACGCACCGGAACTTGGTCGCGATGATGGCGCAACTGGAAACCCTGTTTGGCGAGCGCACGGACGACAAGTCGCTGGCGGTGCTGCCCTTCTTCCATTGCTACGGGCTGCTGGCCTTCGTCTGCATGACGGTGCTGCGCGGCAGCACCTGCGTGACGATGCCGCGTTTCGACCTGGAGCAGTTCCTGCAACTCATCGAGCGGCATCGCGTGACCTCGCTCATGGTGGTGCCGCCGATCGTGCTCGCGCTGGCCAAGCATCCGCTGGTGGCGAAGCATGACCTGTCGTCGGTGGAGTTCATCAACAGCGGCGCAGCGCCGCTCGGCGAGGCGCTGCAGAACGAGGCCAGCGCACGCATGGGCGTCGAGGTGCGGCAGGGTTATGGCATGTCGGAATGCACGCTGGCCGTGAGCGGGCGCCGACGCGATGGCGACCCCGGCAAGCCCGGTGCGGTCGGCCGCCTGCTGCCGAACATGGAGGCGCGCCTGCTCGACACGAGCACCGGCGCGGAGCTGGGCCCGAACCAGCGCGGTGAACTGGTGGTGCGTGGGCCGACCGTCATGCGCGGATATTTCGGCAACGTGCAGGCCACCGATGCCACCATCGATGCCGACGGTTGGCTGCACACGGGCGACGTGGTGGTCATCGATGGCGATGGCCAGCTATTCATCGTCGACCGGCTGAAGGAACTGATCAAGGTGAATGCGCACCAAGTGGCGCCGGCGCAACTGGAGTCGGTGCTGTTGACGCATCCTGCGGTGGCGGATGCGGCGGTGATCGGCATTCCGGACGAGGAAACGGGCGAGTCGCCCAAGGCCTTCGTGGTGAAGCGGGGCGATGTCAGCGATGAAGCGTTGATAGCGCATGTGGCCGGGCATGTGGAGCCCTATGCCAAGGTGCGGTCGGTGGAGTTTGTAGATGCGATCCCGAAGTCGCCTTCGGGGAAGATCCTGCGGCGGGAGTTGAGGGAGCGCGCAACCTGATCGCTGCTCGTCGTCCTCATGTACAGACGCTACCCCCGCTGCCGCGTCCGCTCATCAATCTGCTGCCGTCGATCCCGCAGCGATGACTCCGTGTGCGGGAACATCGGCTTGGCCGCGGTGGTGTGGATCGGCGCTGCTGTGGCGGGCAGCTTCTCCGCGGCCTTGGCTTGCGCCTTGCCCGCACCCGCCGCAATGCGCCTGAAGGTTGACATGACGGTCTTGCGGTCGTCATCGAAGTCGCCGTGGTGCATCGCCTCCGATGCATTCAATGAACCATCGGGCTCCGTGTTGGGCGTGAGCACGAGTTCGGCGCCGTGGGTGTTGAAGATCTTCCGCAGTTCCGTGTCGAAGGCCTTCTCCATGCCGAGGATCGGCACGCCGTCTCGGAACAGCGGGATGCGCACCTTGTCCTCGCAGGCGTTGGAGACGAGGTAGAGCAGGGACTTGTTGTAGATCTTCGCGCAGTCGTCGTCGCGCTCGGTCTTGTCCTTGAGCGCATAAACGGCGAGCTTGCGCAGCATCTTCGATTGCATGGCCGGCACGTAGTACTGCTTGAACAGGTCGACGGTGCAGGCGGGCGCCCAGAGGGTGCAGGTTTCGATGGGCAGGCCGCGTGCAGTCAGCAGCTTGACAACAGGTGCATGCACGATCGAGCCGGCGCTGTGGCCGACCAGGTGGATCTCCAAGGCCTGGCCGTTCTTCTCCGCCGCCTTCGCCAGCTTCTTCAGGTGGTCGGCGACCAGCACCGAGGCGCAGCCCGCGTTCGCCGCGAGCAAGGCGTTCTGCTTCATCTCGCTCCATGCGGCCTTGCCGCTGAGGGCGCGGGCCAGCGGCTCCAGCGCGTCGTCGAGGCGGTCCAGCATGAAGTCCTTGGTGGCGTCCAGCGCGCCTTCGGGTCGGCGGCGGCTGACCGCGTCCTTGAGGATGTTGGAGAAGGTGGTCCAGTAGTCGGTGCGCCAGATGAAGGCCAGCGGATAGACCTCGGCCTTGAGCAGCTCGGGCCGGTACTCCGCAAGGCGTTGCACGGCCGATTGCTCGTTCACCAATCCGCCATGGGCGTAGAGCAGCACGCGCAACTTCTTCCAGCTTGCGGTCATCGCCGGTATGTCCTGCTCGAACACGTGGGCGAGTTCATCGGGGTTGGAGCCGTAGTCGCCGCCCGCCTTCAATGCGCCGTTGTTGCCCACGCTCACGATGTGCGGCCGCAGGTCGGCGAAGGAGTAGGCCACGCTCTGCTCGGCGGTGGCCGCGTGCGCGGTGGCGGCCGACTGCTTGGCGCGCAGCGTCACTGGCGCGCCGAGGCGGGCCACCCACACGTCGGTGCCGTTGGCGAGCCAGTCGTCATAGCTCACGCGCCCGAAGCCGCGCAGGCCCCATCCCGTGCCCCATGAGTTCTGCAACCAGAAGCCCTGGTCGTCATACGCGACGATGGCGAAGGCATGGCCGCCGGTGATCTGCTCCGACTGCTCGATGAAGCCATCGCTGCCCACGTTGTTCCAGCCCTGGTGCACGGTGGACGTGGCATACAGCACGCCGACCTCGGCGATGGCTGCGTGCATGGCGACCAGATCCTTGTGGTTGACGCGGAAGTAGGCGCCCAGCGGGCGCCGCACACTGTCGGCCACGCGCTCCTTGGTCATGCCCTTGCGGTCGACCTTGCCGGCCTTGAAGGGGTACAACGTCTCGGCGCAGATGCCGTGCTTGTGCCAGCCTTTCATCGCGCCGCGCGCACTCGATCCGCTGTAGTCCTCACCGGGCCATTCGTCATAGCGGCGCGCAAGGTCGTAGAGCATGCGCGGGCTCACGGGCACCTTGTCGGGAATGACGCGCCTGCGGATCAGCAGGTAGTTGGCAACAGTTGCCAGGCCGAAGCCGGTGCATGCGCCCTCGGTGCCCTGGTCGAGGATCGGCACCTCGTGATCGAGGTAGTCGCCCAGCGGGATGTGCGTCGGCACCTCGATGAGCGAGGGCGTGTACATGAGGTCGCGGAAGTCGAGCGTGTCGGGCCGCACCGCAAGCGTATCGGCAGGAGGCGGCACGAAGGCGGGAGGCGGTGGCTCTTTCTGGATCGCCTCGGCGCCACGCAGCAATGCGTCCTTCGGCTCCGCACTCTTGCCGGCGGACTTGGCGGCGGCCCTGGCCTTGGCTGCTTGGGCGGGCTTGCCGCTTGCGGCCGGGAAGTCGGGCGCCAGCACCAGCCTGGCCCGCTCGTAGAAGCGCACGCGCTCGGCCGCGCCATTCTGGCCGCCGTTGATGCGGCGCGTGATCTCGGTGAAGTTATCCGCGTCGGCGAGTTCGTTGAGGCCCTTGCGCTTCCAGAACAGTCCCGCCGTCCTGAAGCCGACTTCCGGCGCGGCGGCCAGCTCCGGGTGGCCGACCAAGTCGAGGCCGAGCAGGCCGCCGAAGGTCTGGTAGTTGGCGCGGCCGGTCAACTGGATCGGGCCACGCCCCTTGAAGCGCTTGCCGTCGCCGGGCTGGGTGTTGCCGAGTGTCTTGGCCAGGCTGCTGGGCGGCTCATAGCGCTTCTGGGCGGCCGTCGGGCCCCAGATCTCCTCCATGAAGTTGAACTCGCCCGACTCGTGCGCCAACTGCGCGATGAAAGCGGCCGATCGTCGCAGCGTGTTGATCCCGAACTCGGTCATCGCCGCGTTCAGCGGGGCCAGGTACAGGGCGCGCTTCTTCTGCGAAGCGTGGACCATGATCTGCGCGAGTTGGGTGTCAGTCAGCACGGGGAGCCTCCTTTTGTGAATCTGCCGCGTGGCCGATATTGCAACGCTCGCCGGCACAGGCGTAGAGCACCTAAGCACTATGTCTGCAAGCTTCGTTGACGTTGCGTCATAGGCCGTCCGCCAAATTGCCGCGTCCGTCCGGCGATGGAATAGTCAAGGCTCCACACCGAGGTAACCGGATGGACGAGACGCTGCGTGAGCTTGTCAAGACACGGCGCGAAGCATTGAATGGCGCGGACGATGGTCATCGCGCCTGGGGTTTGGCGCTGTCGGGTGGTGGCATCCGCAGCGCTACTTTTTGCCTGGGGCTGATCAAGTCCCTGGCCGCACACCGGCAGTTGCTGAAGTTCGACATGGTGTCGACCGTCTCTGGCGGCGGCTACATCGGCGCGACGCTGGGCCGCCTCTGCACGGATGCCAAGTCGCCCGACGAGGTGCGCGACATCGAGCGCGCCTTCGCCGACGTGGACCGCTCGCGCTTCGGCTGGTGGCTGCGCGCCAATGGCCGCTATCTCATACCGGGCGGTATGCGCGACACGCTCTTCGCCGCGGCGCTGTACCTGCGCAACCTGCTGGGCACCCACATCGAGATCGCGATTGCCGCCTGCCTGGTCGGCATGGCGCTGGCCGCGAGCAACCTCCTGATGTGGGATGCGGTGTTCCGCGCGGTCGATCTCAACAACACGCAGCCCACCACGGCGCAGGCCGCCATCGGCATGCTGGTGAAGGCGGCCACGCAGTTGCCCACCTTGTGGTTCGCGGCGGTGGGGCCTTTCATCGCGTCGATCGTGCTGTCGTGTGCGTACTGGTCGGTGCGCGACAAGCCTTCGGTCAAGTTCCTGCTCGTTCAGGTGGGCATGTGGTGCGTGCTGAGCATCGGCGCCTCCACGCTCGGCCCGATGCTGGTGACCTATGCCGGCGGGCCGAACTGGCTGTCGGCCGCCTTCGTGGGCTTTGCGCTGTGCTGGGTCATCGCGCTGACCTGGGTGATGTACCGCAGCCGCCATCGCACCGCCGCGCAACAGCGCAACGAGTTGACCGATGCACTGGCCGCGGTGCTCAACACCACCTTGCTGATTGGCGTGCTGGGACTGCTCGACCGCTCGGCCTGGTGGCTGGCCGCGGAGAACCAGCAGATGCGGGCCTCCTATGGTGCGACGCTGCTGGTGGTGGCCGCCATCCTGCGTGCGGTGCTGCCGGTGCTGCTGTCGCAGAAGCGTGAGGCCCCCGGCCTGGAGAAGGACGTGCTGGCCGCGCTGGCCAGCGTGCTCGGCCTGGTGCTGGCCTTCTGCCTGGCGGCGTGGTGGATCGGCGTGGTGTATGCGGCGACGCTGCTGCAGGTGTTCCAGCCGGAGGGCTTGGAGTTCTGGCGCGGCTGGGCCTGGCTTCTGGCGATGTTCATCGTGCTCGGCGCGTACGCATCGTTGACGGGCTCGAACTTCGCGTTCCTCAATATCTCGTCGCTGCACATGTTCTACAAGGCGCGCATCGTGCGCGGCTACCTCGGCGCGGCCAATGCAAGGCGACTGGGCGCGAGCCCGACCGACCACGTCTCTGGCCTGATGCCGCCGCAGGTGCCGGTGGGCGAGGTGGATGGGCTGGACGACATCTCGCAACTCCAATACGCGCCGCATCGGCATGGTGGCCCGGTGCACCTGGCCAACGTCTGCATCAACCAGACGCACGACCCCAAGCAGAAGCTGTTCAACCGCGACCGCAAGAGCCTGCCGATGACCATCGGCCCGCTCGGCTGGATGCAGGCCGGCGGCTCCGAATGGGCCAAGGCGCATGGCGATGGCGCGATGACGCTGGGCGCATGGACGGCGATCTCGGGGGCCGCCTTTGCGCCCGGCCTGGGCCGCCTGTCCAAGCGGGGCATTGCCGCGCTCACCGTGTTCGCGGGACTGCGCCTGGGCTACTGGTGGAACAGCGCCGACGCCGGCATCCTGCAACGTGGCGCGGCGGTGCACGGCACCCGGCTGCTGACCAAGACGCGCTTCCTGCTGCTCGAATGCTTCGGCGCCTTTCCGGGCAGCAGCTCGGCCAACTGGTACCTGAGCGACGGCGGGCATTTCGAGAACACCGGCGCCTATGCCTTGCTGCGGCAGGAGGCCGCGCTGATCGTGATCGCGGACTGCGGCGCTGATCCTGACTATCGCTTCTGCGACCTCGAAATCCTTATCCGCCGCGCCCGCATCGACCTCAATGCCGAGATCACCTTCATGAAGCCGCGGCCCGGCGCCACCTTGCCGCAGCTCGATGCCTTCGGCTCGCTCAACGATCTCGCGTCGCCCTCCAGCCAGGCCTGCCTGGCGCTGGCGCAGGTTCGCTACACGAGTGGCGCGACGGGGCAGATCATCCTGGTCAAGCCGAACGTGTCGGCCGCGCTGCCGGTGGACCTGGTCAACTTCAAGGCGGCCAACCCGCTGTTCCCGCAGCAGCCGACCACCGACCAGTTCTTCGACGAGGCGCAATGGGAGAGCTACTTCCGCCTGGGCGCCCAGATCGGCACGCGGCTGGATGGCGAATTGCTCGACATGGTGGCCGACGGTGCGCCGGGCCTGTTCATGCCCGACGACGGCCAGGCGGCGCAGGCCGCGACGGGCCCGCGTGGCGAGACCGGCGCCGTGACGCCCGCCGCGGCCGCCAACACGGTGGTGGCGACGATGAGCCGGTTGCAGGCGCGCGTGATCCGTGCCGGTGCGGTGACCGCCACCGTGGGCCTGGGCACGGCCGCGACCATCGGCGTGGCGGCATGGCAGGGCATCGACAGCTGGCGCGCCCAGGCGGCCGACGCGGAGAAAGCGGAGAACGCGGCCTTCAAGGACCTGTCGCAACTGTGGGCGCGGCTCAAGGGCGCAGGCTCCAGCGGCGATGCGCCCGCATTGCTGGCGGCGGAACTGCTGCGCACCGGCGACCTGTTGTGCCGTGAAGGCGGCGAGAACTTCATGGCCAAGTTCCGCCTCTCGGTGCGCATCGTCGACGATGCCAAGGCGGCCTGCACGCGCGAGCCCGCGGAGGAGCGCACGCCGGCCTGCGTGCGGCTGCTGGATCCGGGCAACGGCATCGACTGCCTGCAGCCGGCACAGCTGCCTGCCTGCGCGCCGCGCTACTGGGCACGCGATTACACCGGCTTGACGCCACCGTCGCAGAACTGCAGCGGTACCTTGCCGACGCCCTGGCCGATGGTGGTGTGGGTGCACGACATGCTGACCGGCGAGCCGCCTCGGGTGGCCATTGCCACGCGGCCCGCGACGCAGCGCGGCGCGCCGGGGCATCCGCCGCAGCCGTTGCCGCTGCCATTGCCGCCACCGCCGCCCGGCGACACCGCGAAGACACCCGATCCGCAGATACCTTCCACAACGCCCGTGCCGCCCGCGATCAACAGCGCCGCTTGCGCCGGCACCGTGGTCTACGTGCAGATCTACGGCCCGGCCATGCGCGAGCAGGTGCGCGATTGGCGGCGACGCTGGCGTGAACTGGGCGCCTCGGTGCCGCCGACCGAGGACTTGATCAGCACCTCGCAAAGGCAGGGGCGTTCACCGCCTCGAGGTCATCCGGTACCGACCATGATCGTGCAGGACGACAGCGCGCGGGCTTGCACCGACGTGCTGCAACTGGCCGCGCCGTTGCCAGACGGGCAGACCTGGAAGGTGATCAAGCTGCCACCTTCGTTGAAGAGCACGCCGGGCGCGATCGAGGTGTGGTTGCCGCGGAGCAAGGATACGACCTACTGAGCCAGCGCCGACGTGAACAGCCGCTCGCCACGTGCGCGAAGCAGCGTCACCAGTCGCTGCGCCGCCGGCGACAGGTAGCCCTCCTTGCGATAGGTGACGCCCAGCTTCCGCCGCAACGTGGTCTCCTTCAGCGGCACCTCGCGCAAGGCATTGCGTCGGCTCCCGCTGCCCAGCGAATGGCGTGAGAGAAAGCTCAGCAGATCAGTGCGCGCGATCAGGCGCGGCAGCAGCGGAATCGAGTTGGCGTTGATCTGCACGGTCGGCTTTGAAAGGCCGTGCGACTGGAACACCGCGTCCAGCCATTGCCGGCTCGGAATCGACTCCACCGGCAGCACCCAGTTCCATTGCAGCAACGCCTTCATCGTCACCTTGGGCAGGTCGAACACCGGGTGCTTCGGGCTGGTCGCGACCACCACCACGTCCTCGACGATCGAGTGCGTGACAAAGGCATCGTCCTGCTCCGGCATCAGGCCGATGAGCAGGTCGATGGTGCCTTCGCGCAGGCGCTCGCGCAGGGCCATGCTCGGCGCGATAGTGATGTCGATGGTGGTGCCCGGCGCCTCGGCCAGCAGCAGGTTGCAGATCTCCGGCAGCACGTGATCGGCGGCGATCGGCCCGCTGCCGATGCGGACGTGGCCGGCGTTGCCCCTGGCGAAATCGCCGACCTCGCGCAACGCCTCTTCCGTCGCGCTGCGCAACAGCCTGGCTCGCGCCAGCAGGACCTCGCCTACGGGCGTGAGCTGGATGCCGCGCCCCTTGCGCTCGAACAGGGCGCTGCCGAAGGCCTCCTCCAGGCGCTGCACGCACTTGGTCAGCGCGGGCTGCGTGCGGCCGAGCTTGTCGGCGGCCTGGCCCAGGTGGCCAAGCTCGGCCACGGTCTCGAAGTACTTCAGGTCGCGGAGGTTGATGTCCATCGATAAATCCAAGGAATCAAAGAATGAACATTATCGAATAGACGGAATGAATGTGCTTTTCCAGAATCCAGTCCATCAACAACGGAGACGGATTGATGCGCAAACAAACGACAACGACCGTGCTTGTCACCGCACCCAAGCTGGCGAAGGCAGGCGTGGACCTGCTCGCCGAGGCCGGCGCGCGGGTGATCTACCTGAAGAATGCCGACAGCGTTGAAGAGGTCGAGCACCTGATGGCCACCGAGCCGATCGATGCGGTGATCTCGCGCACGGTGAAGTTGTCGGCCAAGGCGATTGCCGCCTGCCCGACGTTGAGGGTGATCTCCAAGCACGGTGTTGGCGTGAGCAACATCGATGTGGAGGCGGCTACCGAGCGCGGCATTCCGGTGTACGTGACGCCGGGCGCCAATGCGCAGTCGGTGGCGGAGATGACGCTCGGCCTGATGTTCGCGGCGGCGCGTCGCATCGGCTGGATGGACCGCGAGTTGCATGAAGGCCGCTGGTCCCGCGCGCAGGATGGCGTCGAACTGCGGGGCAGGACGCTGGGCCTGGTGGGCTTCGGGCAGATCGGCCAGCGCGTGGCCACGGTCTGCCTGGCGCTGGGCATGGAGGTCGTGGCCTTCGACCCTGCGCTCAAGGCCGGCGCAAGCCCGGTGGCCGGCGTTCGCATGCTGCCTTCGCTGGAGGCGTTGCTGTCGCTGTCGGATGTGCTGAGCCTGCATGTTCCGTTGAACAAGCACACGCGCAACATGCTGGGCACGTCGCAGTTCGCTGCGATGCCGCGCGGCGCCATCCTGGTGAACACGGCGCGCGGCGAGGTCGTCGATGAGCCCGCGCTGATCGACGCGCTGCAGAACGGCCAGCTTCATGCCGCCGGGCTCGACACCATGGCGCAGGAGCCCTTGCCCGCAGGCAGCCCGCTCGCTGCGTTGCCCAACGTGGTGCTCACGCCGCATGTGGGCGGCTCCACGCCCGCCGCGCTGGCCGGCATGGCAAGCGGCGCCGCACGCAACGTCCTTGGCTGGCTGCAAGGCCAACCGACCGACCCGTCCGCCTGCGTCAATCCGCAGGTGCTTCGTTCCAACACATCCATCACTTCGGAAGTCACCGCATGACCACCAACCCCACAACCTCTGCGCCTGTGCAATGGCCCGTCGGCTATCGCATCAACCCCCGCGCCGAAGGCCCCGCGGCCGACATCGTCGAAGCCTTCCGCGCGATTCCCGTCGCCGCCATCGGTGACGCGATGAGCCGCAACATCGGCACCGTGGGCCTGCGCCAGTACCACGCCCGCCTCGACACCGTGCTGTGCGGCCCGGCCGTCACGGTGCGCGTGCGCCCCGGCGACAACCTCATGATCCACAAGGCGCTGATGATGGTTCAGCCTGGCGACGTGCTCGTCATCGACGGTGGCGGCGACGTGTCGCAGGCGCTGGTCGGCGGCCTGATCCGAACGACTTGCGTGGCGAAGAAGCTCGGCGGCCTGGTCATCGACGGCGCCGTGCGCGACCTGTGCGAATGGGCGGAGGAGGGCATGCCGATCTTCGCGCGCGGCCACACGCACCGTGGACCGAGCAAGGACGGTCCAGGCGAGATCAACGTGCCGATCGCTTGCGCCGGCTTGGCCGTGCTGCCCGGTGACCTCATCGTGGGCGATGCGGATGGCGTGATTGCCATTCCTGCCATGGAAGCCGCCGACGTGCTCTCGCGTTCCCGCGCCCATCTGGTCAAGGAAGCCACGATCCGCGCCGACAACGCGGCCGGCAAGTCCGACCCCGAGCGCTTCGACGCGACCCTCAGGGCCAAGGGCCTGCCGATCTGAACCTTCACTCCTTCCAGAACATCGAGGCATTCCCATGCACAGACGCAATCTCCTCCTGTCGACTTCGCTGGCGCTCGCAGCCGCCGCCATCGCGCCCGCCGCAGCCTGGGCCGCCGAAGGGGCGTACCCCAGCAAGCCGATCAAGCTCATCGTCCCCTTCCCGCCGGGCGGGGGCACCGACACCACCTCTCGCTTGGTTGCAGAGAAGTTCACCTCGCTGCACAAGTGGGTCGTGGTGGTCGACAACAAGCCGGGTGCGGCCGGCAACATCGGGCTGGATGCGGTCGCCAAGTCCCCGGCGGACGGCTACACCCTCGGCATGGGCCAGGCCTCCAACCTGGCCATCAACCCGGCGTTGTATTCGAAGATGCCGTTCGATCCGCTGAAGGACTTCACGCCCATCGTCGAGATCGCCGTGCAGCCCGTGGTGCTGGTGGTGCGCGACGACTCGCCGTACAAGACGCTGGCCGACCTGGTCAAGGCCGCGAAGGACAAGCCCGGGACCCTGAGCATCGGGCAAGCCGGCAGCGGCACTGTGGGCCATCTCGCGGGTGAGATGCTGGCGCGCCGTGCCGGCATCCAGGTCCTGCAGGTGCCGTACAAGGGCGCCGGCCCGGCCATGACCGACCTGCTCGGCGGACAGATCCCGGCCTACTTCGGCAACAGCGTCTCGGTGATGACGCAGGTGCAGGCGGGCAAGGTGCGCGCGCTGGCCGTGACCTCGGCGCAGCGGCTGCCAGCGCTGCCGAAAGTGCCGACCGTCGCGGAGCAGGGATTTGCGGGCTTCGAGGCCGTGACTTGGCTCGGCCTCGTCGGCCCGGCAAAGATGCCTGCGGACGCTGTCACGCTGCTCAACAAGGAGGTGGTGTCCATCGTGGGTCGCAAGGATGTGCAGGAGCGGCTGTCCAGCGAAGGAAGCATTCCCGCCACCGGCACGCCGGAGCAGTTCGCCGCGCTGATCAAGGCCGAGCATGCCAAGTGGGGCGGCCTGATCCGCGAGGCCAGCATCAAGCTGGATTGAGGCCATGGAAAAGATCGATTGCGCCGTCATCGGCGCAGGTGTGGTCGGGCTCGCCATCGCGCGTGCCCTGGCGATGGCGGGCCGCGAAGTGGTGATCCTGGAGAGCGAGAATGCCATCGGCACGCAGACCAGTGCGCGCAATTCCGAGGTGATCCATGCCGGCATCTCCTATGCGCCCGGCGCGCTCAAGGGGCGCCTGTGCGTCGCGGGGAAGGAAGCGCTCTATGCCTACTGCGCGGAGCGCGGTATCGAGCACAAGCGGATCGGGAAGCTGATCGTCGCCACGCAGGAATCCGAACTGGCGGACCTGCGCAAGTACATCGAGCTCGGCGCGGCGCATGGCGTGACCGACCTGCGCCTGCTGGATGCCAACGAGGCCCGCGCAATGGAGCCGGAGGTGTGCTGCGTCGGTGCCTTGCATTCGCCATCCACCGGAATCGTCGACAGCCATGCGCTGATGCTCAGCTACCTCGGGGACGCGGAGAACCATCGTGCCACGCTGGCGCTGCAAAGTCCGGTGACAGGCGGCTCAGCGGATGACGACGGCGTGGTGCTGCAAGTGGGCGGCCCGGACGCGATGCAGATCCATTGCCGCACCGTCATCAACGCCGCGGGCCTGGGCGCGCAGCGCGTGGCCCAGGCCATCGAGGGCATGCCAGCCGCGCAGGTGCCGCCGATCTACTACGCCATCGGCCACTATTTCAGCCTCGCGCGCAAGTCGCCTTTCAACCACCTCGTGTACCCGACCGGCCGCGACGGCGCATTGCGCGCGCATGTGACCCTGGACCTGGGCGGGCAATGCAAGTTCGGCCCGGACCTGAGCTGGCGCGACGGCGTGGACTACCGCTTCGACGCCTCGCGTGAGTCGGCCTTCTACGATTCGATCCGGCGCTACTACCCTGGCTTGCGGGACGGCGACCTGCAGCCCGGCTACACCGGCATTCGCCCCCGCCTGGCCGGCCCCGGCTCCTCGCTGCACAACACCGCGACGGACTTTGTCATCCAGGATGCGACGCAGCACGGCATCCAGGGGCTGGTGAATCTGTTCGGGATGGAGTCGCCAGGCTTGACTTCGTCGCTGGCGATCGGGGACTACGTGGCGGAGCGGGCGCTGGCGATGGCGTAGTTCAGGCGATCCGCCGGAACCACAGCAGCGACAGCAGCCCCGCCGCAATCGCAAACACCGCCGAGGCCAGCGCGAGCACCCCGGCCAGTTCAGTCTCACGCGTCACCACCTGCACCCGCGTCCCGAGGTTTTCATAGACGCTGCGCAGCGCCTCCGCCGTCCCGGCATGGAAGTACTCGCCGCCCGTCATGCGCGCCACTTCGCGCAGCGTCGCCTCGTCCAGCTTGAGGTAGATGGCCATGCCCTCGGGGGCGCCGGCCTCGCCATCCACCGTGCCCAGCCCGACCGCATAGACCCGCACGCCGCGGTCGGCCGCCATCTTCGCCGCCTCCAGCGTATCGACCCCGGTGGTCCGACGGCCATCGCTCAGGAGGATGATCGCGGCCGAGTTGTACGAGCCGGGCGCCACCGGCTTGAACTGGGGTGGCGGCTTCTTCGCTTGCGCGTCCAGGCTGCGGCCCTGCGGCTTGCCGTTGCTGTAGCCGCCGCCGTAGCTCAGGTCGGCCAGGTCGATGCCGTGCTCCGGAAACAGCTCCGCCAGGCTCAGCACGATGGCATTGCCAACGGCCGTTCCCATCTGCATCTGGAAGGCGTCGATGCCCGCGACCAGCGCCTCCCGGTCCAATGTGGCACGCTGCGCAACCTGGCTGCTGCCAGCGAAGGTGACGAGCGCGACCTCGATGTCCTTGGGCAGTTCTTTCAGGAACAGCTTGGCCGCTTCCTGCGCAGCCTCCATGCGGGTCGGCTTGACGTCGGCGACGCGCATGCTGAGCGACACGTCGATGGCCAGGATGATGGTGGACCGCGCCCAGGGCAGCGGCACCCGCGAGACCGGCCGTGCCGCAGCGAGCAGCATCCCTCCGAAGGCCAGCAGCAGCAGCGCAGGCGGCAGGTGTCGGCGCCAGTTGCGGCCGGCCGCCGCCGGGCGCACGATGCCCAGGCTGCTGTAGCGCAGGGCCGTCTTGTTCCGCCGCCGCAGCAGCCACAGGTAGGCCAGCGGCATCAATGCCAGCGCCGGCAGCAGCCAGAGGTATTGGGGCCAGAGGAAGGACATGGTTGATCGGCCTCAGCCTGAAAACCCGCCGCCATCGAGAAACTGTTGCTCGTCCGCCGTGGTGCTGCGCCCCAGCGCGGCGTTGCGATGTGGAAAGCGGCCGAAGCGCTCGATGATCTCGCGATGGTGCAAGGCGTAGCGCGCCTGGTCCGTGCTGAGCGCGGCGCAGAGCGCGACGCACCGGTGCTGGTCGTCCAGCGACTCCGAGTGCATGAGCGGCATGTAGAAGAACGCTCGCAACTCCTCGTCGTCGATCTGCTGGTCAAGGCCGGCATCGACCGCCGCACGGGCGATCGCCTGGGCCTTTCCGTCGGTCGCGAACATGTGGCCGCTGCCTCGCCAGGCGTTGCGCGGCAACTGGTCCAGCAGGATCAGCAGGGCCAGCGCGCCTTCGGCATCGTCGGCCCAATGGTCGAGCGCGCCGGTGGCGGCGGCGTGATGCGTGGCCTCGAAGCGCGCCTTGAACTCGGCATCGAAAGCCGCGTCCTTGGCGAACCAGCGCCGCGCGCCGGCCTCGCGCCAGAAGGCCACGACATCGCGGGCGCAGGGCTGGGAGTTCATGCGTCGGATGATGCCACCGGGCCTGCGGCAATGCGATGGGTAGGGGCGTAAACTGGCCCGCACCTGGGTGATCGAGGTGCATGTGTCATGGCGGATCGGCGAGCGTTCATCGGCGGTGTGGCGGCAGGCGTCTTTGCGCTGGCTTTCATGGCCCGGGCGCAGCAACGTGTGAAGGTATTCCGCGTCGGCACGCTGGCCAGCACCGGCGGCACGGCATGGGACGCGTTCAGGCAGTCGATGCGCGAGTTGGGCTATGTCGAAGGGCGCGACCTGCTCATCGAGGAGCGGTTCGCGCAAGGGCAGCCCGACCGATTCTCCGCATTGGCCGCCGATCTGGTCGATTCAAAGGTGGACGTGATCGTCACGTCGAGCACGCAGGCCAGCCTGGCCGCCAGGAGTGCCACGACTTCGATCCCGATCGTGATGGCCTTGTCCGCCTATCCCGAAAAGATGGGACTCGTCGAAAGCCTGGCGCGCCCCGGTGGCAATGTCACGGGCTTCACCAATGTCGCGCCGCAACTGTCGGGCAAGCGCTTCGAGTTGCTCCTGCAGTTGGCGCCGAAGGTCTCGCGCCTGGCCATGCTGTGGGATCCGTCGAGCAGGATCGAGGTGACGGCCATGCCGGACAACAAGGCGGCAGCGGCCGCGATCGGCATGGAACTCGTGTCCGTCGAGGTGCGCGGGCGGGATGACTATGTCGCGGCCTTCGCGGCGGTGAAAGCGCAGCGTGCCGATGCCATCACCGTCAACGGCAACCCGGTCAACTTCGCCAACGCGAAACAGATCACAGACTTCATCGTCGGCAGCCAGCTCCCGAGCGTCTTCGACGTCCGCTTGTTCGTCGACGCGGGTGGTCTGTTGTCGTACGGGACCGACTACCTCGACCTCTTCCGGCGTGCCGCAGGCTATGTCGACAAGATCTTCAAGGGCGCGAAGCCGGGCGACTTGCCGGTGCAGCAGCCGACGAAATTCGAACTCGTCATCAACGCCCGGACCGCGAAATCGCTGAACCTGGCCGTCCCCTCCGAGTTGCTGCTTCGTGCCGACCAGGTCCTTCAATGATTCTTGCTAGAGACGACACACCATGACTGCTTCCGCCACCACGTCACGCATCGCCATCGTCACGGGCGGTGCCAAGGGAATCGGATGGGCCACCGTGCAGGCGCTGGTAGAGGAGGGCGCCACGCCGGTCGTTTTCGACCGCGACGAGAAGGCGCTGGCCACGGCGCATGAAGCACTGACCGCGCGCGGCATCGAGCACTTGGCGGAGAACGTCGACATCACGCACGAGTCGGGCGTGGAAGCCGCCTTCGACAAGGTGATGGCGCGCTTCGGGCGCACCGACGTCCTCGTCAACAACGCGGGCATCGCGCTGCGCCATCCGACCGTCGAGATGCCTGTGGCGCACTGGCAGGCGGTGCTGGACGTGAACCTCACCGCCGTGTTCCTGTGCAGCCGTGCGGCGGCGCGGCGCATGCTGCCGGCGGGTGGCGGCGCCATCGTCAACGTGTCGTCGATCATGGGGCTCTCGGGCGGCGGGCTCTATCCCAACGTGTCCTACCAGGCGACCAAGGGTGCCATCGTCAACATGACGCGAGCGCTCGCTGTCGAATGGGCTGCCAAGGGCATTCGCGTCAACGCGGTGGCGCCGACTTGGGTGCGCACCGAGCTCACGGTCGGGCTGTTCAGCAATGCCGAACTGCTCAACCGCGTGCTCGACATGACGCCGATGCGATGCCTGGCCGAGCCGGTCGACGTGGCGGAGGCGATCGTGTTCCTCGCGTCGAACAAGGCGCGCCTGATCACCGGGCATACCCTGCCCGTGGATGGTGGATTCCTCGCGCAATAAATGGCAATGTTCCGCCTTCGTCAGATTGACTGAAAGGCGAAACAATGAAGGCTGGCAGTCCCTCGCGCGCGGCGCGGGTTTCCCGGGCGATCAAGCTCTGCGGCACCGAGCAAGCCGATGGCGTGGGGCGCATGCTGCATGCCGGGCCGCTCACGGTTGAACTGGACAACGGCAACCTGCGCTACCTGCACGTGGCCGGTGTCGAGGTGCTGCGCGGGCTGGCCTTCCTGGTGCGTGACGAGAACTGGGGCACCTACGTGCCGGCGCTGGCCGACCTCGCCATCGAGCAGCGCGCCGACAGCTTCACCGTGACCTACCGCGCCGACTGCCAGCGCGGCAAGCAGTCGCTGCGCTATGAGGTGCGTATCGAAGGGCATGGCGACGGCAGCCTGATCTTCAGCGGCACGGCCACGCCGGCCACCGAGTTCCTCACCGCGCGCACCGGCTTCGTCGTGCTGCATCCGCTGAAGGGCGTGGCCGGCGAGGCGTTGGAGGTCGAGCACACGGATGGGAAGGTCGAGTCCTCGACCTTTCCCGCGCTGGTCGATCCGGTGCAGCCCTTCCTCAACCTGCGGTCACTCACGCACCAGGTGCTGCCGGGGCTGAAGGCGGTGGTGCGCATGGAAGGCGACACCTTCGAGATGGAGGACCATCGCAACTGGACCGATGCCTCGTTCAAGACCTATGTGCGGCCGTTGTCGCGGCCCTGGCCCTACAAGCTGAAGGCGGGGGAGGCGGTGCGGCAGTCGGTCAGCCTGACGCTGGTGGGCGAGGCGCCGAAGGCCGGCGGCGGCGACACAGGCAAGTCGATCGAGATCACGCTCGGAAAGGCCACCGATGCCCGCCTGCCGGCCATCGGGCTCGGCATGCCGGCACAGGAGATCGATGCCGCCCTGGCTTCCATCGACCTGCTCAAGCGGGCCGCGCCGCGCTTGCTCATCTGCCACTTCGACCGGCGCGAAGGGCATGGCTACAAGCAACTCCAAGGCTACCGGCGACTCTGCGAGGAGACCGGTGCGGAATGCGAACTGGAGATCGTCGTCGAAAGCCTCTATGCCTTCGACGCCGAGCTGACGAACGTCGCTTCATGGGTGCGCGAGGCGGGGCTCAAGCTGTCGGCCGTGGCGGTCTGCCCGGTGGGCGATCTCAAGTCGGTGCTGCCCGGTGGCAAGCGACCGCCCGCGCCGCCGCTGGCGGACTTGTACCGCGCCGCACGCGCGGCCTTTCCGGACGTGCGCCTGGGCGGCGGCATGTTCTCCTTCTTCACCGAACTCAACCGCAAGCGGCCCCCCGCCAAGCTGCTCGACTTTGCGCACAACGGCACCTGCCCGATCGTGCATGCGGCCGACGACCGCTCGGTGATGGAAACGCTGGAGGCGCTGCCCTTCCAGGTGCAGACCGCGCGCAGCTTCATCGGCGACACGGCCTACCGCATCGGCCCCAGCGCCATCGGCTGCCGCGACAACCCGCATGGCAAGACCTTCACGCCCAACCCCGGCAACGAACGGCTGTGCCTCGTCAATGCCGATCCGCGGCAGCGCGGCCTGTTCGGTGCGGCATGGTCCCTGGGCTACGTGGCGAGCCTCGCCGCGACCGGCATCGAGACGCTCTGCTTCGGCGCGCCGACGGGGCCGCTGGGCATCATTCATCGCGCAAGCGAATCGAAGGTGCCTTGCTTCGATTCGCCGGGGCAAGGCGGTGCGGTGTATCCGGCTTATCACGTGGTCGCGGGGCTCACGCGTGGGGCCGGCGCGGCGCTGGTGGAGGCAAAGTCCTCGGACGATGCGCGCGTGCGCTGCCTGGCCTATCGCGCCGAGGGGGCGACGCTGCTGTGGCTGGCGAACATGACGGCGCAAGTGCAGACCGTGAGCGTGGCGCATCGGGGCAAGGCGCCGTTCGGGATCGTGCTCGACGAGGCGAGCTTCGAGGAGGCTGTGACGCGGCCAGCGGCGTTCGAGGCGGATGTGAAGCCGCTGGATACCGGCCAGCTCGTGCTCGGTGCCTATGCGGTGGCTCTCGCCTGCATCAACGACCGCTGAAGCGCGCAAGGAGGCTCTGATCAAATCCCCCGAGGACCGCGGGGGATTTGATCAGAATCTCCCTATGGCCCCTTCATCGACGGCTTCAGGGCCAACAGGTTCTGCGGCACCACATGGACGAATCCCGCCCGCGGCGTGTCGATGTCCGCGATCAGCAGGAAGGCGAGCGACAGGACGAAGGGCATCACCAGCAGCAGCAAGGGGCGGCGGGCGGAGCTGCGCATCCCGTAGCCGATCAGCATGTTGCAGCAGATCGCGATGCCCAACATCAGCCACCAGGCCGCTTGCGGTATCCGGTTCCACCAGGCCGCCTGCGTGTAGCCCTGGGAGTTGAGCACGTCGTTCATGCCATTGACCACCAGTGCCTGGATGGGATTGGGCTGGGCCAGCGCCGGTGTCTTGACGGCGTCCCACAGCTCCTGCTGCAGTGCGGCCGTTCGGTCGTTGACCTGCTGGAGTTCCTTCCGGTCGCGCGTGGTGTAGAACAGGACGCGCTGGTCCAGGTAGGCGTTCAGCAGTGCGCGGACGCGGGCGGCCTCGGCGGCGGGGAGAAAGTCGGCGCGCACGTATTCGGTGCCGATGGCGTTGGCTTCCGCTTCCTCGAAGTTCTTGCGTTGGTCGTACCGGCTGACCGCCATCGAGAAAGTGAAGCCGATGATCAGGCCGGCCAGGGCCAGCGTGGCGCCGAGGATCACACCAAGGTCTTCCTGCGATTCACCATCGGCTCTTCGATTGCGCCGGAGCACGGTCGACCCGAACCATCCGGCGAGCCACAGGATCGCAACCGAGATCACGAACAGAAGGAGCGGGAGGTCGAATTCGGAGCTCATCATGGGTGCTTGCGACTATGCCACCGGGGACGCGGAAAGGCACTGCGTCATGTGAGCGCAGACCGCGCATGCGCTTCGTGCGCCGCCTTCATCCCATGCTCGATGAAGCCTTTCGCATGCCGCGCCAGGTCCGCGCCGTCTTCCCACAGGTTGCGCCAGATGCCCAGGATGCCTTGCAGCTGCTTGTTGACCACGGCCGATGAGAAGGATTCGAAGGTGATCGGCCCCTCGTAGCCGGCCTTGGCCAGCCCGCGGAACACGCGGTCGAAGTCGATGTTGCCGGCGCCCAGGTAGCCGCGGCCCGACTCGCCGATGTGGAAGTAGCCCATCATCGCGCCGGTGTCGATCAGCGCCGATTCGAGATCGGCTTCCTCGATGTTCATGTGGTACGTGTCGAGATGCACGCGGACGTTGGGCAGGCCCACGCGCTTCGCGTAATCGACCGCCTGCGCGGCGGTGTTGAGCACGTTGCTCTCGTAGCGGTTGACGACCTCCAGGCCGATGGTGATGCCGTCCTTCGCCGCGTGCTCGCCGATGCGCCGCATCACGTCGATGGAGCCCGCGATGCCGGCCTGTGTCGGCGGGTCGAAGTACTTCTGGAAGGCGGAGTAGAGGATGCCGCAGACATGCGTGGCGCCGATGTCGCGCGCCACGTCCAGCACCTGCATCAGCCTTGCCTCGCCGCGCTTCTGCTTCTCCGGATCGCCGCTGGAGATGTCGGTGGAATCGTCCAGGCCGAGCGACATCGTGGTGCCGAGCTTGTATTTGTCGAGCATCTTGCGCGTGAAAGCGCTGTCGATGGACGAGGGGTCGAGCGCAGGGATCTCGATCAGGTCGAAGCCGATCTCCGCGGTCTGCGCCATCGCGCGCTCGCATTCCTCATGGCTCCAGCCGCCGACCCAGACCAGCGCATGGACGCCGAGCTTGTTCTTCATGTTCGTTGCTCCTTCTTGTTTGCGTCATGACCCTTGCCGAGCCGCCAGCCGATGCACCACGCGGCGCGAGTCCTGGTACAGGTCGAGGTAGTCGCGGTACAGCGCGTCATAGGTCGGGCGCAGCGCGGTGGCGGGCTCGATGATGCGCCCGGGCTTCACCCATTCGGTGATCTGCTCGCGCCGCAACAGGCCGGCCGCAAAGCCCGCGAGGAAGGCGTCGCCGTAGCAGGCGCCGAGCGTGAGGGTCGGCACCTCCTGCCGCAGGCCGGAGACGTCGGAGACGATCTGCAGCCACGTGTCGGTCTGTGCGCCGCCGCCGACGGCGACCACGCGGCGCGCTTGCGCACCGAGTTGCGCCAGTGTCTCGACGTTGTGACGCACGCCGCAGGCCACGCCTTCGAGGATGGCCCGGAAGAGTTGCTCGCGCGTGTGGGCCAGGCTCAGGCCGGCGATCACGCCGCGCGCCTGCGGGTCGTTGATCGGTGTGCGTTCGCCGCTGAAGTAGGGCAGGAAGACCAGGCCGCCCGCGCCTGGCGCCACGCGCGCTGCCGCCTCGAACAGCATCGACGCATCGCCCTCGGGCAGGTCGCGTGCGAACTGGTCCTGGAACCAGCGTGTGAGGCTGCCGGTGGTGCTCATACCGGCTGCGAGATTGAATTGAGCGGGATACGCGCCGGCGACGGTCCAGACGCGCTCGTCTGGTGTCGGCGCGTCCTGCACGAGGATGAAGAAGGTGGTGCTGCCGTACATCACCATGAGGTCGCCGGGCTGCACCACGCCGACGCTGATCGCCTCGCTCAGTGCATCGACCGCGCCGACGGCCACGGGCGTGCCGGGCGCGAGGCCGGTCGCCTCGGCCGCGGCCTGCGTGATGGCGCCCGCGACTTCATCGCTCCATCCTGGCGCGGGCAGCATCGAGGTGGGCGCGACGTGCTCCGCGTACCGGTCGCTCCATCCAGCTGTGCGCGGGTCGTACAGCGGCATGAAATGGCTGGCGGTGTGGCGGTCGATGCGGTGCTCGCCGGTCAGCCGCCAGACGAGGTAGGCGCTGGCCGTGGTAAGTCGTCGCGTCTGGCGCCACACCTCCGGCTCGCGCTGACGCAGCCATCGGATCTTCGGGCCGATGGCCTGGCTGGTCAGGCTCATCAGCGAGAAGTCGCGGATCCGGTCGCGGCCGATCAGCGCGTCCAGCTCATCGATCTGCTGGGCCGCGCGAACGTCCACGCCGTAGAGGATGCCGGGTCGCAGCGGGCGGCCGGCTTCGTCGAGTGGAAGGAGACACGGCCCGATGGCGCTCACCGCGACGGCGGCGACATCCTTGCCGCTATAGGGCGAGCCATCGAGCAATTGCCGGCACAGCGCAACGAGGTCATGCCACCAGACGCCATCGGCATCCTGCTCCACATGGCCCGGCGCGGGTGTAGCGATGCCATGCGGCACCACCGCCGTCCTCAGCACCTCGCCCGCGAGCGTGACCAGCGCGGCCTTGCTGCTGAAGGTGCCGATGTCGATGCCAAGCAGGAGCGAAGCCATGGAGGCTTCGTTTCTACCGTGGCCCGGCGATCAGCACAACTGCCGCGTGTTCAGCGGCCCAGGTTCTTCAGCCGCGAGGGGTCGACGATCTCGATCCAGTAGCCGTCCGGGTCCTTGATGAAGGCCACATCTTTCATCTTGCCCTGCTCGGGGCGCTTGACGTAGGGCACCTGGTTGTCGTCGAACCATTGGATCGCGGCGTCCAGGTCCGGCACCGAGAAGCAGATGTGGCCGAAGCCCTGCGGCTGTGCGTTGCCGTCGTGGTACTTGAAGTCCGGGTCGCTTTCGGTGCCCCAGTTGTGGGTGAACTCGAGGATACCGGTCTGGCTGAAGGTCCAGGCGGTGCGCTCGCCGATGTCCTCCGGCGGCGGGTTGTTCGCGACGGGGCGGTGCAGGAAGTACAGCGAGAACTTCATCTCCGGGAAGTCGAGCTTGCGCAGCACGCGCATGCCGAAGATGCGGGTGTAGAAGTCCAGCGCGACGGCCGGGTCCTTCACGCGCAGCATGCTGTGGTTGAAGACGAAACCTTGCGAAGCCGCGGAGGGTTGGGCGCACACGCCCGGGTGGTTTTCAGTGTCGAAGCTCATCGTGCGTGCGCTACTGCCAAAGGGTGGATGGGTGTCAGCTTGGGAGGGGTGGCGATGGTACGCGGTGCCTGCTCTGCAGCCATCAGCCGCCGCCGAAGATAACGCATGCAGGTCACGCGCAGGAAGGATGCGAAGTTGGGCACCTCCCCGCGGTGCGCCATGATCTCGTCGTGGAAGAGGGCGATCAGGGCGTTGGTGGTGCGGCCTTCCTCCTCGGCCATTTCGGCCAGGGTGTCCCACATCATGTTTTCCAGGCGCAGGCTGGTCAGCACGCCGTGGATGCGCACGGTGCGGGATCGTTGCTCGTACTGGATCGGGTCGGCCTTGACGAAGAACTCACACATGGCTTGCCTCCTTGGGTGGGGCCGCAACGCTCAGACGGTGCGGGCAGTCATCGCACTGGCAATGTACTCCGCTTGCCGGATCGCCAGCGTCACGATGGTCAGCGTCGGGTTCTCCGCGCCGCCGGTGGTGAACTGGCTGCCGTCGCTGATGAACAGGTTGGGGATGTCGTGCGTCTGGCCATGCGCGTTGCAGACGCTGGTCTTCGGGTCGGCGCCCATGCGGCAGCTGCCGAGGTTGTGCGTGCTCGGGTAGGGCGGTGTACGGAACGACTTGATCGCGCCAGCCGCCGCGTAGACGCGCTGGCCCTGGCGGAAGGCATGCTCGCGCATCGCGAGGTCGTTTTCGTGGTCGTCGAAGTGCACGTTGGGTATGGGGCTGCCCCACTTGTCCTTGAGCGTGGCATGCAGCGTGATGCGGTTGCTCTCGCGCGGCATGTCCTCGCCGACGATCCACATGCCGGCGATGTTGGTGTAGTTCTCCATGTACTCGGTGAAGCCGCTGCCCCAGCCGCCCGGGTCCAGGAAGGCGGCCATGAAGGGCACGCCCAGGGCCAGCGTCTCCATCTCGTAGCCGCCGACAAAGCCGCGCTTCGGATTGTTGTGGGCTTCGTCGCGGATGATGCCGGCCATGGTCGTGCCGCGGTACATGTTCACCGGCTGCTTGAACAGGCCGTAGACCGATCCGGTCAGGTGCCGCATGTAGTTGCGTCCGACCTGGCCGGAGCTGTTGGCCAGGCCGTCCTTGTAAGTGTTGGACGCGGACAGGAGCAACAGCCGCGCCGTCTCGATCGTGTTGGCCGCCACGCAGACCACGCGCGCCTTCTGCCGCTGCTCCTTGCCGTCCTTGTCGAAGTAGACGACGCCCGTGACCTTGCCGGCGTCGTTGTGCTCGATGCGGGTGACGTGGCTTTCCGGGCGCAGGTCCATGTTGCCGGTCTTCTCGGCCTTGGGCAGCTCGGTGTAGAGCGTGCTCCACTTGGCGCCGCTCTTGCAGCCCTGGAAGCAGAAGCCCAGTTGCATGCAGCGGCCGCGGCCGTCGCGCGGCTGGCTGTTGATCGCCATGTTGCCGGTGTGCACCTGCTTGTAGCCGAGCTTGGTGGCGCCGGCGTACATCACCTTGAAGTTGTTGTTGCCCGGCAGGCCGGGGATGCCGTTGGTGCGGGTCACGCCCATCTTGTCTTCGGCGCGGGCATAGAAGGGCTCCAGTTCCTTGAGAGTGACCGGCCAGTCCATCAGGTTGGCGCCCTTGATCTCGCCGTAGGTGCTGCGCGCCTTGAACTCGTGTTCCTCCAGGCGCAGCGACGCACCGGCCCAGTGGGTGGTGGTGCCGCCAACGGTCTTGCAGGTCCAGGCCGGCAGGTTCGGAAAGTCCTTGGCCACGCGCCAGTTGCCGGAGGTGGTGCGGTTGTCCAGCCAGGCGAGCTGGCCGAAGGACTTCCATTCGTCGTTGATGAAGCTGGCGCTGGACTGGGTTGCGCCGGCCTCCAGCACCACGACCTTGATGCCCTTCTGGGCCAGCTCGTTGGCCAGTGTGCCGCCGCCGGCGCCCGAGCCGATGATGACGACCACCGAGTCGTCCGTGTTGTCGAACTTCGCCATTTGTCTGTCTCCTGCTTGCTGTGTACGCGTACGTGGCTGGCGAGGGCTTCAGCCGAGGAACGGCGGAGGGCTGGCGGCTTGCGGCGGCGCCGGGAGCCACTTCAGGTCCTGGAAGCCGCGTGTGATGTAGCCGCCCTTTTCCCAGGCCGAGCCGGGGTAGCCGAGTGCCGCGAAGGCCATGTCGTTGTCGTACAGCGAGGTCACGCATTGGCCGCGCACGGTGTTGAAGAAGGGTGTGCCTTCGATGGCCTTGACGGCGGCCAGTTTCTTCGCGGCAGGGGCCTTCATGAAGCTGCCGCCGGTGGCCTGGTCGAGGCTCGCGATACCGGCTTTCACGACCGGCAGCGCGTCGGCCTTGCCGTCGAGGTCCTTGGCCAGCAGCGCGTAGACGGCGTCGGGCAGCTTCTTGTGCGGGTAGAGCACGCGGCCCATGGCCATCAGCGTCTGGCCCTCGCTTTCGCTGAGCTGCTTCAGCTCCAGCGCCCAGACGGGCGAGGGGGCCAGCGCGGCCAGCACGGAGCCGGCGGCGATGGTGCCCATGAGGATGCCGGAGCCCTTCAGGAACTCGCGCCGCACCAGGGGCAGGTCGAGCTTGGGAACCTGGCCGTTGTCTTCGTCGCTGCACGCATCGGCGCCGGCAAGGCCCGACGGTGCGATGGGGATCACACGCATGTCATGTCTCCTGTTTCATCGTTCGACGGGCTCGATCCGGCCCTGTGCTGCGCAGTGTTGCACCCGCTTTCGGGCGCCGGGTTTTAGCTGGCTACCTACAAGGGAAAGTACTCCCCGGGCGTCACTTTGCGCCGCCCAGGATCCATTCCGCCAGCTTCTTCGCATCGGCTTCCGGCACCTGCGGTTGCGGCGGCATCGCCAGGTCGCCCCAGCGGCCGCTGCCGCCGTTGCGGATGCTCTTGACCAGCGTGGCGACGGCGTCCTTGTCGTCCTTGTACTTGGCGGCGACATCCTTGTAGGCGGGGCCGACGAGTTTGGTCGCCACGGCGTGGCAGGCGAGGCAGCTGTACTTGGTGGCGAGGGCCTGGTTGGCGAGGGAGGGCGGCGCGATGGCGCCGAGCAGGATCGGCAGGCCGAAGGCGGCAACGCGCCGAGCGAGTCGCTTCTTTGTGGGATGCATGGTCGTGTCTCTTCGTGTTGTGGGGCGAGACGATTATTCGGCGCGGTGGCCCGATGCGGGTGGTAGCTCGCTACCTACGCGCCGCGCAAGAAACGGCGAGCCGCGCTAAGCTCGCGCGGCATCCAACGAGGAGACATTCGCAATGAAGTCACGCAACTTCCAGACGCGCAACGGCACGAACCTGGCGTTCTCCGCCATCGGACTGGGCACCGCGCCCATGGGCGACCTCTACGAACTGCTCGACGAGAAGACGTCGATCGCCACCATCGAGCGGGCCTATGCCAGCGGCGTCAAGGTGTTCGACAGTTCGCCGCACTACGGCAACGGGCTGGCCGAATCCCGCATCGGCGCCGGCCTGCGGCATGTGCCGCGCGACCAGGTCATCGTCTCGACCAAGATCGGCCGCGTGATGGATGCCTTCACCAAGCCGCCGCCCAAGAACCCCGACGTGTACTCGCCCGGCTTTGCCGGCGGCTACCCGCATGCGCCGCGCTTCGACTACAGCTACGACGGCACGATGCGCTCGGTCGAGCAATCGCTGCTGCGCACCGGGCTGAGCCGCATCGACGTGCTGCTGATCCACGACTGCGACGTGTGGACGCATGGCCGAGTCGATGCCGAGCGCTACTTCAAGGAGGCGATGGACGGTGCCTACAAGGCGCTCGACAAGCTGCGCAGCGAGAAGGTGGTGGCGGCCATCGGCTTCGGCATCAACGAGTCCGACGTGAGCGTGAAGTTCGCCAAGGCCGGCGACTTCGACGTGGCGATGCTGGCGGGGCGCTACTCGCTGCTCATCCAGAACGGCCTGGCCGAGTTCCTGCCGCTGGCGCAGCAGAAGAACATGGGCGTGATGCTGGCGGGCGTCTTCAACTCCGGCATCCTGGCCACCGGCGCGGTGCCGGGCGCGCACTTCGAATACGGGCCTGCGCCGGAAGACATCATGGAGCGCGTGCGCAAGATCGAGAAGATCTGCGCGGCGCACGGCACCTCGATCCGCCGCGCGGCACTGCAGTTCGCGATGGCGCATCCGGCCGTGGTCACCGTCGTGCTTGGTGGCGTGAAGCCGGAGGAGATCGAAGCCAACGCGGCCGATGCGGATGCCACGGTGCCGGCTGCGCTGTGGAGCGACCTGAAGTCTGCTGGCTTGCTCGACCCGGCCGCCCCGACAAGCTGACTTGCCAAGTCAGGTTTTCAACCCCATGCACCCTGGGCTTCTTCCCAGCCGATCACCGCGATCGGACTGCCGTCCGGCTTGATGAAGGTCAGCGGGCCAAGGAAGGTCATGTAGAACTCGCTGTCTTCCGGGAAGTTCGTCTTGTCGTGCCGCGCGCCCGAGGACTCGAATCCGTAGCCCGGCGCGACGGCGGTGGCCCCGCCCGCGGCCTTGCCGCCTCGCACGTCCATCCTGCCCTTGGTCAGCAGGTATTCGCCCGGGCCGGCATGGATGTGCGGCGCGAAGGACGAGCCCGCGGGGCAGTCGAAGATCGCCGTCCAGGCGCCCGAGCCGGGCGACACGTTCAACAGCTTCCAGCGAATGCCGCCAGTGGAGAAGGCGTCCGGGAAGGGCTGCCATTCCACCTCGTCGATCTGCACATATTCTTCAGTGGTCTTCGGCTTCATGTCGTCTCCATCGTGGGTGAGTGGAACGCGGGATTGAACTGCAAATCGCACGAGAACGCATGACGCGATTGCACAGCCCATTCGTCGATATCAGGGTAAGCCGCGCCGCAGCCCCGTTGTCAATTGCAAGCGCCGGTACTAGCATTTGTGCAGCTTCGCGTTCTCACCCTGGGAGGGCAATCAAGGCTCGCCAAAAACGCGGGACAACATGGAGACAACCAGTGAACAGACGCAAGACTCTCAAGACATTGGGAAGCGCGGCCATGGCCGGCGCATCGGGGCTCGCCAGCCGACTCGCCTTCGCGGCGAATCCGTCGATGGTGACCGTGGTCAAGATCGCGGGCATCCCGTGGTTCAACGCGGTCGAGAAGGGCATCGTGAAGGGCGCCAAGGACTTCAGCATCGATGCCACCATGGTCGGCCCGGCCAATGTCGACCCGGCGCAGCAGGTCAAGCTGCTGGAGGACCAGATCGCCAAGAAGGTGACCGTCATCGGCCTGGTGCCGCTCGACGTAAAGGTGTGCGAGCCGGTGCTCAAGCGGGCGCAGGCCGCGGGCATCAAGGTCATCACGCATGAAGGGCCGGAGCAGGAGGGGCGCGACTGGAACGTGGAGCTGATCGACTCGGTCAAGTTCGGCGAGGTGCAGATGCAGCGCATCGCCAAGGACATGGGCGAAGAGGGCGAATACGTGGTGTACGTCGGCACGTTGACCACGCCGCTGCACAACAAGTGGGCCGATGCGGCCATTGCCTACCAGAAGAAGAACTACCCGAAGATGAAGCTGGCCGCGGACCGCTTCCCTGGCGCGGACGAGATCGACACTTCGTACAAGACCACGCTGGACGTGATCAAGGCGTATCCCAACCTCAAGGGCATCCTGGGCTTCGGCTCCAACGGGCCGATTGGTGCGGGCAACGCGGTGCGCGAGAAGCGCCTGGGCAAGAAGATCGCGGTGGTCGGCACGGTGCTGCCTTCGCAGGCCAAGGACCTGATCGCCGACGGGATCATCCGCGAAGGCTTCCTGTGGAACCCGACGGATGCCGGCTACGCGATGGTTGCGGTCGCGCGGCTGGTGCTCGATGGCAAGCCGATCAAGGACGGCGTCGAGATCCCGGGGCTGGGCAAGGCGTCGGTGGACGTGCCGGGCAAGCTGATCAAGGTCGACAAGATCATGCGGATCAACAACGAGACGATCGGCGGTTTGATCGCTGGCGGTCTCTGAGGATTGCTTGGCCAACTTCCTCGAACTGCAAGGGATCTCCAAGCGCTTCGGCGGCGTCGTCGCATTGCGCGACGTCGACCTCTCGCTGGCCGCCGGCGAGGTGCATTGCCTGGTCGGTGAGAACGGCTCGGGCAAGTCGACGCTGATCAAGATCATCTCCGGCGTGCTGGCGCCGGAGCCGGGCGGGCGCATCGTGATCGAGGGGCGGGAGTATCCGCACCTCGATCCGGTGCACTCCACCGCCTGCGGCATCCAGGTGATCTACCAGGACCTGTCGCTGTTCCCCAACCTTACGGTGGCGGAGAACATCTCCATTGCGAGCCACCTGGGGCGGCCGCAGGTGGTGAACTGGAAGCGGCTGCGCGCGACGGCCGCGGCTGCGATGGCGCGCATCGGCGCGTCGCTGGACCCGGACGAGCGGGTCGAGGACCTGTCGATCGCCAATCGGCAACTCGTCGCGATCTGCCGCGCGATGGCGGCGGATGCCAAGCTGGTCATCATGGACGAGCCGACAGCCTCCTTGTCGCGGCACGAGGTCGATGCGTTGATTCGGCTCGTCGCCGACTTGAAGCGTCACGGCATCTGCATCGTTTTCGTCTCGCACCGGCTCGATGAAGTCATGGAAATCGCCGAGCGCGTGACGGTGCTGCGCGATGGCGCCAAGGTCGGCGAATTCCCGGCGCGTGAGATGGATGACAAGAAGCTCGCGACGCTGATGACCGGCAAATCCTTCGCCTACAAGACCTCGCTGACGGATTCGACCACCGCCGATGTGGTGCTGTCGGTGAGCCACCTGACGCGCACGGGCCAGTACGAGGATGTGAGCCTGGACATCCGCGCGGGCGAGATCGTCGGGCTGACCGGACTGCTCGGCTCCGGCCGCACCGAGTTCGCGCTGTCGCTGTTCGGCATGAACCGGCCGACTTCGGGCGAGATCCGGCTGAACGGCAAGCCGCTCGCGCTCAAGACCAATGCGCAGGCGATCGAGGAGGGCATCGCCTATGTCTCGGAGGACCGGCTCAACCTGGGGCTCGTGCTGGAGCAGCCGATCTCCTCGAACATCCTGGTGACTGTGCTGGACAAGCTGACCAACGGCATCGGCCTGGTGCCCGAGCAAACGCGCCAGGCGACGGCACAGCACTGGATCAAGGAGTTGGCCATCAAGGCGCCGAACGCGGACAACGCGGTGCGTACGCTGTCCGGCGGCAACCAGCAGCGCGTGGTGCTTGCCAAGTGGATGGCGACCGCGCCCAAGCTGCTGATCCTCGACAGCCCGACCGTCGGCGTCGACATCGCGGCCAAGGACGGCATCTATGAAGTGGTGCGCGCGCTGGCGGCGAAGGGCGTCGCGATCCTGCTGATCTCCGACGAGATCCCGGAGGTCTTCTATCACTCGCACCGAGTCCTGGTGATGCGCGGTGGCAAGCTCGTCGG
The DNA here is from genome assembly GCF_037889955.1 of Variovorax robiniae. Classification (NCBI taxonomy): domain Bacteria; kingdom Pseudomonadati; phylum Pseudomonadota; class Betaproteobacteria; order Burkholderiales; family Comamonadaceae; genus Variovorax; species Variovorax robiniae. The sequence continues at coordinate 487,997 of NZ_JBBKZS010000004.1, forward strand.
CGAGCGCGTGCCGCACGAATCAAGCGAAGAGGAATTGCAGGCGATGGTCGATGCCTAAGTCATCCGGAACCTCCGCGCTCCAGCGCTTCAGACGCAGCCACGAGTTCTGGCTGCTCGCCGTCATCCTGGTGCTGTCGCTGGCGCTCTCGCTGGCGACCGACAGCTTCCTCACCATCCAGAACCTCTACGACCTGCTGACCTCGAATGCCTTCATCGGCATCCTGGCCTCGGGCCTGCTGGTGGTGCTGATCTCGGGCGGCATCGACATCTCGTTCACGGCCACGGCGTCGATTGCGCAGTACATAGCGCTGACCATCGGCATCCAGCACGGCCTCGGCTGGCTACCGCTCTTCGCCATCGCGGCGGCGGTGGGCGTCGTGTGCGGTGTGATCAATGCGGTGTTCATCACCAAGCTGCGCATCTCCTCGATCATCGTGTCGATCGCGACGCTCAACATCTTCTACGGCCTGCTCATCTTCTCGACCGGCGGCAAGTACATCACCTCGCTGCCGAAGTTCTTCCGCGACGGCATCTGGTGGTTCGAACAGGAGGACGCGAGCGGCGTGCCCTATGCGCTGAACCTGCAGATCATCGTGCTGGTGCTGGCGTTCCTCGCGGCGTGGCTGCTGCTGAACCGCACCAACGTCGGCCGGCAGATCTATGCGATGGGCGGCAACAAGGATGCGGCGCAGCGCCTCGGCTTCCATGTGTTCCGGCTCAACGTGCTGGTCTACGGCTACCTGGGTTTTGTCGCGGGCGTGGCCTCGCTGGTGCAGGCGCAGCTCGCGCAATCGGTGACGCCGACGGTGCTGGTCGGCAAGGAACTCGATGTGCTCGCCGCGGTGGTGCTGGGCGGTGCGAGCCTCACCGGCGGCGTGGGCACGGTGATGGGTGCGATCCTTGGCGTGGCGCTCTTGGCGATCCTGCAGAACGGGCTGGTGCTGATCGGCGTGTCCTCGTACTGGAACCAGTGGTTCGTCGGGCTGACGATCCTCGTCGCCGTGTCGATGACGGCCTGGTCGGAGCGCCGTCGTCGCGCAACGAAGGCGATCAACTGATGGCGCTCGCACGCTTCCTGCGCGGCGGCACGGTGCCGATGTTGTCGCTGGTGCTGGTGGCCTTGCTGGCGGTGTTCGGGTTGCTGCTCGGCCAGCGCTTCTTCAGCGTCGGCTCGCTGCAGTCCATGGCCTTCCAGTTGCCGGAACTGGGCATCCTGTCGCTGGCGATGATGGTCACGCTGCTGTCGGGCGGGCTCAACCTCTCGATCATCGCGACCGCCAATCTCTGCGCACTGACGATGGGCTGGGTGCTGACCACGCAGGTGCCGGGCGCGGAGGGCTTCATGTGGGGCGGCTGGCAGGTGATTGCCATCCTCGCCGGGATGGGCGTGGCGCTGGTGGTCGGCCTCATCAATGGCTACGTCATCGCCTACCTCGGCGTGTCGCCGATCCTCGCGACGCTGGGCACGATGACGCTGTGCAAGGGCCTGTCGATCGGGCTCACGCGCGGCAACGTGATCTCCGGCTTTTCGGAGCCGATCGTGTTCCTGGGCAACGGCACGCTGGCCGGCGTGCCGGTGGCGCTGATGATCTTCCTGGCGCTCTGCGTGCCGATGGCGGTGCTGCTCAACAAGAGCCCGTTCGGCCACAAGGTCTACATGATCGGGTCGAGCGAGAAGGCGACGCGCTATTCGGGCGTGGACACGCGGCGGGTGCTGCTCGGCGTGTATGTGCTGTCGAGCCTGTTGGCCGTGGTCGCGGCGCTGGTGATGATGGCGCGCTTCAACTCGGCCAATGCCTCGTACGGGGAGAGCTACCTGCTGGTGACGATCCTGGCGGCGGTGCTGGGTGGCGTCGATCCGTTCGGCGGCTTCGGCAAGGTGGGTGGCTTGGTGATGGCGCTCATCCTGCTTCAACTGATTTCGTCGGCGTTCAACCTGCTGGGCTTCAGCCCCTTCCTCACGCTGGCGATCTGGGGGGCGCTGATCATCGCGGTGACGGCGGTGGGGGTGCGACTGGAAGGGTTTGGCGGGCCGCGAAGGTGAGCCTTTGAACAGGAGTCGGGGAAGGGCGCGTGCCTCGACGCTGGCCCGATTCGTCGTGACCGTTCGCATCCCGGATCGCAAGCCGGCTGCCCGACGAACGTCGTGCCTGCATGCCTACATCGCGAGGGTGGCGTACGGCATATCAATGGGGCGCTGAATCAAGGAGCCCTCATGCAACCACAACGCGAATCGGTCTTCGACCAAGTCAGGCAATACGACCAGCAAAGACCGGACTTCCCGGGCGAGCATGTGATCGTGCTCGGCGTGGGCGCCCTGCTGCTGTGGAAGGCGGCCAGCGGCCGTTCGGTCATCGGGCGCATGCTGGCTGGCGCCTTGGGTACCGTGCTGGTCGGCCGCGCGGCGAGTGGCACCGGTGGTGTAGCGCGGATCGCGCAACTGCTGGCCGGCAATTCGCAACCGCGCTGAAAGTGCGGCCGGGCTGACAACGTGATCGACGGCCTGTACTCGGTCACCAGGGAAGAGTAGGATGTACTGGATATATGTCCAGTGTTCAGCGCAAGCTCGCCATCCTCGCCGACGCCGCCAAATACGACGCCTCCTGTGCCTCCAGCGGCAGCAGCAAGCGCGACTCGGTCGGCGGGCGGGGTATCGGCTCGACCGAAGGCTCCGGCATCTGCCACAGCTACGCGCCCGACGGCCGCTGCATCTCGCTGCTGAAGATCCTGCTCACCAACTTCTGCCAGTACGACTGCCTCTACTGCGTCAACCGCGCCAGCAGCAACGTGCAGCGCGCCCGCTTCACGGTCGACGAGGTGGTCCAACTCACGCTCGACTTCTACCGCCGCAACTGCATCGAAGGCCTGTTCCTCTCGAGCGGCATCATCCAGAGCCCCGACTACACGATGGAACAGGTGGTCGAGGTGGCGCGCGCGCTGCGTGAGGATCATGACTTTCGCGGCTACATCCATCTGAAGACCATTCCGGACGCCTCGCCCGAACTGCTGCAGAAGGCCGGGCGTTATGCCGACCGACTCAGCATCAACATCGAGTTGCCGACAGTGCAAGGCTTGGAGGCGTTGGCGCCCGAGAAGGACGGCGCCGCCATTCGCCGCTCGATGGCACGCCTGCGCGTGCACATCGACGATGCGAAGGGCGCGGCGTACGACGACGCGGCCATGCAAGTCGTCTCGATGCCGGGCGCCAAGCCGGGCAGGGCGGCGGCGCCGAAGTTCGCGCCGGCCGGGCAGAGCACCCAGATGATCGTCGGCGCCGACGCCACCGACGACCGCACCATCCTCTCGACCAGCGCGAATCTCTACGGCGCGTATCGCCTCAAGCGCGTCTACTACTCCGCCTTCAGCCCGATCCCCGACGCGTCGCGCAATCTGCCCCTGGCCGCGCCGCCGATGGTGCGCGAACACCGGCTCTACCAGGCCGACTGGCTCATGCGCTTCTATGGCTTCACGCATGACGAGATCGTGCCGGCATCTGCCGACGACAAGGGCGGCATGCTGTCGCTCGACGTCGACCCCAAGCTGGCCTGGGCGCTGGCGCATCGCGATCGCTTTCCGGTCGACCTCAACCTCGCACCCCGAGAGATGCTGCTGCGCGTGCCGGGCCTTGGCGTGAAGGCCGCGGAGCGCCTGTTGGTGGCGCGGCGCGTGCGGCGCCTGCGCTGCGAAGACCTGAAGCGGCTGCATGTGCCGATGCGCAAGGTGATGCCCTTCGTGCTGCTGGCCGACCATCGGCCGGGGCGGGCGCTGGAAGCCAGCGACCTCGCAGCACGGCTCAAGTCCGCGCCGGTGCAGGCTTCGCTCTTTTCCGCCTGAGCGCCTACAGCGTGGCCCGGCGCGCGGCAGCAGATTGCGCCCATGTTTGCCCATGCCGCCGCCGCGCTCCACACCGTCACGCTCGACGGTGACACCGACTGGCCCGGCTTCCGCCGCGAGGCCCGCGCACTGCTCGCGCAGGGCGTGCCTCCCGATGCCATCGCCTGGCACACGCGGGCGAGTGCAGCGGAAGACTTGTTCGCGGCGCAATCCGCTGTTGATCGACCTGCGGCCGAGCGACCGTCTCCAACCATCGCCAGGCAATCCTCGCAACTCGCGGGCGAGCGGTCGTCGCCCGCGACAGCCACGGTCCCGCCCGACTTCATCACCCTCTGCGAAACCGTCGTCCTGCACCGCGACCCCGCCCGCTTCGGCCTGCTCTATCGCCTGCTGTGGCGCCTCACGCACGAGCCCGCGCTGCGCCACGACCCCATCGACCCCGACCGCGTCCAAGCCGACCAGATGGCGAAGGCCGTCCGCCGCGACATGCACAAGATGACCGCCTTCGTCCGCTTCCGCACCATCGGTCCGCAAGGCGATGAAGCGACGCCGCTGCACGTCGCCTGGTTCGAGCCGGAGCACCACATCGTCGAGGCCACCGCCCCATTCTTCGTGCGCCGTTTCACCCAGATGCGATGGGCCATCCTGACGCCGGAGCGTTCGATCGAGTGGGACGGCGAGACCCTGCGCTTCGGCCCCGGCGCCCGCAAGCAGGACGCGCCGCCGGCCGATGCCGGCGAGGCCCTGTGGCTCACCTACTACCGGCACATCTTCAACCCCGCGCGGCTCAAGCTCGCGATGATGCAGAAGGAGATGCCGCGCCGGTACTGGCGCAACCTGCCCGAGGCCGAACTGATCAGCCCGCTCGCGGCCGAGGCCGTCTCGCGCAGCGGGCGGATGATCGAGGCGCCGGCCACCACGCCCGCGCGCCGCATCGTGCCCCTGGCGAATCACGAGGAGCAGCGCATGTCCACCTCACACCTGAAGCTCTCCGCCGATCCCGACAAGGCGCTGGCCCAACTCAAGGCCGCCACCGAGCGCTGCCGCGAATGCCCGATCGGCGAACACGCCACCCAGTCCGTGTTCGGCGAAGGCCCGGTGAACGCGGCGCTGATGGTCGTCGGCGAGCAGCCCGGCGACCAGGAAGACCTGCGCGGCCATCCCTTCGTCGGCCCGGCCGGCAAGCTGTTCGACCGCGCCTGCGCCGACCTCGGCTGGCCGCGCGACCGGATCTGGGTCAGCAATGCCGTCAAGCATTTCAAGTTCGAGTTGCGCGGCAAGCGCCGCATCCACAAGACGCCGAGCCAGCAGGAGGCCGCGGCCTGCCTGCACTGGCTCGAAAGCGAGATCGCCCAGGTGAAGCCGCGGGCCCTGGTCGCCCTCGGCGCGACCGCGGCCCGCGCCCTGCTGGGCCGCCCCGTTGCCGTGATGAAAGAGCGTGGCCAGTGGCACGAAGGCCCGCGCGGGGAACGGGTGCTGGTCACCTTGCATCCCTCTGCGCTGCTGCGCGGCGACCCGTCGCAGCAGGACGACGCCTATGCCGCCTGGATCGCCGATCTTTCGTTGGCCACTGACCTGGCTTTGGGCACCTCGGATCGGGAAGGCGTACCTAGGTCGCGGCGAGATTGAGGCGTCAGCGACGTTTCCACTTGTAGCGCCATCCGAAAAGTTGTAGCGTCACCCGCATCGCCATCGACAGCGGGATCAGCCGATGTCTTACACGTGCCAAGGCCGCACCGCTGCACCTTGCATGCGGCAGGTTTCCTGCCATCGTCGACGAGCCAGGAGCCCCAGCATGTTGTTCAGCCGCCGTGTCGAAAAGTTCTGCGTCGCAGGCCGCGCACCGCGTGGACGATGATGGCCGTCGCGATATCACCCTCGTCGAGGACTTCCACGCCGGGCATCGCGTTTGGCGATCTGCTGGATCTCGCGCGATGGGGCAGCCGGGCGCCTCGCAGCGTGTGCGAGGCGTGCCAGACCATCAACCTCGCATCGCGCCGCTATTGCAAGGGCTGCACGGGCAAGCTGCCCGCGTACTACGCGACGAGCGAACCGCCATCCGCATCCGCGCAAGGTCCCGTGCCGATCAAGGCGCGACGCATCCCCCTGGCGTCGAGCTGCATGGGTGCGTTCCTGATCATCATTGCAGCCGCCGCCGGCATTCCGCTGGGCGAGTCTTCTCCGTCCGCCTCGCCCGCGCAGCGCGCCATGCTGCAACCGCTCGCCCCGGTCGAATTGCCGGAGCAGGCCGCGGTGCCCGTGACGGTGCAGCCGGAGCCCACGACCCATGCGATGGTCGAGTCGGCACCCGAGCCTGCCTTCTCCGCTACCGAAGAAGAGGAAGAAGAGTCCATCGCCGAGTCCCCGGCGGAGCGACCCTCGCGGAAGGCCGCAGCGGTGCGAAGGCAGGCGGCGGCGCCACAGCATGCGCCAAGTTCGCAAAGCGCGTCCGCCCAGTTGGCCCGCTGCGACGAGATGAACTTCTTCGCCCGCGCGATGTGCGTGAACCGCACCTGCGCGCAGCCTGGCGCAGCCCGCGCTTCTTCCTGTGCGCAGCCGATTCGCCAGCGTCGGCTGGATGAAGCGCGGCGCAACCCGACCCTGGTCGGTTGAGAGGAGGGAATGCCAGCCACTTGCCCCACCTGCGGAACCGATAACCGCGACAGCGCGATGTTCTGTCGCGGATGCCTTGCCAAGCTGCCGGCCTTTGCGCCCACGGCGCCGTCGCTGCTGGAATCCATGCGGGCGGAGTCGATGGGCGCGGCAAGCGCTGGTCGACGCGGGGGTGCGTCCCTGCGCTTGACGGGCGCGCAGGCCATGACGGTGTGGCTGTGTTTTGGCGTATTGCTGCTGGTGGGCGTGCTGGCTCTGGTGGTCTGGGCGTCCACGTCGGCGCGCGTGCCGCACATGCGCGCGCCAGCGGGCGTGCCCGTGGCGCAGGCCGCGGTCCCGCCGCCGCGCCTGCATGCGGAGGAGCGCGAGGTCCTGACCGCTGCGCATCTGCCGGTGCCGAAGCCCGAGTCGACGTGGGAAGAGAAGGCGACAGCCCAGCCGATCATCGAGGAGGCCGCCACGCCAGCCCCCGGCATGAAGGCGCGACCTGCCCGGGCCGTCCCGGTCAGCAACGCCAAGCCGCGCAAGGACCGCCGCCTGACACCCGTGGCCATGTCAGGCGCCCGCGCCGCATGCGACCGCTACAACCCCTATGGCGAAGTGCTGTGCACCCAAGGCGGCTACCCGTACCGGACCTGGCGCAACAGCAGGCGATGACGCGTTGATGGGCGACGGCCGCCGTCAGGCCGAATACTGCGCCCTGAACTCCTTCGGCGTCATGCCCTTCAGCGCGCGGAACTGCCGTGTGAAATACGCCGCCTGCGTAAAGCCTGCCGCCTCGGCAATGTGCGCGATGGGGCGGTTGTCCTCCAGCAACATCGCGCAGGCGTGGCCGATGCGCAGGGTCGCCAGATAGCCGCTCACCGTGGTGCGCGTGCAGCGCTTGAAGAAGCGTTGCAACTGGCTCTCGCTCATCGCCGCCAGCTCGGCCAGGGTGGCAAGCCGGATCGGCTCGGCATAGTGCGCATGCAGATGGGCGAGCACGCGGTCCAGGCGAGCGCGCTCGCGCGGCGCATCTTCGCCGGCAAAACCCTGCAGGGCGAGCGGCTCGCGGCTGGCGTCGGCGGCCAGCATCAGCAGGATCTCGACAAGGCCGAGCCAGCGTGCCGCCGGTGCGGCATCGATCAGGCCGAGCAAACGCGGACGCACCAGCGCCGCCGTGCCCGGCCCGAAGAACAGGCCGCGAGAGGACTCCGCCAGCAACTGCCCGATGCCACCCAACTCCGGGTAGGGCAGGGTCAATCCCTCGGCCCATTGGCGCGTGAACCAGGCCACGACCGCGTGGTGCGGCTGCCCAGGTTGCAACGCGCTGCGCGACTGCCATGCATGCGGCAGGTTCGGGCCCACCAGCACCAGGTCGCCATCGCCATAGCGCGCCACGTGGTCGCCCACGAAGCGTTCGCCGACGCTGTTGAGCGTGAGCGTCAGTTCGTATTCCGGGTGGTAGTGCCAGTTGAACGGAAAAGCCGGCAGGCGGCGATCGAACAAGGTCCATGACTCGCCTCGGCCGACGCTGACTTGCTCGAATCGGGGGCGCAGGGGCATCGCTTGCGAGTGGAGTGATTTGCATCGGCGGACGGCCGACGACATGCGGCAATTGTGCAAGAAGCTGCGGCATCCCTGCCATGCGCGATGGGGCGTCACACCTACGCTTCATTCACCGTGTCGCTGTTGGCACGCAAGGAGACTTCGAATGAAAGACACCCTCGGCTGGGGACTGATCGGCGCCAGCACCATCGCCCATGAATGGATGATCGATGCGATCCGCGCGCAACCCGGCCACGCCGTTGCGGCCGTGATGAGCGGCGATGCGCAGCGCGGCGCGGCCTACGCGACAGCGCACGGCATCCCCGCATCGACCACGTCGCTCGACGAACTGCTCGCCAACCCGGCCGTCGACGCGGTCTACATCAGCACCACCAATGAACTGCATGCCCCGCAAGCCATCGCCGCCGCCCGCGCTGGCAGGCATGTGCTGTGCGAGAAGCCGCTCGCCATGACGCTGGCCGATGCGCAGGCCATCGTCGCGGCCTGCGAGGGCGCAGGCGTGGTGCTGGGCACCAACCACCACTTGCGCAACGCCGCCTCGCACATCGCCATTCGCCAACTCATACGCGATGGCGCGATCGGCCAGCCGCTGTTCGCGCGCGTCTTCCATGCGGTGAAGCTGCCCGCCCACCTGCAAGGCTGGCGCGTGCACAAGCCCGACGCGGGCGGCGGCGTGATCCTCGACATCACCGTCCACGATGCCGACACGCTGCGCTTCCTGCTCGATGCGGAGCCGGTCGAGGCCGTGGCCATGAGCCAAGGGGACGGCCCGGTGGAAGACGGCGTGATGGCCGTGCTGCGCTTCGACAACGGTGTGCTGGCGCAACTGCACGATGCCTTCAACGTGGCCCATGCGGGCACCGGCATCGAGATCCACGGTACGGCCGGCTCGATCATCGGGCGCGACGTGATGACGCAGCGGCCCGTCGGCGAGGTGTTGCTGCGCACCGCTGAGGGCGAGCGCCAGATAGCGCTCGTACCGCACGACCTCTATGCCCATTCGCTCGCGCAGTTCGCGGCAGCGGTGCGCGGGGAGGGTGTGCCCGCGGCCTCCGGTGAGGACGGGATGCGCTCCCTGGCCGCGGCGCTGGCCGTCGTGGAGGCCTCGCGCACGGGCCGGCGGACGCCCGTTCGTCTCGCCTGAAGGAGCGGCGTGGACTACGACATCGTCATCATCGGTTCCGGCGCTGGCGGCGGCGCCATGGCGCTCAGCCTGGCCGGCACCGGCGCGCGCATCCTGATCCTCGAGCGCGGCGAGCGCCTGCCGCGCGAGCCGCAGAACAACGACCCCGAGGCGGTGTTCGTCGAGCGCCGCTACCGCGCCCACGAACGCTGGCAGGACGGCGAGGGCAGGGCGTTCACGCCGGGCCAGTACCACTTCGTCGGCGGCCACACGAAGTTCTACGGCACGGCGATGTTCCGCCTTCGCGAGCAGGACTTCGAGGCCGTCGAGCATGAAGACGGCCTCTCGCCCGCGTGGCCCATCCGCTATGCCGACCTGGAACCCTTCTATGCCGAGGCCGAGCAACTGTTTCATGTGCACGGCCACGCCGGCGTCGACCCGAGCGAGCCGCCGCGCAGCAGCGCCTACGCGTTCCCGCCCGTGCTGCACGAACCCCTCATCGGTGAGTTGGCCCTCAAGCTGCAGGCGCTCGGCCTGAACCCCTTCCACATGCCATCCGCCATCGACCTGCGCGAGGGCGGCCCCTGCCTGCGCTGCGGCACCTGCGATGCCTTCCCCTGCGCGGTGCAGGCCAAGGGCGATGCGGAGAAGTGCCTGGTCGACCCGGCCCTGCGCCACCCCAACGTCACCCTGCAGACCGGCAGCGAAGTCACGCGCCTCGTCACCGATGAACGGGGCCACAGGATCGTCGCCGCCGAGGTCCTCCACAAGGGAGAGCGACAGACGGTGCGTGCGCCGCTGTTCGTCCTCAGCGCGGGTGCCATCAATTCGGCCCTGTTGCTGCTGCGCTCGGCCACGCCGCGCCATCCGAACGGGCTGGCCAATACCTCCGGCTGCGTAGGCCGCCACTTCATGAACCACAACACGACCTGCCTCATGGGCATGCTGCCGCTGACCGTGAACGACACGCGCTTCACCAAGACCCTGGCGCTGAACGACTTCTACCTCGGCGCCGCCGACGAGCGCGTGCCCCTCGGCAACGTGCAGATGCTCGGCAACATCCAGGAGCCCATGGTCCGCTCGGCCATGCCACGCATGCCGCGCTGGGCCGGCCGCATGCTCTCGCGCCACAGCGTCGACTGGCTGGTCATGTCCGAGGACCTGCCACATCCGCAGAGCACCGTGCGCCCGCTTGCCGGCGGCGGGGTGGAACTGAACTGGCATCGCACCAACATGGCCACGCATCACCGCTTCGTGAGCCGCACCAAAGGGCTATTGAAGCGGATCGGCTTCAGCGCCATCCTGAGCCGCCCCTTCGGCATCGACACGCCCTCGCACCAGTGCGGCACGGTCCGCATGGGCGACGACCCGGCGCACTCCGTACTCGACCGCTGGTGCCGCAGCCACGACCACCCGAACCTGTTCGTGGTCGACGCCAGCCATTTCCCCTCGTCGGGCGCCCTCAATCCGGCCCTGACCATCGTCGCGCAGGGCCTGCGGGTCGGGCGTCATATCCGGGAAACTACTTAATAAATCTAATTGATTTAGTTAGTCGGCACGCCCACAATCCCTCCACGCCACCGGGCATGCAAACCCGGCGACGCAGGCCCTCACCACCCAACGCGGCCGCCCATCGACCGCAAACGCCAATGGAGACACTCATGCCGAAGACCCCGATCCGCATTGCCCTCACCATCACCGCCGGCCTCTGCGCCGCAGGCTTCGCCGTCGCGGCGGACCAACCGGTGGTCGGGCTTATCACCAAGACGGACACCAATCCGTTCTTCGTGAAGATGAAGGAGGGCGCCCAGGCGGCGGCCACCGCCCAGGGTGCCAAGCTGCTGAGCGCCGCCGGCAAGCAGGACGGCGACAACGCCGGCCAGGTGACGGCCATCGAGAACATGATTGCGGGCGGCGCCAAGACCATCCTCATCACGCCCAACGATTCCAAGGCCATCGTGCCGGCCATCAAGAAGGCGCAGGCGCAAGGCGTGATGTTCATTGCGCTCGACAGCCCGACCGACCCGGCCGACGCCGCCGACGCGCTCTTCGCCACCAACAACTACACGGCCGGCGAGCTCATCGGCAAGTACGCCAAGGTCGCCATGGCCGGCAAGCCCGCCAAGATCGCCACGCTCGACCTGTTCCCCGGCCACCCGGTCGGTGCGCAGCGCCACAACGGCTTCATGAACGGCTTCGGCCTGAAGTCGCTGGACGCCAAGAGCAATGAACTGGCGAAGGACGCGGCCGTGGTCTGCATGGCCGACAGCTTCGGCGACCAGGCCAAGGGCCAGACCGCGATGGAGAACTGCCTGCAGAAGAACCCCGACATCAACCTCGTCTACACCATCAACGAGCCCGCCGCCGCCGGTGCCTACCAGGCGCTGAAGAACGCCGGCAAGGAGAAGGGCGTGGTGATCGTCTCGGTCGACGGCGGTTGCGCCGGCATCAAGAACGTGAAGGCCGGCGTCATCGCCGCCACCTCGCAGCAATACCCGCTGAAGATGGCCTCGATGGGCGTCGAGGCCGGCGTGGCCTATGCCAAGAACGGCACCAAGGCCAAGGGCTACACCGACACCGGCGTCACGCTGATCACCGACAAGCCGATGGCCGGCGTCGACAGCAAGGACACGAAGGTCGGCACCGACCTTTGCTGGGGCAACAAGTAAGCGCCGGGACATGACATGAGCACCGCCGCCGCCACCCCCAAAGCTGACACCGGGAGCAAGATGAAGCTCCCGCCGGTCGCCACCCTCGGACCGCTGATCGCGCTGCTGATCGCAGTCGTGTTCTTCTCGACCCAGAGCGACCGATTCCTGTCGGTTCAGAACTTCTCGCTGATCCTGCAGCAGGTGATGGTGGTGGGCACGATCGCGATCGGCCAGACGCTCATCATCCTGACGGCCGGCATCGACCTGAGCTGCGGCATGGTGATGTCGCTGGGCGGCATCGTCATGACCAAGCTGGCAGTGGCCAGCGGGATGAACGAGTACCTGGCCATCCTGTGCGGGATCCTGGCGTGCATGGCCTTCGGCCTGGTCAACGGCCTGCTGGTCACGCGCATCAAGCTGCCGCCCTTCATCGTGACGCTGGGCACGATGAACATCGCCTTCGCGATCACGCAGCTCTACTCGGGTGCGCAGACCATCACCGACCTGCCGCCTGCGATGACCTTCTTCGGCAACACCATCTCGCTGGGTGGCGCGGCGCTCAACTACGGGACGATCTTCATGATCGTGCTGTACATCTTCATGTGGTGGGGCCTGCGCGACACGCAGCCCGGGCGGCACGTCTACGCGGTGGGCAACAACCCTGAAGCGACCCGCCTGACCGGTATCGCGACCGACAAGGTGCTGCTGATGGTCTATGTGACAGCCGGCCTCTTCTACGGCATTGCCTCGCTGCTGTCGGTGGCCCGCACCGGTGTGGGCGACCCCAACGCCGGCCAGACCGAGAACCTCGACGCCATCACGGCCGTGGTGCTCGGCGGCACCAGCCTCTTCGGCGGTCGCGGCATCATCCTCGGCACGCTCCTCGGCGCGGTGATCGTGGGTGTGTTCCGCAACGGCCTGACGCTGATGGGCGTGGCCTCGGTCTACCAGGTGCTCATCACCGGCGTGCTGGTCATCCTGGCCGTCGCCACCGACCAACTGTCTCGCAAGGGAGCCCGCTGATCATGACCACTCCAGTTCATTCCCACGGCCCGCTCGTCATGGAGGCCAAGGGCCTGGTCAAGCGCTACGGCAACGTCACGGCGCTGGACGGCGCGGACTTCGAACTTCGTGCCGGCGAGATCATGGCCGTGATCGGCGACAACGGCGCCGGAAAGTCCTCGCTGATCAAGGCGCTCTCCGGCGCCACGATTCCCGACGAGGGCGAGGTCAAGCTCGACGGCAAGGTGATCCACTTCAAGTCGCCGATGGACGCCCGCAAGGAGGGCATCGAGACGGTCTACCAGGACCTGGCCGTGGCCCCCGCCATGACCATCTCCGAGAACCTGTTCCTCGGCCGCGAGATCATCAAGGAAGGCTTCTTCTCCAGGCTGCTGCGCATCATCGACAAGAAGAAGATGCTCGACGAAAGCATCGCCCGCATGAACGACCTCAAGGTGGGCATCCGCTCGATGACGCAGGCGGTGGAGACGCTCTCCGGCGGCCAGCGGCAATGCGTGGCGGTGGCGCGCAGCGCGGCCTTCGCGAGGCACGTCGTGATCCTGGACGAGCCTACCGCGGCGCTCGGCGTGAAGGAGGGCAACATGGTGCTCGAACTCATCCGGCGGGTGAGGGAGAAGGGCCTCCCCGTGATCCTCATCAGCCACAACATGCCGCACGTCTTCGAGATCGCCGACCGCATCCACATCGCCCGCCTGGGCAAGCGGGCCTGTATCGTGAACCCGAAGAACATCAGCATGAGCGACACGGTGGCCGTAATGACCGGTGCCATGCGCCCCGACGAACTGCCGCAGCAAGCACTGGCCTGACAGCAGACACGGGCGAACCATGCTGAAGAACATCGACCCATTGCTCGCGCCGGACCTGCTGAAGGTGCTGTGCGAGATGGGCCACGGTGACGAGATCGTGCTGGCCGACGCCAACTTCACCGCGCATTCCCTGGCCCGCGGCAAGCCGATCATCCGGCTGCCCGGCGTCGGGATGCGCGAGGCCTGCGCGGCGGTGCTGTCGGTGCTGCCGCTGGATGCGGCGGTGGCGCAGCCGGTGACTTTCATGCAGGTGGGCGACACGCCGCCAGGCTATCGCTCCGCCTTGCAGCGCGACGTGATCGGGCAGATGTGTGCGCGAGGCGATGCGGGGGAGGGGCAGTGCGAGGCGGTGGAGCGCTTTGCGTTCTACGAGCGCGTCGGGCGCGCCTTTGCGATCGTGCAAACTGGGGAGATGCAGGCGTATTCGAATTTTGTTTTCAAGAAGGGCGTGATTGCGCACGCCTTGGTGCCATGAGTGTTGTCACGAGCACGAGCGCGGCGCGGCCGGCCGAAGCGCGCACCGCGGAAGCAGCGACCCCCAGGCTACGCCCGCGCGGCTCCAACCAGGTCGGCATGCGCCAGTTCAACGAGCGCGTGGTGCTGCAGGCCATCCGCTTGCACGGCGCGCTGCCCAAGGCCGAGATCGCACGCGTCACACACCTCACGGCGCAAACGGTGCAGATCATCATCGCGCGGCTCGAAGCCGACGGCCTGGTGCTCAAGCATGCGCCGGTGCGCGGCAAGATCGGCCAGCCCTCCATCCCGATGGCGCTGAACCCCGACGGCGCCTTCTCCATCGGCATCAAGATCGGCCGCCGCAGCCTGGACGTGCTGCTGGTCGACTTCACTGCGCAGGTGCGCGAGCGCCTGACGCTCGACTACGAGTTCCCCGACCCCGACACGCTGTTCGACGAGATCCGCAGCCGCCTCGCCGCACTGCGCAAATCGCTCGGCCCCAAGCGCGCGCAACTGTTGCACGGCATCGGTATCGCGGCGCCGCTGTCACTCGGGGGCTGGCAATCATTGCTCGGTGTCGCGCCCGAGCGGGCCGGCAAGTGGAGCAGCATCGACATCCAGGCCAAGGTCGCCGCCATGACCGCGTTGCCGGTGGAAATGGTCAAGGACACCTCCGCCGCCTGCGTCGCCGAACTGGTGGCCGGGCGCGGGCGCAGCATCCGCAGCTTCCTCTACATCTACATCGACACCTTCATCGGCGGCGGGCTGGTCATCGACAGCCACCTGCGCCACGGCGTCACCGGCAATGCCGGCGCGGTCGGTTCGATGCCGCTCGGCCTCGGCGGTGCGGACGGTGCGCCGCCGCGCCAGTTGCTGAGTGTCGCGTCGCTGTTCACGCTGGAGGCCATGTACGTGAAGGCGAAGCTCGATCCTGGCGCCCTTGCCGACGAGCGTGCGTTGCAGGCGCCGTGGTTGTCTGTCACGCAGGCCTGGATGCGCGAGTCGGCATTGGCCATTGCGCTGGCCATCGACAGCGCGGCGGCATTGCTCGACCTCGACGGCGTGATCATCGACGGCTCCTTCAGCCGCGAGATGCTGGCCGCGCTGCTGGCGCAGGTCGGCGAGGCCTTCGATCACTACAGCTGGGAGGGCGTGACGCGGCCGCAGATCCTGGCGGGGGCGATCGGGGCGGATGCGCGGGCCATTGGCGGGGCGCTGCTGCCGCTGTATGGCAACTTTGCGCCGGATCGGGATTTGTTCCTGAAGGTGGAGCGGTAGGGCTCGGGCGCTCCTGCCAGACGCTGGCTCAACGTGCCTGCGCGCGGGTCAGCAGGAATTGCTGCTGCATGAGGTTGTCGACGTAATAGGGTGCGACCAGTGCCTCGAATTCGCCGCGCAGGCCGGCCAGCTTCGCGGGGTCGCTTGCATAGCTCTCCACGAGTTTCTGCATGGGCCCGATCGAGCGCTCCATGAACAGCCTGAAGTGCGGAATGCTCAGTGCCGGGAAGTACATGGCGGCGCGTCCGAAGAAAGGCGCCTCGAAATGCGGTGCAAGGCGTTCCGTGACGATGGCCGGATTGCCCCATTGAGGTGGAGGCGCGGCCCCCGGGGGCGGTGGCGAGTGGCGGCCGATGAGTGCGAACATGCGACCGACCAAATGCTCGGGCGGCCAGGTGGCGAAGGCGACACGGCCGCCGGGCTTGAGTACGCGTCGCATCTCGGCAATCGTCACGTCGGGGCGTGGTGCAAACATATGGCCGAACTGGCTCAGGACGACATCGAAAGTCGCGTCGGGGTAGGGCAGTTGCTCGGCGTCGCCCACGCTCCAGGTGATCTCCTCATGGCCGGCGACCTGGCCGTTCTCGCGGGCAGCTTCAATGAGTTCGGGTGTCAGGTCGAGTGCAGAGACTTTCGCGCCGGCGCGTGCCGCGGTGATGGCCACGACGCCCGTGCCGGTGGCCACGTCGAGCACCTCGTCACCAGGCTTCAGCTGCGCGAAGTTCACGAGCTTGGCAGCCACCGGGGTGGTGAAGGTAGCCGTCGGGGCAAAGGATGCCCACATCTCGCGTTGCCGCTTCTTCAGGTCTGCAAACGGATCCTCGGCCATACCCAACCTCCGTGTTGCCCGCGGATGCGTGGGCCAAGGGCGCACTGTAATCACTCCGCGCGCAAAGGCAAGGCGCAAACCTCACGCAGGCCGCTCGCGTTGGTGGTCTGGTGCTGGAAATCGACGGACGCGCTGCTTGTGCCGCGACCCGTCATCGCGATGCTGCCGCCCGAGAAGCTGCTGCCCACGCTGGTGCTGTTGTCGTACACACCGTTGAAGATGTTGGACGTCTTGCTCGCGAGGCCCTTGTCCGTCCAACTGGCCGAGTAGGCGCCGGACTCCTTGCGCTGGCCCGCCTCGATGGTGATGTCGCGACCGGCGTTTACGCTCAGGATCGCTTGGCCCGCGTCCACCGTGGCCTGGCGCACGTAGATGTCGCGATCCGCCTTGAGCGTCGTGGTGCCGCCGCTGGTGACGGTGGTGCCCAGTTCGTTCGAACTCGTCGCCACCATGGCATGGCCAGCGCCCACGCCGGAGACGGTGCGCGACTCGGTGACGGTCTTGAGGTTGAGGTCGTTCTTCGCGATCAGGTCGGTGCCGCCGTTGCCAGCGTTGCTGACGACTGCGCCGACGAGGTTGAAGTCGCGCTGTGCGGTGGCCTTGAGGGAACCGCCAGGGTTGCTCACGTAGAGGCCGACCACCTGGTCCACCGTGGTGGCGGAGCCGCCACCGGCGGCGTTGCTGCGCGTGGTGGTCTCGATGTTGATGTCGCGACCCGCGTCGAGCGTCATCTTCTGGCGCGCATCGATGCTGCCGCCGATGATGTTCAAGTCCGCCTTGGCGTCCAGCGCCACGCTGCCGCCAGAGATCCGCCCGCCCAGGTTATTGATGGTGTCGGCCTTGATGTCCACCAGCGAACGCCCGGCGATGGTGCCGGAATTGGTCAGGTCGCCATTGCCCTGGCTGTTGATCTTGATCGTGTCAGCCGAGAGCAGGG